>JBKPPY010000104.1:0-8365 GCA_046733845.1 Actinomycetota bacterium | reverse complement strand
TTCCTGATCAGCTCGTCGTACGGCACCTTCTGCGCTTCCCCCATGGAAGCGACAGGGTATTCGGCGGCGGCCTGCAGGCCAAGTTACCGCGGGAGAACCCGTGGTTCTCCCGCGCGCCCTCTCCTTCGCTCGCTCGCTTCGCCCGCGTCGCCTGCCGCCGGCAAACCGCCCTTAGCCGCGCCCGCCATGTCGGTCGCGGCCTCTGAGTTACAACGGTTGGAAGGGTTGGAGGAGGCGCTCCGCGACGCCCGCCCACGACCACTTCTGCTCGGCCACCCGACGGGCCGACTCGCCCAGAGCGCGACGTCGCTCGGCCGGCAGGGCGAGCAACTCGTGGAGCTTGTCCGCGAGGTCGAGCGAGTCACCGGTCTGGAAGCTGGTCAGGTGGCGGAGCTCGGCCGGGTAGCCCTCCTCCAGGCCGATCGCGATCTCCTCCAGGCCGGAATGACGGGCAACGAGCGGCGGGGTGCCCGCGGCGGCGGCCTCCGCGGCGACCATGCCGAACGCCTCGGGGAAGATCGACGGGACGACCGCGACGTCGGCCAGCGGGATGAGATTGACCAGGTGACGGTGTCCGAGCGGCCCGGTAAAGAGCGTTCGCGGCGGAGCGAGCCGCTCGAGCTCCTGACGGTAGTCGCCGAAGCCGACCACGACTGTCCGCGCGTCGACGCCGTGCATCGCTTCCAGCAGCACGTGGACGCCCTTGTTGTAGAGCAGCTTCCCGAAGTAGAGGACGGTCGGCGTGTCGCCGTCCATGAAATCGGCCAGCCGCTGCTCGTTGCCCTCGTCGGGGAACCGCTCCTGGCGGTTGCGGGGGTTCGGCGGGTCCTGCCGGCACTCGCGGAGCAGCTCCGACAGCGCCTCGTCACGGGGGCGGAGGACGAACGTGTCGACGTCGACTCCCGGCGGGACTTCGTAGACGCGCTCGACCGGGCCGACGACCTCCTCGAGCACTCTGCGGATGTGCGCCGAACCGACGAATACCGCCTCCGCTGTGCGGAGCGACGCCGCCGCCCATGCCTCGAGCTCGGCGTTGCCGCGCATCGAGTACTCGAGCTCGGAGCCGTGGGCCTTGACGCCGAAGCGGACCGCGGACGCGGCGGCGACCGGCGCGCCCAT
This sequence comes from Actinomycetota bacterium, assembly GCA_046733845.1. Lineage (GTDB taxonomy): Bacteria > Actinomycetota > Thermoleophilia > Gaiellales > Gaiellaceae > DATBLE01. Next base: position 7,246 of record JBKPPY010000104.1, on the reverse strand, counting down.
CAGCACGTGGTTCGCGAAGACGACGTCGGCGGGCAGGTGCTCGCGCAGAGCCGCTGCGTTCAGCGCGACGTACCGTTCCCGCTCCGCCGCGGTCATGTCCTGGAGCAGGACCGGCTCGAGCCCCTCGTACCGATCGATCACGAAGACGGGCAGGCGGCCGCCGATCTCGGGACGGACAACCTCGGCGCCCGCGAGGTCCCATCGCTCAGGCGCGGGATCCTGGCAGAAGACGACCACGTCGTGGCCGGCGCGGCTCCATTCGCGCGCGATCGCGCGCGTGTAGATGTTCGACCCAGTCCCCTCGAGCAGGTACCCGTGCCACAGCAAGATCCGCACGTCTAGACGCGGGAGAACCCATGGTTCTCCCGCGGGCCCTCTCCTTCGCTCGCTCGCTTCGCTCGCGTCGCCTGCTGTCGGCATACGTCTCCCGGCCGCGCCCGCCATGTCGGTCGCGGCCCTGAGCGGCAACAAGGTGACGGCACCCGCACGTAGGCGGGCAGCCTAGGCCAGATGGAAGTACAGCGCGTGAAGAAGCTCGACCGCCGGGTTCGACGTGTGCACCTGCACGTCGCCGGGGACGTCGAGCAGCCCCTCGCTGTAGTTGAAGATGATCTTCACGCCGGCGTCGACCAAATCGTCCGCGACGGCCTGGGCCGATGCGGCCGGAACGGCCAGCACCCCGACGATGATGTTCTTGTCCCGGACGGCCGGCTTGAGGTCCCCGTACGGCTGAACGTCGACGTGGCCTGCGCGGTTGCCGACCACCTCGGGGTCGCGGTCGAAGACCGCGGCGATGTTGATCCCGTGCTCGGCGAAGATCGGAGAGCTGGCGATCGCCTGGCCGAGACGGCCGGCGCCGATGAGGGCGATGTTGTGCTGGCCTTGCGTCCGCAGGATCTTGCGGATCTCACCGAGCAGGCTGTCGATGTTGTAGCCCACCCCACGCTTTCCGAACTTGCCGAAGGCGGAGAGGTCGCGGCGGATCTGCGTCGCGTTGATGTTCGTGTAGTCGGACATCTCCTGGGAAGAGATGCGCTCCTTCCCCATCTTCTTCGCCTGCGTGAGCACCTGGAGATACCGGCTCAGCCGCGCGGCGACACCGACGGTCAACCGATCCGTCACGCCCACTCCTTGAGTCGCTGTTTGTAACACCGCTGCCATTCTGCCAGTCGGCTTCGCAGGCTGCGTCAGTCGATTTTCAGGCCTGACTTTGTGCGTCGATTCGACGGAGAAACGCGGCCGTGTCCAGGTAGTAGACGAAGGCCCGGCGACCGTCGATCTCGATCACCGGCAGCCACTCGCGGTACGTCGCTTCGAGCTCGGGGTCGCCGCCGATGTCGACCTCGCGCAGCTCGAACTCGTGCTCGCGGCCGAGCTCCGCGAGCGTGCTTCGCGCGCGCTCGCAGAGGTGACAATCCTTCGCGTAGTAGACGACCACCTGCGTCACGACTTCATACCGTTCGACTAGAGATGGTCGCCTGCGGGCGGAGCCGGGCTTTGCCCGGCGGGAGCCCACGAGAGATGAGACAGGCGCGCGCGAAAGGAGGGGGGCCACGGGGGAACCATGGGTTCCCCCGTGCTGCTAGGGATAAAGGCCCCGCGTGATCGTCGCCTCGGCGACGCGCTGGACGGCGAGCCCGTACGCGCCGAGCCGCATGCTCACGCCGCGCGCCTCGTGGACCTGCCAGGTCTCCTCGAAGGCCTTGTCGACGATCGCCTTGAGTTTGGCGTTGACCTCGTCCTCCTTCCAGAAGTACTCCTGCAGGCCTTGCACCCATTCGAAGTAGGAGACGACGACGCCGCCCGCGTTCGCGAGCACGTCGGGAAGGACGACGATGCCCCGTTCCTCGAGGATCTCGTCCGCGGCCGGTGTGGTCGGACCGTTCGCGCCCTCGCAGACGATCTTCGCCCTGACCCGGTCGGCGTTGTCCTCCGTGAGCACCTGCTCGAGGCCGCACGGCGCGAGGACGTCGCACTCGAGGAGCAGCAGCTCGTCGTTCGTGATCGCCTCCACCCCGGCGAGGCCCTTCAGCGTTCCCCGCTCCTGCTTGTGCGCGATCGCCGAAGGAATGTCGATCCCGTTCGCGTTGTAGTAGCCGCCGCTCGTGTCCGAGATCGCGATCACGTTCGCACCCTCGCGCTGCATGAAGAGTGCGTAGTAGCTGCCGACGTTGCCGAAGCCCTGGACGACCACCCGCTGCTCCGCGGGCTGCATCCCCAGCCGCGCCATCGCCGCCAGCGTGCAGAAGACGCCGCCGCGGGCGGTCGCCTCGAGCCGACCGAGCGAGCCGCCGACGGTGAGAGGCTTGCCGGTGACGACCCCCAGCACCGAGTGCCCCTTGTTCATCGAGTAGGTGTCGAAGATCCACGCCATCTCGCGCGGGCTGGTGCCGACGTCCGGAGCCGGGATGTCCTTCTCCGGCCCGATCTCGTTGATGATCTCGGACGTGTAGCGGCGGGTCATTCCCTCGAGCTCGCGGACGGAGAGCCGCTTCGGGTTGCACTGCACGCCGCCCTTGGCGCCGCCGAACGGGATCCCCATCAGCGAGCACTTCCAGGTCATCCACATCGAGAGCGCACGCACTTCGTCGAGGGTGACGTCGGGGTGGTAGCGGATTCCACCTTTCGACGGTCCTCGCGCGACGTTGTGGGTGACGCGGTACCCCTCGAACACCTCGATCCGGCCGTCGTCCATCGTCACCGGGATGGAGACGATGACCGCCTTCTTGCACCTCGAGAGGACGTTGACGAGGTTGTCGTCGATGCTGAACGCTCGCGCGACCTTCCGAAGCTGGTCCTGCGCGATCTCGTAGGGGTTCTCGCGAAGATGCGAGACGGATTCGTCGACTGCGGTCACGATCACTCCTTCGCGTCGCTGAACTTCACCGGATCTTGAATCGGATCGATCTCACTGTAGGAGCGCCGCCGCCGGTGGGCCAGGCGAACACCCGCAGCCGGTAGGCGCCGCGCCGAAGCACCTTGCCGCCGGGTCCGCGCCCGGTCAGTCCGATCGCGTACCGGCCGGGCAGGAGGTCGCGCAGGCGGGTGAGCAAGCCGAGTCGCTTCCCGTTCTCGGTCCAGAGCTCGACGTCGAGCCTGAGCACCGGCACGACGGTATTGCCCTCGGCCGAGCGCAGCACACGGCCGGCGCGGACGACCACGACCGTGGGCTTCGACTCCGACGGCTTGAACGACGGTTGCGACAGCGTCAGCGGACCGAGCAGCGCGCGGGCCGGGCGGAGGACGACCGCCCAAGGCACGTGAATCGGCATGCCGGCCAGCGGCGTTGCGGTCAGTGATCCGGAGACGGCCTCGCCCTGGGCGATCGTGATCGGCGGTGTGCGCAGGACCACCCTCCCGATTGCACCGGGCTCGATGACAAGGCGCTTCGGGCTGACGCTGAACCGCACCGGGGCGTGGGCCTGGTCACCCGGGGAGACGTACACGGTCAGCTGCCGGCCGGAGACGTTCCGGAGCCGTACGACGCCCTCTCCTCGCCAGCCTTCCCGCGTTCCGCGCCCGAACGTCACCGACGGAGGGTCGGCAACGAGCTCGAGCGACGCGGAGCGGCCGACGTCGAGGACGCCGGCTCCCTGGGCCGCGACCGGCGCCTCGGCGATCGGTCTCGCACCACCGACGAGCAGCTCGCGCAGTGCGGCGGCTCCCGCCTCCGGCCGCGCCTCGGAGAGAAGCGCCGCGCCGCCGGCGACGACCGCCGAAGCGACGCTCGAGCCGCTGACCGTGCCGAAGATCGAGCCTCCGTCGGAGGCAACGCCCGGCTCGACCGTCGCCAGGCCGACACCGGGGGCGAGCAGGTCCGGCTTGATCCCGCCGTCGAACGCCAGACCCCATGAGCTGAACGGCGCAACCTGGCTCTCTGCCCGGCCGTTAGATCGCGGCGCGGCCAGCACGATCATGCCGTCCGACTCGGTGAGGAGCGACCGCACCGTCTGGTCGGGGAGCGTGATCACGGGCACTCCGACCTTGTCGTCGAGCGCGATCGAACCGGGCGCCACCGGACGGCCGTGCAGGATCACCGCGGCCGCGCCGGCGGCCGCCGCTGCGCGGGCGACTGCCGCCGGGTCGTCGCCGGCAGGCGCAACCGCGGCGCGGCCGACCACGCGCGAGAGCCCGTGACGGAAGAACGTCCCCAAGCGGGCCGAGGTCGGAGCGAGTACGAGCGTTCTGGCTGGAGCCCTGGCGCCGACCAGTGGCACGAGCCGGTCGAACAGGACGCTGAGTCCGGTCCTGACGACGACCCGCACGTCGGTGACCGTGCGGCCGGCGTCGGCGGCTCCGACCGCGACGGCGGACGGAGCTCCCGCCGGGCCACCGACGCTGCCGAAGGCGGGTCCGGCCGGACCGTCGTTCCCCGCGGCGGCGACGACGAGAGTGTCCAGCCTGAGCGCACCCTCGACCGCACGCGCCAGGGGGTCGTCGGCGAAGGCGGCGAACGGCTCGACGAGCGGCACCAGCGCAATCCGGGCACCGTCGTGCGCGTCGCCGTTCCGGTCGGGGTCGACCGCACGTTCCAGGCCTGCGATCAGCTGGTCGCTGCGGGCGTAGATCGTGTAGCCACCGGCGGCATCCGCTTGCCAGCCGGCGACGCGGATCGGGAGAACCGTTGCGGCCGGCGCGACCCCGGCGAGGTTTCCAGGCCCGCCGCCTCCGACGAGCAGCCCCGCCATTTCGGTGCCGTGCTGCTCGAGCGCGGACGGGTCGGTCGGCTTCGCCTGCGCCTCCGCGTCGGGGGCGCTGCCGACGATGTCGAGACCGGGCAGCACATGCCCGTGGAGGTACGGCGTTCTGGTGTCGACGCCTGTGTCAAGCAACGCGATCGTTACTCCGTGACCGGCGATACCGGCAAGGCGGGCCCCGGGGCGAGGAGCGAGCGCCGCGGCGTGTCGCAGGCTCTTGGGCGAGATGCCGGCGGGGTATGCGACCCGTACGGGATAGACGCCCTTCACGCCGGGCATCCGTTCGAGCAGCGCGATCGCGCGCGGGTCGAGGACCGCCGAGAAGCCGTTCAGCGTGCGGGTGAAGCGGAACTCGGGCCGGACGAGGACGCCCGCCTGTCCCAGGTTCGAGATGAATTGCTCCTGCGCGGCCGCGGCCGCAGACGTCCAGCGGCGCTCCTCGGCCTCGGTGGCCAGACCGCCGGCGCGCTCGACGCGGTCGGCGAGCGAGAAGGCGGTGAGAACGACGAGGACGCGCTGGCCCGTGCCGACGGAGGCACGCGGGCCGCCAACCAGCCCGTTCCATCCGGCCGCGGCGGCGAGTCGTGACGGTGCCGGTTCCGGCGTGCGGCCGCTCCCGGCGGGGACGACGAGTACAGCGGCGGCGACGATCCCCGCCAGCACGGCGACCCCGATGCCGCTACGCCACCGCATAGGCGTCGAGGCGTAGGGGATCGGCGGCAGGCTCGACGAAACGCGCCGCAGACGCGATCATCGCGGCATTGTCCGTGCAAAGCTCGAGCGGCGCGGCAGCAGCCTCCGGCAGTGACGCGCGCAGCTCGGAGTTGGCGGCGACCCCACCCACGATCGTGATCCGCTCGAATCCGAGCGTGTCCGCTGCCTCGAGTGTCCTGCCGACGAGCGCGCGGACGATCGCGCGCTGGTACGAGGCGGCAAGGTCGGCACGTCGTTCCTCCAGCTCCTGCGGAGCGAGCTCGCGGACGGTGTAGAGCAGGGCGGTCTTCAGTCCCGAGAAGGAGAAGTCGAACTCCGGCACGCGCGCGACCGGGAAGTCGTACGCGCCGGAGTCGCCCTCGCGGGCGAGCCGGTCGATCGCGGCGCCGCCCGGATAGCCGAGGCCGAGGAGGCGAGCGCCCTTGTCGAACGCCTCCCCTGCGGCGTCGTCGAGGGTCGTGGCCACCACGCGGAACCCCGCCTGGTCCTGGACGTCGAGCAGCAGCGTGTGTCCGCCGCTCGCGAGCAGGCAGAGGAACGGCGGCTCGACCGGCTCGGGCTCGAGATAGAGGGACGCGACGTGTCCGTGCAGGTGGTCGACCGGGACGAGCGGCAGGCCCGCGCCCCAGGCGAGTCCCTTGGCGGCGGCGAGGCCGACCAGGAGCGCGCCGATCAGCCCGGGCCCGCGGGTCACACCGACGCAGTCGACGTCCTCGAGGGTGACGCCGGCCTGGTCGAGCGCCTCACGCACGACCGGCGAGACGAGCTCGAGATGACGCCGCGAGGCAACCTCCGGTACGACGCCGCCGTACCGGGCGTGCAGCTCGGACTGTGAGGCGACCACGTTCGAGCGGATCTCGCCGTCGGGCGTGATCACGGCGGCGGCCGTCTCGTCGCAGGAGGTCTCCAGCCCCAGTATCACCCGGCGACCGAGTCGCGAACCGCAGGATCTCTCCACATGATCAAGGCGTCCTCGCGGTTGTCCGTGTAGTAGCCGCGCCGGACGCCGCGCTGCTCGAAGCCGAGCCCTTCGTACAGGGCGATCGCGCCAGCGTTCGAGACACGCACCTCGAGCGTGTAGCCGCGCCGGTCGTCGTCGGCGGTCAGCTCGAAGAGCCGGCCGAGGAGCGCCGAGGCGATCCCACGGCGTTGGCGGTTGGGTGCGACCGCGACGTTCATTACGTGCCAGGCGTCGACATAGCGGGAGGTGATCAGGTACCCGACCAGGACCTCCTCCTCGAAGGCGCCAAGGCAGACCGATGCCGGCTTCGAGAGCTCGCCGGCGAACATCGAGCGCGACCAGGGGGTCGGGTAGGCGTTCCGCTCGATCGTCTCGATCGCCGTCAGGTCGCGGAGCTGGAGGCGCCGAATCTCGATCACGCGAGCGCCTTGTCCGCGTCGGGGGCACGGACGTAGATGGGCTCGACCGCCTCGGCCGATCCGCCCTCTCCCGCGAGCCGAGCGTGGAAGCGCGCCCGGGGGACGTGCACGTCGCTGTTGTCGGGCGGCACGACTCCGCCGGCTGCCTCGATCACCGCCCGGTACCGCACGGCCCCGTCGCCTACGTACGTTCGCCCCGGGTCCACTGCGACCATGTCTGGGGTCAGACCCCTGACATGTCCCGAGCGAACGACGAAGACCTCGCCCCGGCGCGCGTCGATCACCGGCACCGCCCCCGGAGCACCGGCTGCCAGGGCATCGAGAGTCGAGACGCCCGCGACCGGCAGGTCGAGTGCGAGTGCCAAGCCCCGGGCAGCGGCCAGACCGATCCGCACGCCGGTGAAGCTTCCCGGGCCGACTCCGACCGCGAGGAGATCGAGGTCGCGAGGTGTCAC
>JBKPPY010000103.1:0-5095 GCA_046733845.1 Actinomycetota bacterium | reverse complement strand
CCTTAGGACGCGGAGGCGGGCAGAGCCCGCCTCCGTTACGGATACGACCGCGGCTAGACGCTCACCCGCTCGCGAGGCTGGGGGACGATGCGGATGTACGGCTTGGGCTCGTCCCAGTCGCCGAAGATCTCCTTCGCCTCGTCGTTCGAGACGGAGCCGGCGATGATCACGTCCTCGCCCTGCTTCCAGTTCACCGGCGTCGACACCTTGTGGTTCGCCGTGAGCTGGAGCGAGTCGATCACCCGGATGACCTCGTCGAAATTGCGGCCGGTCGTCATCGGGTAGACCAGGACGAGCTTCACCTTCTTGTCGGGCCCGATGACGAAGACGTTGCGCACCGTCTGGTTGTCGGCGGGCGTCCGCGCCTTCGGGTCGCCCGAGACGTCGGCGGGCAGCATCCCGTACAGCTTGGCGACGCTGAAGTCCGCGTCGCCGATGATCGGGTAGTTGGGCGCTGCGCCCTGGGTCTCCTCGATGTCCTTGGACCACGCTTCGTGGTCGCCGGTCGAATCGATGGAGATCCCGATGATCTTCACGCCACGCTTGTCGAACTCGGGCTTGACCTTGGCCATGTATCCGAGCTCGGTCGTGCATACCGGGGTGAAGTCCTTCGGATGCGAGAAGAGCACGGCCCACGAGTCCCCGATCCAGTCGTGGAAGTCGATTTCGCCTTCGGTCGTCTGGGCGTGGAAGTCGGGTGCCGTGTCCCCGATCGTAAGAGCCATGTTGCCTCCTTGGTGCCGTTGTCCTGGGGTCACTATACAAACGAAAGCGACCTCGCGAGGGCTCCGCAGACGGCGAGCATACGCCTTCCCGAGCTGGAACGGAACCGGGGACAGGTCTGTCAGACCTGTCCCTTTCCGTGCTCGTCATCGAGCTGCTCGAAGGCCCGCTCGAACGCCTCGCGCGGGTGGGCGCCGAGGACGAGCAGGCGCCGGTCGAGCAGGAATGCCGGGATCCCGTTGACCCCGATCGAATGGGCGTCAGCGGTCGACCGCCGGACGACGTCCGCGTACTCGTCGGAGGCGAGCACCTCGTCGGCGCCCTCGACGCCCACCTCGCCCGCGAGGGCCCGCAGAACGTCGCGGTCGCCGATGTTCTGTCCCTCGGCCCAGTAGGCGTCCATCGTCCGCTCGAAGTACGGCACGTAGAGCCCCTGCGAGCGAGCATGTTCGCCGAGCCGCTGAGCGTCGAGCGAGCGCGGAGCGACGGGCGGCGGGTTGTAGGCGAGACCGTGGGACGCGAAGAGCTGCGCAGCGTGGGCCGCCCGCTCCGGATTCCGGGGAACGCCCTCGGGCGGATACTCAGGATGGAGATCGAACGGCAGCCACTCGACCGTCGCGTCGAACCGCTCCTGTATCCAGTCGGCCAGCCCCTGGCCGATCCGGCAGAACGGTCAGAGGTAGTCCGACCAGACGGCGATCTCGTGCGCGGCCACGTACCTACGCTAGCCGCGCGCGTCGGCGGCGGGTTCAGGCGCGCCGCTGAACTGACCGCCGGGACACCCGCTCGCCTTCACCTCGCGGCGCGGGTTGACGATCCCGAATAGTCCGGCGACCCCGCCGGCGGCGACAAGCGCGGCGCAGATCGCCATTGCCTGGTGGAAAGCCCGTACGGACTCGTCGTTCGGCGCGAACGTGTCGCCCGTCAGCGTCCCGGCCACGACGACGCCGATCACCGCGACTCCGACCAGGCCGGCGACGCGCGCGATCGCGTTGTTGATCGCCGAAGCGATCCCCGCGTCGGTCTCGTCCGCGTCGGCGAGCACGGTCGCGGTCAACGGTGCGACCGTGACCGCCAGCCCGAAGGAGAAGACGAGGAGGGCGGGGAGGAGGTCGACGAGGTACGACGGATGCATCCCGACGCGCAGCAGAAGCAGGATCCCGGCCGCTGCGATCAGCGGTCCGCCGCCCATGAACAGCCTTGGCCCGTGCCGGTCGGCCAGCGCGCCGAAGCGGCGGGATAAGAGGAACATCATGATCGTCACCGGCAACGTCGTCAGCCCGCTCTTGACCGCCGAGTAGCCCGCCACCTCCTGGAGGTAGATAACGAGGAAGAAGAAGAGGATCGCGATGCCCCCGTAGACGACCAGGGTCTCCGCGTTCGCGAACGCGAAGTTCCGGCGGGAGAACAGCTCGAGCTTCAGCATCGGGTCGTGCGTCCGCCGCTCGTGGAGGAGGAAGAGCGCGAAGAGGCCGACTCCGGCAACGAGCGGCACCCAGATCACGGGACTCGACCAGCCGTAGTTCGGCTGCTCGATCAGGCCGAAGACGAATCCACCGAGGCCGAGGACACAGAGGAGCGCTCCGGCGAAGTCGACCCGGCGACCCTCGGCCCGCGGGGTCGGCGGGACGGCGGCGAGCACGAGTGCGATCGTCGCAATGACCGGCGGCACGTTGATCGCGAACACCCAACGCCACGAGGTGTTGTCGACGATCAGGCCCCCGAGCAGGGGACCGATGATCGCGGCGATGCCGCTCCACGCGGTCCAGGCACCCACCGCCGCCGTCCGCTGCCCGAGCGGGAAGGCGGCGACGATGATCGCAAGGGAGCTCGGTGTGAGCAGCGCGCCGGCCGCGCCCTGGAGGGCCCGGGCGGCGATCAGCACCTCGATCGTCGGCGCGATCGCGCATAGGACCGAGAAGACGCCGAACGCCGCGACGCCGATCGTGAAGATGAGCCGCTCGCCGTAGATGTCGCCGAGTGAGCCGCCGATCAGGATCATCGAGCCGAGCACCAGCAGGTAGGCGTTCGCGACCCACTGCTGGCCGCTCAGCCCGCCGCCGAGGTCCTGCTCGATCGAGGGCAGCGCGACGTTGACGATCGTCCCGTCGAGCAGCGCCACGCCCGAGCCGAGGATCGCCGCGACGAGCGTCAAACGCTGCCGTTGGCTCACGGCAGCGGGGGGCACCAGGACGAGGCGAGCTCGCTCCGGTCCCAGCCGGCGGCGTCGGCGCCTGCCTCGTAGGCGCCCTCGAGGAACTCGAGCAGCGTCGCCCTCGGGTCGGCGGCCGTGCGCACGGCCTCGTAGGCGAGGATCGCGAGCGACCCCCCGCCGAGCTCGATCCAGCGCACCTGCCCGGCCGGAGCCAGCGACCGGTCGCGCAGCCCGGGCGGCTCCGGCGAGGTGTAGGAGTAGTACGCCGGCTCGCGCACATTGGCGTCGCCGGCCCAGAACCCGAAGGACACCAGTTCGGCCCCGTAGGCCTCCTGCGTGACCGGGTCGGCGTCGGGCGGCGGCGGCGCCCGTCGTCCGCTGAACCGCGTCAGCGCGAGGTCGAAGGAGTGCCAGAACAGGTGCACGGGACTCTGCTTGCCGCAGAACCAGCCGGCGAACTCCTCGAGCACCTCGCCGGTCCAGTCGAGCACGCGCCAGAAGCGCTCCACCGCCTCCGGGTCGTAGGACGCATGCTCGCGGTCCTCAGGGAAGGGGGTGGTCACCGGGACCCCGAACGGGTGCTCGACGATCGGGACATCGACGCCGAGCCGGCGGAGCGCTGCGTGCAGATGCTCGTCGAACTCCGCCACGGAGAGTCCGTCGGCGAGCGGGAAGGACTCCTCCGCCGCTGCGGTCTCGACCACGAGCCGGTGGCCGACGAAATCGAAGCGGATCTCGAAGGCGTCACCCTTCCGGCCGTGCAGCAGGCGGGTGGTCAGCCCGTGCACGTCCAGGTAGAGCGGCACGTGCCACCAGTGGTTCTTCGGCGGCGACGAGGCCAGCTTGACCTTGCCGACGATCTGCACCCAGAGGTGGAGTGTCTCCTTCGCCGGCTCCCAGTCCGGATAAGGAAGCGGCGGGGGCGCGGTCATTCGACCACGAAGGCGACCTCGTCCACGTAGCACCAGCTCCAGTCCTCGCCGGGCTCAGCGGAGCGGGCGATCGGATGCCCCTCCTCGTGCGCATGCCTCGACGCGTGCCGGTTCGGCGACGAGTCGCAGCACCCGATCTTCCCGCAGGTCTCGCACATCCGCAGATGGAGCCAACGGTCGCCGGTCTTCAGGCATTCCTCGCAGCCGGCGATCGACTCCGGGAGCGCCGTCACCTGGATTTGGTCGAGGTGCGTGCAGCCTTGAGCGCTCATCTAGGCGAACCGTTGCACGAATGTGAGCGCCGTGTCGGCGACGTCGCGCCACCCCTCGTCGATCGTGAGCGAGTGTCCCCGCCCTTTCACCTCCGTGTACTCGGTCACGCCCGCATTCTTCGACTCCTTCTTCAGCCAGAGCCCGTGGACGAAGACGACGGGTGTCGCCGTGGTCGCGTTGGCGCGCGCGACCTGCTCGGCTTCGTACTCGGTAACGGTTGAGGGGCCTGAGGCGGTCGTGGACATGTCAACCTCCCTTGTTGTCTGTCTATACCGGGCAGTACCAAGCAATGGGTATCAACCGGCCGTCCCTCTGCGCGGCGTTCGGCAACAACGTGTGATCGAGCTGGCAATGCGTGAGACCTTGTAAACGCTTGTGGCAAGCGTTACGGTCCCGCCGCAGCGCACGTTCCTGCGGCTACGACGTCCAACTCGGGGAGAGGAGGAGTCGGAGTGAGGCGCTTTGCCATTGCGGCTGTGTCGATCGCCGCGTTCGCGCTCGTCGCCGGGCCCGCAGGTGCGGGCGGAGGAGGGGCGACGGCCGCCACGTTCCCGGTCAGCTTCGTCATCACGTCGGCGACGTGCTCGGAGCTGGCACCCGGGACGACCCTGACCGGATCCGGGACCGAGAAGTCGATCACCGTCGTGAAGACGAACGGCGGGGTCACGCGGATCCACAACACCTCGCACGCGACCGGGGCTGCAGTCGATCAGGACGGGAACACATACGTCTTCGACTACAGCAACAGCTTCAACGTCTCGGACGCGGGGAGTCCCGGAGTGTTTACGGGGATCATGAACGACCACTTCTCGCTCGCCGGCAACGGGCCGGCCCGTCTGAGCAACGGCTTCCAGGCCGTGTTCTCGACGGACTTCACGACGTTCGCCTCGTTCACACCGCTCAAGTCGCGCGGCGACCCGCTCGACTTCGCGGCCGGGACAGCCCGCTGCGATCCGCTGTAGAGGAACGGTAGGGAGGCGAGGATGAGCAGGCGCGGGCTTGCCATCCTCGC
>JBKPPY010000102.1:0-5199 GCA_046733845.1 Actinomycetota bacterium | reverse complement strand
GTTCCGGGCGACCGAGGTCGGGCCGACCGTCTCGATCGACGCCTGGCGTTAATGTACGGCGGGAACGGCCGGTTCCCCCCGTGAGCCCCCCTCCCTGAGCACTCTGCTCACGGCAAGCGGTTGTGGGCCGCGCCCGCCATGTCGGTCGCGGCGACGAAACTTGCTTCAAAAACGACCACGAGCTGCGGATGAGCGCAGCTCGCAGTCGGCCGTCAGTCAGCCTCGCCGCCGCAGGCTGGCGAGGCGTTGGATCTATTCTAGAACAGCCCGAGGCTCGCGGGCGGACCAGTCAAGGAGGAAGCGCCCCTCCGCGTTCCTCCCGACACCTACGAAGATCTAGCCGAAGCTCTGGATCGACTCGCGCACGAGGCGCAGGCCGATCACGCCGCTCCGCCCGTCGATCGCGCTGATCGCATCCGCCGGGACAAGCCGGCGGCGCCGCAGGAAGCCGGACCGCACGGCGAGCGCGTCGGGGACGTCCGGGGAGGTGCCGTACATCGGTGCCTCGACCCGGCCAATCACGCGTCCGCGCGCATCTGCGACCAAGTACCCCGTGGTCGACGTCAGGTCCATCGCTGCAGCCGCGGAGCTCACCGTGAGAACGCTATTCCCCGGTTGCGAGCGAAAAAAACGGGATCCGTAAGGATTCGGTTAAGCACCTAACCGCGGCAGTTCGGCGGTCGCGGCGCGATTCCTCTCCAGGGAGAATTCGCCGCCTACAATCGGTCGGTGGACGTCCCCGAGCGGCACCTGCGCCTCCTGACGGAGACGATCGCCGCGGTCAACTCGACGCTCGACCTCCAGGAGGTGCTGGAGCTCGTCGCGACCAACGTCGCGGAGGCGCTCCACACCGAGGCGTGTTTCGTCTACCTCTACGACGAGAGCGCCGGAGAGCTCGTGCTGCGCGCCACGCACGGATCGTCGGTCGAGGAGATGACGCGCCGCCCGAGGATGCGTCCGGGAGAGGGGATCACGGGCGTCGCCGCCGCGGAGCGGCGGCCCGTGATGATCCCCGCGCAAGCCCATCTCGATCCTCGGTTCAAGCCGTTCCCGAACCTGCCGGAAGAGGAGTACGAGTCGATCCTCGCGGTCCCGATCGTCGCGCGCGAGAAGCTCGAAGGAGCGCTGAACGTGCGGACGCGGGAGCCGCGCGAGTTCTCGGAGGCGGAGATCGACCTCCTGCTGGCGATTGCGGCCCAGGTAGCCCAGTCGATCGAGCACGCGAAGCTCTACGCCCAGGCACAGCGCCGGGTGGAGGAACTCGAGGCGCTCGCGCGGATCTCGGAGGCCGTTTCCGAGTCGCTCTACCTCGAGGAGTCCCTCGAGGCGATCGTCAAGACGACGATGGACGCCGTGTCGGCGACCGGGGCTGCGCTCGTCCTCGAGGACGGCAAGATCGCCTGGCCGGAGGGAAGGGCAGGCGAGTTCGCGGTGCGAACGCCGCTGCGTTGGAAGCGCCGGCAGATCGGGGAGCTGGTCGCCGACCGCGACTCGCCGTTCACGGACGAGGAACAGCAGCTGCTCGCGTCGATCGCGCACCACGCCGCGGTTGCGCTCGAGCACGGTCGGGCGGTCATGCGCGGGGTCCTCGCTCAGGAGATCCACCACCGGGTGAAGAACAACCTCCAGACCGTCGCGTCGCTTCTGCGCCTCCAGGCCCGCGGCGATCAGGTCGATGCGCGGCGGGCGCTCGAGGATTCCGTCAACCGAATCCTCGCAATCGCGGCCGTCCACGAGGTGCTCACCGAGCGCCGGGACGAGAGCGTCGATCTCGGCGACCTGCTCGAACGGCTGCGCGCGATGCTCGTGCAGGGGCTTGCCGGCGACAAGGAGGTGGCGTCGTCGCTTGCGCCGGTCTCCCTCGCCGGAAATCGCGCGACCGCCCTCGCGCTCGTCTTCTCCGAGCTGTTCCAGAACGCCCTCGAGCACGGGGGGCGCTTAGTGCGGATCGAGCTCGCCGAGCGGAACGGCGACGTCGTGTTGGCGATTGCGGACGATGGGGGCGGAATCGACGGTGCGGCGCAGGGGACCGGCCTCTCGATCGTCGAGGCACTCGTCCGCGACGAGCTCGGGGGGACGCTCTCGCTGAGCGACGACGGCGGCCTCCGGGCGGAGGTCGTCTTTCCGGCCTGATCAGTCGCGCGCGAGCGCGCGCGGCGGCGACGATCGGCCGCGCTGCACGGGTCGCCTCGTACCGGACCTGCGGCGGCTGAAGTGTTCACGTGGCTCGTCCCGGAGGGCATGCTGCGGTTCGAGCCCTAAACTCGTCACGTGCGGATCCTGATCGCCGAGGACGAGACGATCATCCGGCTCGACCTGCGCGAGCTGCTCGAGAACGCCGGCTTCGAGGTGTGCGCCGAGGCCAAGGACGGTCTGGAGGCGGTCGAGCTGGCGACGTCGACGGACCCGGAGCTGGCGATTCTCGACGTGAAGATGCCGAGGCTCGACGGGATCGAGGCGGCCAGACGCATTCTCGAGGAACACCCGATCCCGATCGTGATGCTCACGGCGTACGGCCAGGACGAGCTCGTCTCGCGGGCGGTCGAGGCGGGCGTGTTCGGCTATCTGGTCAAACCGTTCCGCGAGGCGGACCTCCTGCCCGCTATCAGGACCGCGCGCGCCCGGCACGAGGAGCTCGCTGCGCTGCGGGACGAGGCAGAGTCGCTGTCCGAGGCCCTCGCCGCGCGCAAGTCGATCGAGCGCGCGAAGGGGCTGCTGATGGCGAAGGAGGGCCTGACCGAGCAGGAGGCGTTCGAGCGGCTCCGGCGGGCGTCCCAGCTGGCCGGCCGGCCCCTGAAAGTCGTCGCCGACGCGCTCATTGCGACGTTCGAGAAGTGAGGGTCACGGCCGAGGTTGCTCGGCGTTTTCTGGTCGCACGTCACCTGCTCTCGCCGGCTCGGTCGCTCAACGGGGGCATCGACGCTGTGCGGCGGTTCTTCGCGAGGTTCGGGTCGCTCCAATTCGACCCCATTGCCGTCGCCGGCCGCAGCCACGACCTCGTCCTGCACGCGCGCGTCGCCGAATACGAACCGGCGTGGTGCAACGCCCTCTACGAACGCCGCGAGATCTTCGAGGCGGTGAACAAGGGCCTCTCATTCGTGGCAATCAGCGAGTACCCGTGGTTCAGGGCGCCGTGGAGCCCAAAACAACGGAGTGTTCTCGAGGAGAATCCCGAGGTCGCGAAGCACGTCCTCGAACGGATCCGCGCGGATGGGCCTCTGTCGTCGCTCGATTTCGAGCGTCGACACGGCGCGCACACGGACTGGTTCGGAGCGCAGGCGAACGTCGTCCGGGCGGTACTCGAGGCCTACGCGTACACCGGGCTTCTCGGGCTCGCGCGACGAGAGGGCAGCCGCAGGTATTACGACCTGCTGGAACGGCTTGTTCCGGCGGCGATTCTCCGACGCGACGTGCCACTCGAAGAGCAGCTCCGGCACAAGATGCTTTCGCGCTACCGCGCGCACGGCCTGCTCGGGGCGAGCTCCGGCGGCGACGTCTTCGGCAGTCTCGGCCCCGCGAAGCCGACCGCCGAGTGGCCGGGTCATCCCGGTCGAACGGCTTTGCGCGAGCAGTTGATCGAGAGTGGTGCTCTCGTCGGCGTCGACGTCGAGGGCGTTCGCGGGAAGCGATTCGTGCTCGAGGACGAGGTTCAGCTGCTCGATGACCCGCCCGAGTCTGCGCCGTCGGTCGCGTTCCTCTCACCCTTCGACCCACTCGTTTGGGATCGAGCGCTGCTCGCGTCCCTGTTCGGATTCGACTACGTCTGGGACCTCTTCCACCCGCCCGCGAAGCGCCGTTTCGGCTGGTATGTGCTTCCGATCCTCTTCGGCGCGCGCTTCGTCGGCCGGTTCGAGCCGCGCATCGACCGGGACGGCGGGCGCGTTGAGGTGCTTGGTCTCTGGTGGGAGGAGGGCTTCTCCGCACGGCGCGTCGACGGCTTCGTCGAAGCAATGCGCGACGCGCTCGGCGCCTACCTTCGGTTCTCGGGGATGGATCGCCTCGACTGGCCGGCGCACCTGGCTCGCGAGAAGCGCCTCATCGCGCCAGGCGACTAAGAGGTCCTGACGTAATGAGTATTCGTTCCCGGGGTGCGATGGGCGAGTGCGATGCAAGGACGCAGGGAGCCCCGATAGTGAACGTCAACGCGGCAGTCTCGTAAGTCGTCCGCGAGGGCCACGCCCGGATGCTAGTCGTGCCGGTGGCCGGGGCCTCCGCCGCGCAGCCTCGGCACGACGTCCGTCGCCACCTGCTCCAGGACCGCGAACTGCTCGGGCCGGGGCTGGTCGATGACGAACTCGTCGATGCCGACTTCGAGGTAGCGCCCGACGACGTCCTCGAATGCGCCGGTGCTCTGCCAGGGGTCGGGTAGTCCCTGCTCGCTCATCTGTGAGGCCCAGCCATAGAACGAACGCCTGATCTCGCGCGGGTCACGGCCGATCGCCGCGCAGGACTCGTCGAGGATCTCGTTCCGTTGACGCATCTCGTCGACCGTCCCGAACGAGTTCCAGCTGTCGGCGTACTGGGCGCAGATCCGCAGCATCCGCGGCCGGTGCGCGCCGAGGGTCAGCGGCGGCCGTGGCGTTTGGACGGGCGCCGGTCGGACGTAGGCGTCGGCGAGCCGGTAGTGCCGACCCTCGAACGTCGTCGTCTCGTTGCGGAGGAGGCTGTCGACGATCTCGACCGCCTCGCGGAACCGGCCGACGCGCTCACCCGGCGGCGGGAACGGGAGCCCGAACCGCTCGTGCTCCGGAACGAACCAGCCGGCGCCGAGGCCGAGCTCGAGCCGCCCGTTCGAGATGTGGTCGAGGGTGACGGCCTGCTGGGCGATGAGCGCGGGATGGCGGAAGGTGTTCGAGCTCACCAGCACGCCGATCCGGATGCGCTGCGTCCGCCCGGCGAGCGCGGCAAGCAGCGTCCAGGCCTCGAAGTACGGCCCGTCCGGACGGCTCGGCTGATTGAAGTGGTCGCAATCCCAGACGCTGTCGAACCCGAGCCGCTCGAAGTACTGCCAGCGCTCGACGAGGGTCTCGAACGGCAGGTTCTGATCGGTACAGATACCGAAGCGCAACTCCCGGCCCATCGGCTCAGGCTAGACGAGAATGCACTTTCGTCTCGCATGCAAAGTTCTACCGCGCATTTCGGAAGGCACGAGTGAGCCACGAACGCCCGACCGCTGTGGTCGTCGGGGCGGGCGAGCGC
>JBKPPY010000101.1:0-6588 GCA_046733845.1 Actinomycetota bacterium | reverse complement strand
GAATCCGCTCGCGCTCCGGTACCTGAACCGTCTCTCGGATCTGCTGTTCATCCTCGCCCGGACGGCGAACGCAGGCGAGACGGAGCCGCTCTGGCGCCCCGGTAACTCCCGAGACTAGGGACTGTCCCCGCAGGGGGCTGTCCCTGAAGAAGACGAGGAGCGCCGCCGCGACACGGACAATGGCGAGCGTGGAAGCGCGGACGACCGTAAACCCGAAGGCCCCGGCGCGGGCACTGTTCGGCGCAGGGCTGTTCGTCGGTGTGGCGACGTTCGCCGCCAACGGACTGAACGCGCTCTTCCAAATCGCGCTTGCCCGCGTGCTCTCGCCGGGGGAGTACTCGGTGCTGGTTGCGCTGGTCGTGATCACTTTGATCGCGGCCGTGCCGCCACTTGCCTTCCAAGCCAGCGTGGCCCGCGAGGTGGCGCTCGAGCTGGACGCCAACCGCCGCGGACGGGCAGGTGCCGCGCTCCGCGACACCGTGCGCGGACTCGTCCCCTGGGCGCTGTGCGTCCTGCTCGTCGGAGCGATCGTCGCGACGGTGATGGCGGCCGCCGGTCAGAGCGACGCAGGCGCGACGTTCGCGACCACGGCCACGATCGCCTTTGCGCTGATCATCCCGGCCGTCTGGGGCGGCCTGCTCGGCGCCCGCCTCTTTCTCGTCTTCGGCCTTGCTCAGCTCGCGTTCGCCGGCACCCGCTTTGCGGCGGGGCTGGCGATCGGGCTGGCCGGCGGCGATGCAACCGCCGTGATGGCCGGCGTCGCGGCGGCGACTGCGCTGACCCTCGGGGTCACGTTCCTGCCCCTTCGCGATCTCTGGCACGACGCCGAGCGGGCGGGCCGCCGGCGGCTGGCAACGCTCCCCAATGCCGCGGCGGCGACCGGGCTGACCGTCCTCATGGCGCTCGCGACCGTGGACGTCCTCGTCGCGAACCTCGCCTTTCCGGACAACACTGCCGGCGCCTACGGTGTGGCGTCCGTCTGTGCCCGCGTCCAGCTGCTGCTGCCGATCGGCGTGGTCACCGTTCTCTTCCCGCGCGTGGCGACGCTACGCGACCCGGAGCGGGAGCGGCAGCATCTGCTGGCCGGCCTCGGGGTCGTCGCTGTCCTGGGCGCCGCGCTGACCGCGATCCTCTGGGCGTTCGCCGACCCGATCGTCGACCACATCTTCGGAACGAAGTACGCCGCCGCGGTCCCCTGGCTCGGCCCACTTTCGCTCGCCATGCTGCTGTACGCGCTCGCGACCGTCTACCTGTACCACTTCCTCTCGCTCGCTCGGGCCCGCTTCGCGCTCGTGCTGGTCGCGATCCAGGTGGCTCAGCTGGTCGCCTTCGCCGTTCTCCACGGAAGGCCGTCGGAGCTGATCGGCGTCCAGATCGCCACCTCCGCCGTGACCGTCGTCGCGGCCGAGGTGTGGTACCTGCTCCGCGGAAGGCCGGCCGCCTAGCGAACCGGCACAATTCGCAGCAATGGCTACGACTGAGGACACGGCGGGCCTCGACAGCCGCCCCGATCGCGAGGAGCTGCACTCGACGATCTCCGGCCTGCCGGTCGAGCCGCTCTACACGCCCGGGAACGTCGAGATCGACTACGAGCGCGACCTCGGCGCGCCCGGGGAGTACCCGTTCACGCGCGGCGTCTACCCGTCGATGTACCGCGGGCGGCTGTGGACGATGCGTCAATTCGCGGGGTTCGGGACGGCGGCGGAGACGAACGAGCGGTTCCGCTACCTGCTCGAGCACGGCCAGACCGGGTTGTCGACGGCGTTCGACATGCCCACGTTGATGGGCTACGACTCTGACCACCCGCGCTCGCTCGGCGAGGTCGGCCGTGAGGGGGTGGCGATCGACTCGCTGGAGGACATGGAGACGCTTTTCGAGGGGATTCCGCTCGGCCAGGTCTCGACCTCGATGACGATCAACTCGCCGGCCGCGATCCTGCTCGCGTTCTACGTCTGCGTCGGCGACGAGCAGGGCGTCCCGCGCGGCCAGCTACGGGGAACCGTGCAGACGGACATCCTCAAGGAGTACATCGCGCAGAAGGAGTACATCTTCCCGCCCGAGCCGTCGATGCGGCTGGTGGTGGACATGATCGAGTGGTGCGCGGCCGAGCTGCCGCGGATGCACCCGGTCTCGATCTCCGGCTACCACATCCGCGAGGCGGGCTCGACCGCGGCCCAGGAGCTGGCCTTCACGCTGGCCGACGGGTTCGCTTACGTCGAGGCGGCAATCGAACGCGGGCTGGACGTGGACGACTTCGCTCCCCGGCTCTCGTTCTTCTTCAACGCGCACATCGACTTCTTCGAGGAGATCGCCAAGTACCGCGCGGCGCGGCGGATCTGGGCGCGTGAGCTTCGTGACCGCTACGGCGCGAAGAATCCGCGCTCCTGGCTGATGCGCTTCCACACCCAGACCGCCGGTGTGTCGCTGACCGCGCAGCAGCCGCGCGTGAACATCGTCCGCACCGCGATCGAGGCGCTCGCCGCAGTCCTGGGCGGCACGCAGTCGCTGCACACGAACTCGTTCGACGAAGCGCTGGCCCTGCCGACCGAGGAGGCTGCGCTGCTCGCGCTGCGCACCCAGCAGGTGATCGCCCACGAGACGGGCGTCGCCCGGGTGATCGACCCGCTCGGCGACAGCTACTACCTCGAAGATCTGACCAACCGGCTCGAGCAGGAGGCGTACGACTACTTCCGCCGGATCGACGAGCTCGGCGGCGTGGTCGCCGCGATCCGCGACAACTTCTTCCAGCGAGAAATCGCCGAGGCCTCGTTCCGTTATCAGGCCGAGGTCGAGGCCGAGGAGCGCATCGTGGTCGCCGTGAACCACTACGAGCTCGACCAGGACGAGCCGATCCCGATCCTCCGCATCGACCCGGAGCTCGAGCGCAAGCAGATCGAGCGCGTCGGGTCGCTCCGGGCGCGCCGCGATTCCGCGCGTGTCGAGGCCGCTCTCACCGAGCTCAAACAGGCCGCCGCCGGCGACCGCAACCTGATGGAGCCGATCGTTGCGGCCGCCAAGGGATACGCGACGATGGGCGAGATGTGCGAGGCGCTCCGCGAGGTATGGGGGATTTGGCGGGAGACGCCGGTCTTCTAACTCCGCGGCTACCTTGTCCGTCTCAGAAGTAGTCACGTGCAGTCCTCGACGATGAACCTGAAGTCACCCCGGTCTCAGCGTTATCTCCTCTGGGTCTCGGCCTTTGTCCTTGCCGCCGGTATCGCCGCGGTCCTCGTCGTCTTCCTCCGCAACACGGGCAACTCCGAGCCCCAGTCCTTCAGCAGCGAGCCGGTGCAGACGGTCGCCAAGCCGGGGAAGCACATCCCGCTCGAGAAAGCGCAGCGGGAGCTCGCGGGCAAGTTCATCCTCACCGCCGTCCAGCGCAAGCGCCTCGAGGAGGCTTGGAACCTCGTCGGCCCCGGGCTCCGGCAGGGGATGACGTACAAGGAGTGGCTGACGGGCACGATCCCTGTGATTCCCTTCCTCGACCCGATCAAGCTCGCCCCGATCAAGGTCGACATCTCCCAGAAGAACTACGCCCTGATCGAGGTGATCATCGTCCCGGTGGCGAAGAACGTGAAGTCGCAGATCTTCACGATGGAGATGGTCAAGGTCGGCAAAGGCTCGAAGAGTCACTGGGTGGTCAACTCGTGGGCGCCACGCTCGACGCCTACGATCCCGAACAACCCGGGCGCGTAGACCTCGAATCGGCCCGCGCGGACACGTGCGGATCGCGGCCCGTCGGCGTATTCTGAGCCGAATGCGTAGGCTGCTGGCGTCGAGTCGTTTTCGCCGTCGCAGCGCCTGGCTGGCGGTGTGCCTGGCCGTTGCGGGGACGGTCGCTTTCGTCGGGATCCACTTCTCGAATACCGGCCATTCTGTTCCTCAGCACTTCTCGGGGAAGCCAAGGCTGGTCGCGCAGAGTCCGAAGACGGACGTCTTCACCAACGCCGAGCGCCGGCAGGTCCGGGCGGTCGCGGTCCAGTTCATCGAGAGCGCCGTCTTCCGCAAGCACGTCGGCAACTCGTTCCCGATCACGACCAGCGGGCTCAGGCAGGGCGCCTCGCGGGCTGAGTGGGCGAGCGGGACGATTCCGATCGTCCCCTATCCGGCCAAGGCCGTCGAGACGGTTCGCTGGCGCGTGAACTACTCGTACGCGGACGAGGTCGGCTTGAAGGTCGCCTTCTACCCGAAGCCGGCGTCGGGAGTCGACCGGCAGGTCTTCGACATTGCCCTCCAGAACCACGGCACCGCGACCGCACCGCACTGGCTCGTCTCGTACTGGGCGCCATCCGGCGGCGTCCAGCTTTCACGCGCCGATCCGCGTGCACGGTCGATCAACGCGACACCGCCCACGGCGGCTCTGGGAGCGATCTGGCTGCTCGTCCCCGTCGGGCTCATCGTCGGCGGACTCGTCGGAGTCGTCACCTTCCTGGTCGTCCGCGGGCGGATCCGCCACGCCCGCGCCGTGCGGCTCTACAGATCGAGCTCGAGCCCGTCGTAAGCCCGCTCGTATCCGGCCGGGAGGTCGAGCTCCTGCGGCCGATGGGTGACCAGCAGCCGCTTCGCACCCGACGCGTCGAACGCGGCGATCGCTTCCTCGGCGGAGAGGTGCCCGCGCGGAGTGGCGTCCTTGTCCCCGGTCAGGAGCGTCGCCTCGCAGACGAAGAGGTCGGCGTCGCGGGCGACCTCGACGAGCGTGTCGCTGGGAGCGGAGTCGCCCGAGTAGGCGAGCGTTGTTGCCCCGTTCGTGACCCGGAAGGCGAACGTCTGGATCGTGTAGTGCGGCACCTCCGTCGCGGTCACGGTCAGTCCGGCCCGCGTCTTGAACGGCTCGCCTTCGGCGAACTCGGCAAGCTCGAACGCGTTCCAGAACATCGTCGGCGTGCCCATCCGCTCGCCGAACAGCCCTAGCAGCTCGATCCCGCCGGGCGGCAGCCAGAGCTCGGGCTTCGGCGCCTCGCGCCCGAGTCCGAACATGCTGCCCCAGACCCAGGGAACGAGATCGCCCCAGTGGTCGAGGTGCCAGTGGGAGATGACGATCGAGTCGACCCGCGGCCAGCTGTCGCGGAGCCGGAGCTTGGCGAGGACGCCGGCGCCGCAGTCGAGCAACACCGTCCCGTCGCCGTTGAGGAGGTAGCCGGACTGGGCGCCGCCCGGATTCGGCCATGCAGGGGAACAGCCCACGACGGTCAGTCTCATATCGGTTTCTGAGCCGGGGCCGGCGTGGGAGTGCCGCCTGCGGCGTTCGGCAGAGTACACGTGCCGTCCGGCCGGGGAACCGAGAACCGCACCCCCGTATACTGGCGCCCCGTGGATCGGCGGATTCGAGTCGTGATCGCCAAGCCCGGTCTGGACGGGCACGACCGCGGGGCGAAGATCATCGCCAGAGCCTTGCGCGACGCGGGCATGGAGGTGATCTACACCGGTCTTCACCAGACGCCGGAGCAGATCGTCGAGACGGCGATCCAGGAGGACGCCGACGCGGTCGGGATCTCGATCCTGTCCGGCGCGCACATGACGCTCGTGCCGCGCATCCTGGACGGGCTCCGGGCGAACGGTGCCGACGACGTGCTGGTCGTCCTCGGTGGGACGATCCCGGCCGAGGACGCCGAGGCGTTGCAGAGCCAGGGCGTCGCCGCGGTCTTTACCCCGGGCGCTCCGACTGCGGAGATCGTCGACTTTCTGCGCTCGAAGGTCGCCGTCTAGGTGGGGCGCTAGCCGGCGATGGCGGTCTCCATCGAACAGCGTGACGACGCGGTCGTCGTCGTGACCATCGAGCGGCCGGAGGCCCTGAACGCCCTCGACCGGGAGACGCTGACGGAGTTGCGTGACCGGCTGCGCTCGCTTGCGACCGACTCGACCGTCCGCGCGGTCGTGCTCACCGGCTCGGGCGACCGCGCCTTCGCGGCCGGGGCCGACATCAAGGAGATGACCCCGATGAGCGTCCTCGAGGCGCACGGCTGGGGGATGCTCGGCCACGAGTGCGGCCGGTTGCTCGAGTCGATGCCGAAGGGGACGATCGCTGCCGTCAACGGTCTGGCGCTCGGCGGGGGCTGCGAGCTCGCCCTCGCGTGCGACATCCGCTACGCGTCGGAGGACGCGACCTTCGGGCAGCCCGAGATCAACCTGGCCGTGATCCCCGGTTGGGGCGGAACGCAGAGGCTCGCACGCGTCGTGGGCGCCGGGTTGGCGAAGGACCTGATCCTGACCGGCCGGGCGATCGATGCCGCCGAGGCGTATCGCATCGGTCTCGTCAGCGCGGTGTATCCCCGCGAGGAGCTCCTCGACCGAGCGCTCGAGACCGCCGCGGCGCTGGCTCGGAAGAGCCCGGTGGCGCTCTCCGCCGCGAAGGACGCGGCGAACCGCTCGCTCCAAGGCGACCTCGGCACCGGTCTCTCCTACGAGGCGATCCTCTTCTCGGCGCTGTTCGCGACCGACGACCAGAAGGAGGGAATGACCGCCTTCTCGGACAAGCGCAAGCCCCGCTTTCAGGGACGCTAGCTCAGGCGGCCGCGAGCACGACGCGGGCGGCGGAGAAGGCGCCGTCCTTCGCCGCCTGGGTGTCGAGCATCGTCTTGGCCGGCAACG
>JBKPPY010000100.1:0-13538 GCA_046733845.1 Actinomycetota bacterium | reverse complement strand
CGGTTTGCGCGGTCGTCTCTGCCGATGCGGTGATCTCGACTCCAGCGTCTCCGACCTCGAGCGCGACGTCGACGTGCGAAAGCGCGAGGGGATGGCAGAGGGGGATCAGCTCGGCCGTGCGCTTCGCCGCCATTACCCCGGCGAGCTGAGCGGTGACCAGCGCGTCGCCTTTGGGTAGCTCGCGCAACCGCTCGGCCGTCTCCGGCGCCATCCGGACGGTGGCCGCCGCAACTGCCCGGCGCCGCGAGAGCGGCTTGCCGCCGACGTCGACCATGCGAACGTCGCCGGACTCGTCGACGTGCGAGAGGTCGGCCATTGTACGGCGATCGTAGCTAGGCCAGCGTGGAAACCCGGTCGAGATCGGCCAGTTGGAGGTCGAGCCACTCGCCGAGGTCGTGCTTCCGGACGTGGTCGCGGAGCGCCTCAGCGCGGGCGTGACGGTCGGCCCGGGGAAGCGACAGCGCGGTGTGCAGCGCTTCCGCCTGGCCTTCGATGTCGAACGGATCGACCGCAACCACCCACGGGGCAAGCTCCTCGTAGGCGCCCGCGTTGCGGGAGAGCACGAGCACACCGTCCTGCTCGTTCACCAACGGAGCCTCTTTCGCGACCAGGTTGAGCCCGTCCGAGACGGGATTCACGAACAGCACGTCGTACTGCGTGTAGGCGGCCACCGACCGGGGGAAGTCGTCGCGCACATGGAGCAGGACCGGCTCCCAGTCGTCCTGCCCGAACCGGTCGTTGACCTCGCCGGCGGCAACACGGATTTCCTCGACGTAGGCGGCGTACTGCGGGATGTCCTGCCGCGAGGGGTCGAGGAGCGCCAGCATGACGACGTGTCCCTGCAGCTCCGGATGCTTCTCGAACATGAAGCCGTACGCCTGAAACCCGCGCACGATGTTCTTCGATGGATCGGTGCGGTCGACGCGCACGATCAGGCGATGCCGGCGCAGCGATTCGACGTCGCGCTCCTCCCGCTGCACCGCCTCGCTGCGGACGAGCTCGGCGAACTCGCCGGTGTCGACGGAGATCGGATGGGCAGTGACGAGCGTCGTGCGGCCGTCGTGCTCGACGGTACCCGCCTCAGCGTCGACCTCCGCACCCAGCACCGCCGCGGCCGACGCGAGGAAGTTCTCGCGCCAACGGTGGGTGTGGAATCCGACGACGTCGTTCGCGAGCAAGCCTTCGTGGATCGCGCGCGTCATGTGTTCGGGAAGCACGGTCCACCCGGCGGCGTCCGGCCACGGGATGTGGACGAAGTGCGACATCGCGGCGTCGGGCCGGGCGAGCCGCACCACCGGCGGCGCCAGGTAGAGCTGGTAGTCGTGGAACCAGACCGGCGCGTCAGGCTCGGACGCAACCTCGTCCAGAACGGCCTCAGCGACCGTCTCGTTCACTCGCCGGTAACTCTCCCAGGCGTCACGGAGATCGGGAGCGCGCGCCAGATCCCAGAGCTCGTGCTGGAGGAACCAGAGCACCGGGTTCGCGAACTCGTTGTAGAAGCGATCGAAGTCCGCCCGGTCGTGGGCGACAAGGCGGAGCCGGTACGGCGACCCGTCGCGCCCGGTCTCGTCGAACGTGCCGCCGGCCTCTGCGGCGACCGCACGATCCTCGTCTGTCATCGCGTTCGCGACCCAGGTCACCTCGTGCCGCGAGACGAGCGGCGCCAACGCGGTCACCAGGCCGCCGCCGCCCCGCCGCGCGGAGCGCCCGTCCTCGTCGCGCGTGTAGCTCACCGGCCCGCGGTTGGAGACGATGGTCAGGTGCCTGCGCGCCGCGGTCACTCGATGAGGGTAACCCTCCGGAGGCGGAGGCAACCGCCCCGCCTACCGCCCGCCGTCCGGATTCCGAGGCCGCGTTGCCAGCGTCACCGGCACGGACCTGCGCTCGCCACGGCGGATGATCGTGAACGTCACCGTCTGTCCTGGATGCAAACGTTCGGTCACTGCCCGGACCACGTCCGCAGCGCTCCGGACCGGCCGGCCGCCGATCGAGACGACGACGTCGCCGCCGTAGGTGAACGACGAACCGTTGAAGTCGCGCTCGCCGGAGCCGCCCCGGAGCCCGGCTCGGTCGGCCGGGCTGTCGGGCCGGACGGTCGTGATCACGGCCCCGTACCGCACCGGGTACCGGAAGCGCCGCGCGATGCCCGGCGTCAGATCCTCGGACGTCACCCCGACATAGCCGTATGACACCTTTCCGCCGACGAGCAGCTGCCGCATCGAGCGGCGCGCGGCGTTGATCGGTACCGCGAAGCCCACCCCCTCGGCATTGCCTGAGTCGGTTCGGATTTGCGCGTTGATCCCGATCACGCGGCCCAGGGCATCGAAGAGCGGGCCGCCCGAGCTGCCGTGGTTGATCGGCGCGTCTACCTGGATCGCGTCGACCAGGTTGTACTGAGAGGTCAGCGACTCGATCGAGCGCTGGGTCGCCGAGACGACACCGACCGCCAGGGAGTTCTCGTTCCCGAAGGGGCTTCCGATCGCCGCGACCGACTCACCGACCACCACCCGGCCGGAGTCCCCGAGCGGAAGCGGCGTGAGCGAGTGCGCCTTCGGGTCGACCCGCAGCACCCCGACGTCGTCGAAGACGTCCCATCCGACGATCTGGGCCTTCACGCGGTCCCGGTCACGAAACTCGACGAAGACGTCGGCCGCCGGCTTCGCGTTGCCGCCGCCGGTCCCGGCGGTCGTGATCACGTGCGAGCTCGTCAGGATCAGCCCGTCGGGCGAGACGACGAAGCCGGACCCCTGCGCGGCACTCGTGTTGGTGCCTGAACCGAAGACGGAATAGAGCGTGACGACGCCCGCGGACCGCTCGGCATAGATACGGGCCGGATCGAAGGTGCCGGCGATCGCCGGCCGAACGGGCGCCGAGGTCGCCTGCGCCGGCGGCGCGTCCTGGACGACGACCGTGCGCCGCTCGTTATGCAACCAGCCCGACGCCCAGGCGACGAGGAGAACAACGGCGGCTCCGATGGCGGCGCAGGCACCCGCGATGACGGCGACGGAACGAGGCGACATTACCGCACTGTACCCCGGCAGAGCTTGTGCCCTTTGTCACCCGAAGTCCCGTGAAAAGCGTCACACGGACACTGCCCGACCCTCGGTTTCGAGCGTCGCCACCGGCAGCCGCAGTCTGAACACCGTCCGCCCCGGCTCGGAATCGAGCTCCAGGCTCCCATCCATCGCTTGGGCCAGCTCGCGCGCGATCGCAAGGCCGAGTCCGCTCCCCGACGACTTTCGCCCCTCGACCCGGTAGAAGCGCTCGAACACGTGCGCCGCGTGCTCTGCCGCGATCCCGGGACCGTCGTCCTCGACTTCGAGGAGGCCCGGCTCGACCCGCACCCGGACGCGAGTGCCCTCGGGTGTGTGCACAAGCGCGTTCTCCAGCAGTGCCCGCGCGACCTGGAGCACGCGCTGCTCGTCTCCGAGGATATGCACGCCCTCGTCTGCTGCCGCCAAGTCCAGCGCGCGGTCGCCCGCGACCGCGAGCGCCGTGAACTCGTCGACCGCCGCCTCGGCGACCTCCGCCAGATCCACCACCTCGCGCTCGATCCGCAAACGTCCTGCATCCGCACGCGAGAGGTCGAGCAGCTCGGTAGCGAGCTTCGCCAGTCTGTCGACCTGCTCGCTCATCGTTGCGAGGAACTCCCGCCGCGTCTCCTCCTCGAGTTCCTCGTCGCGCAGCAGCTCGAGGAACCCACCCAGCGAGAACACCGGAGTTCTCAACTCGTGGGACGCATTGGCGATGAACTCGCTGCGGGCGTGGTCGAGCCGCGCCAGCTGGAGCCTCATCCGGTCGAACGTCCGGGCGAGCTCCCCCACCTCGTCGGCCCCGGTGTCCGTGATCGGCTCGTCGAACTGTCCCGCGGCGATCCGCTCAGCGGCCGCCTCCAGCCGGCGCAATCGGCGCGCGAACAGCCACGAGCCCGCGTAGCCGACGCCAAGCGCAACGACGAACGCCAGCACGCCGGCGAGCAGAAGCCGCTTTCGGGTCACGCGCACCGTTGCCAATGCCTCATGCAGCGACGAGGACAACAGCAATACCGACGAGGACCGCGGCACGGGCGCGGTCGCCTCGCCGTAGCGCTCGTCTCCGCGCGTGACCGTTCCGCCGGCGGGGATGCGCCGCTCGGCCGTTCGCAACGCGAGCGGGTCGTGCTGGATGTCGCTCGAGTTGAATCCCTGCGAGTCGCCCGCGACCACAAGCGCAGTCGGCGGACCGATCGTGTCGTAGACGACGACGCGCGCGTTTGCACCGGCCGACGCCGCCTCCAGGAAATCCGGCCAGCGGATCCGGTTCGCCGGGAGCTCACGCGCGATTTCGGGTGCGGCGCGCTCGAGCGCCGAGACTCGGGCGTTGACGAGTCGGCTCTCGAGTGACGGGACGACGATCAGGTAGACGAGCGCGAACGCACCGGCGAGGACGACGAGGAGCGCAAGCGCAAGCCGGGAGCCGACACCGCTGAAGAGGCGTCTCACGGCTCGCGGAACCGATACCCGACGCCGCGCACCGTGAGCAGAAAGTGCGGGTCGCGTGCGTCGCGCTCCAGCTTCTCTCGCAGGTGCCGAATGTGGACGTCGATCGTGCGCGGCTCTCGGTAGTCGGAGCTGCCGCGAATCGCCTCGAGCAAGGCCTGCCGCGAGAACACACGACCGGGCCGCGAGGCAAGCGTCCGCAGGAGCTCGAACTCGACGTAGGTCAGGTGCACCGGCTCTCCATCCAGCTCGACCGACCTCCTGGCCGAATCGATCCGCAGCCCGTCGGCTTCGAGCACCTCGTCGGCCAGGGCCTGATGGGGGGGCGCCGAGGCCCGCCGGAGGAGCGCGCGGACTCGGCTCCGGAACTCGCGGATCGAGAACGGCTTCGTGATGTAGTCGTCGGCTCCGAGCTCGAGGCCGAGCACCTTGTCCAGCTCGTCGTCACGGGCGGTGAGCATGATGATCGGGACGCTGCTTCGGGCACGCAGGTGCTTGCACACCTCCAGCCCGTCGAGGTGCGGCAGCATCACGTCGAGAACGACGAGATCGATCGGCTCGGCGTCGAACCGGGCCAACGCCTCGTCGCCGTCCCGCGCCTGGACGACACGGAACCCGTCACGTTCGAGCGGATACGTCAGGAGCTTCTGAACCGACTCCTCGTCGTCGACAAGCAGGATGGTTGCTGGATCCGCCATCAGAGCCGACCGCCGAGGGTGCGTACTATAGCTCCGCTATCGCCACTCAAGCGCCAGTCACGCCAGCTACCCCGAGGCGGCGGCGCAGGCGCGGCACCCCAGAGCGTCCGGTCAACAGCCGCCTGTACCGCGGGACCTGGCTGCTCGTCGGGCTGCCGTTGCTGGTCGCCGCCTTCAGCGTCGAACGACCGGCGCCACTCCCGGCGCCGACGACGCCCGCGACCCAGTTCGACGGGTCGTCTGCCCGATCGCTCGCACGCGACCTGTCGCTCCTTTACCCGGACCGGTCGCCCGGCTCGGCCGGCTCCCTGGGTGCGACACGCTGGCTCGAGGAGAAGATGAAGCTCTACTCGTATACGCCTCAGGTAGATACGTTCGAGGCGACGATCCCGGGCCGCGGGCGCGAGCGGCTCCGCAACGTCTCCTTCTCGACTGGCCCGGCGACCGCCGGCGTGATTGTCGTGATGGCCCACCGCGACGACTCGGGGCTGGGCGCAGGAGCGAACGACAACGCATCGGGGACGGCAGCGCTGGTCGAGCTCGCCCGAACATACGGGCGGCCGGTCGGCGCGCCTCCCGGCAGCTCCGGCCCGAAGCACCAGCTCGTCTTCCTGTCCACCGACGGCGGGGTGTTCGGCGGGCTCGGCGCGGAGCGCTTCATCGAGCAATACCCGGAGCCTCGCCGGATCGTGGCGGTCGTCAATCTCGATTCGATCGCTGGCAGCGGAAAGGCACGCGTCGAGATCGCCGGCGACCAGCCACGCTCGCCGGCGGCCGTCCTGCTCGAAACCGCGGCAGCCCGGATCGGCGAGCAGACCGGAGCCGGTCCGGGACGGACGAGCGGGCTCGGACAGCTGACCGACCTCGGATTCCCGTTCAGCTTCTACGAGCAAGCCCCACTCGTCGGTCGCGGCGTGCCGGCGATCACGCTGACCACAGCCGGCGACCGCCCGCCGGCGTCGTTCGGCGATGCACCGGAGAGGTTGAACCAGACGCGGCTGGCGGAGATCGGCCGGGCCGCGCAGGGCCTGATCGGCTCGGTCGATGAATTCGGCCTCGTGGGCGGCAGCCGTAGCTACGTCTACCTCGGGCAGCGCCTCGTACGCGGTTGGGCGATCGAGCTCGTTCTCGTCGCGATGCTGTTGCCGTTCGCAGTCACCGCCGTCGACCTGTTCGCTCGCTGTCGGCGCAGGCACATCCCCGTCGCGCCCGCCCTCCGCGCCTACCGGAGCCGGCTCGCCTTCTGGCTCTGGGCCGGCCTCATGTTCCTCTTTCTCGGCCTCGTCGGCATCTGGCCCGACGGTGCCGCACGCCCCCTCAACCCCGAGACGCACGCGGCGACGCACTGGCCGCTGCTCGGCATCTTCCTGCTCGCGCTGCTCGCACTGCCGGCCTGGCTCGTCACCCGAGCGCGTCTCAGACCCCAACGACCGCCGACCGCGGAGGAAGAGCTCGCGGGACACACCGCAACGATGCTCGCTCTTGGCGTCGTCGCTCTGCTCGTGGTGGCGACGAACCCGTTCGCTCTCGTCTTCCTGCTTCCGTGCCTCCACGTCTGGCTCTGGCTGCCGCACCTGCGCGGCCACCAGACGATCGCCAGGGTCGGACTCCTGGTCGCGGGTCTGATCGGCCCGTTCATCCTGCTCGGCTCGTTCATGTTCCGGTTCGGTCTCGGACTCGACGCCCCCTGGTACCTTGCGGAGCTCGCTACCGTGGGCTACATCACGATCGTGCCCTTGTTCCTGGCGCTGTGCTGGGCTGCAGGAGCGGCTCAGTTGACCGCGATCGCGCTCGGAAGGTATCGACCGTATCCGTCGGCCGACGAGCGGCCACCGCTTGGGCCGATCCGCAGCACCGTGCGCGCGGTCGTCCTCGGAATCCAAGGTCGGCGCCGTGTAACCGCCCCGCACGACCAGGCGGCCGAAGGCTGATGCGTCGCGTCGCCCGGTTGACCGGAACGCTCATGATCGTCGCCGGGATCGGCGCCGTGATCTGGGTGGTCCTCGTCTGGCAGTGGCAGGACCCGTTCACTGCCCTCTATACGAAGTACGAGCAGCACAAGCTCGCCTCCCGGTTCGCACATCGGTTCGCGGACTACAAACCGCCGGCCACGATCCGGCCGGTAACCAAGGAGCCGGACGGATCGGTGTCGGTCGACGCGGAGCGCGCCCGCATCCGGGCAGAGGCAACCGCGTACCGGCACGCCCTCAAGGAGGGGGATCCGGTCGGGCGTCTGATCGTCCATCGCCTCGGCCTGAAATCGATCGTGGTCAACGGGACGGGACATGACGACCTGACCAGGGGCCCGGGTCGCGATCTGCGAACGTACATGCCCGGCCAGGGGGAGCTGATCTACATCGCGGGCCACCGCACGACCTACCTCGCGCCGTTCTCGCACATCGACAGCGTCCGACCGGGCGACCCGATCACGCTCGAGCTGCCCTACGGCACCTTCCACTACGAGGTGACCAGCCACCGAATCGTGGACGCAGACGACCTCTCCGTCCTGAAGACGCATCATCGCGAGCAGCTCGTCCTTCAGGCCTGTCATCCGCGGTTCTTCGCCACGCATCGCTACCTCGTCTACGCAAAGTTGGTCCGGGTCGAGCCGCGACACGGATCGCCCTATACCGTCGGCTCCTCCGGCCCGATCGCCTAGCGCTCAGAGCGGCAGATAGCGCACGACGGAACCGGCTGCGAGCTCGCCGTTTCCACGTGGAACGAGCACGAGCGCATTTGCCTCGGCCGCACGGACAATCATGTGCGACTCCTGCCCGCTGACTGGCTCGAGCAGGACGCCGTCGTCGCTGACGGTCGCCCGCGCGCGGAGCAGGTCGTCACGCGCGGCGTTGCGAATGACGTCCCCCGCGAGGCGACCCGCCGCGAAGCTCGGTCCGGGATCGGACGCTCCCTGCATTGCCCGGAGCGCCGGGCGCACGAAAAGCTCACACCCGACGAGTGACGACACCGGGTTACCCGGCAGGCCGAAGACCAGCGTCGCGCCCCGTACGCCGAAAGACACCGGCTTGCCCGGGCGGACGGCGACACGCCAGAAGACCTCCTCGACGCCGAGCTTCGACTCGACCCGACGGACGAGATCATGCGGCCCGACCGAGACGCCCCCCGACGTGACCAGCACGTCGTGCTCGAGGCCCTCCGCGAGCGACTTACGGTGCTCGCCCTCGTCGTCGGCAACCGCTTCGAGGCGGGTAACGACGGCGCCCTCGGCGGCGATTTGTGCGGACAACATCACACCGTTGGCCTCGTACACCTCCCCTGGGCCTAGCGGCGACCCCGGAGACCGAAGCTCGGTGCCCGTGGTCAGGACGGCGACACGGGGTTTCTGACTGCAGGAGACTTCGGCCACACCAGCCGCAGCGAGCGCGCCGATCTGCGCCGGCCCGAGCCTGACGCCGGCGGGAACAACGACGGCTCCCGCCGCCACGTCCCGGCCCACGGGCCGGACGTTGGCGCCAGAGGCAACAGTGGACGGAATCTCGATCTCGTTGCCATTTTCGACAACGAGCTCGTGCTGGATGACGGCGTCCGCGCCCTCGGGGACGAGGCCCCCGGTCGCGATTCCCATCGTTTCGCCCTGGGCGAGCGGACGGGACGCGGGCGCGCCCGCGGCAATCCGTTGAACGACGGGAAGCCGTCCGGGGGTATCGGCGGAGCGCACGGCGTAGCCGTCCATGGCAGAGCTGCGAAACGGGGGCAGGTCGACGACTGCCGCGGCCGGCTCCGCGAGCACTCGGCCGGCGGCATCCGACAACGACACCCACTCGGCGCCGAGCGGCCGCGCGCGCTCGAGCACGAGCGCCTGAGCCGCCTGGAGTGTCAAAAGCTCGTCCATGCGGGACATACGCTACTCCTGTGGCCGATTCCGTCATCGCGGGCCGCTATCGCCTCGAGCGGCGAATCGGTGCCGGCGGCATGTCCGAGGTCTGGGAGGCGACGGATGCCGAGCTTGACCGGAAGGTGGCGGTCAAGCTGCTCGCCTTCGACGCCGATCCCGCCCGCTTCGACCGAGAGGCGCGCGCCGCTGCCGGGCTCGCCCACGCCAACGTCTGCACGCTCTACGACTACGGGGTTGCCGACGGCCGCCGCTTCATGGTGCTCGAGCACTTGCCCGGCGGATCACTCGATGACCGGCTCGCAACGGATCGCCCGCTTCCCGACGACCAGACGAGGCTGATCGCAGCCGAGATCGCCGCCGGGCTGGCCCATGCGCATCAGCGCGGTGTCGTCCATCGCGACCTGAAGCCGGCGAACATCCTGTTCGACGCCGATGGGCGGGCGAAGATCGCCGACTTCGGCATCGCGCGAACGCGGGGCGCAGCCAGCCTCACCGAGGCGGGAACGGTACTCGGTACGGCTGCGTACATCTCGCCTGAGCAGGTGCGCGGTGATCCGGCAACGCCGGCGAGCGACGTCTACGCCTTCGGCGTGATCCTGTTTCGGATGCTCACCGGGCGACTTCCGTTCGAGGCGCCCGATGCGCTCGCGCTCGCGGCGATGCACCGCGACCTGCTGGCGCCGCCGGTATCCGAGCTTCGGCCCGATGCACCACCCCTGCTGGAGAGCGTGGCCGCTGCAGCGCTGGCGAAGAGCCCAGCCGACCGCCCGAGCGACGGGACTGCGCTCGCTGCCGAGTTGGGACCGCCTTCCCCCGACATGACCGCGGAAGCCACCGTCGTCACCGAGGTCGTCAGGCCGCCCACGAGCCGGAGAACGCGGCTCCTGGTCGCGTTCGTGGTCGCCGCCGTCGCCGCGGCCGGCGTCGGGCTCGCCATGGCCCTGACAATCGGCAACGGGGCGACGACACCTCCAGTGACGACCTCGCGTCCGGCGACGACGAAGCCTGCACAGCCGCCGCCGTCAAACGCCACCGAGCCGAAGGTGACGACCACAACCGCGGCAACAACCACGCCGACGACCGCGACGACGACAGCGACCCGGGAGACGACGACCGGCGCGACCGCGCCCGAGACGACGCTCGCAGCGACGACAGTTCCGCCGCCCACGCTCCCAACCACTGCTCCGGTGACGACCACGCCGGCGACGACCGTCCCGCCTCCGCCCCCTCCGACGACAACCGCGCCGACTACGACTGCACCCACGACGACCGCGCCTGCGACGACGGCAACACCCACCGACGCGACGCCGACCGCACCGGTCACGACGACGACACCGACCACGCCGCCGGGGTAGGCTCGCGCCGTGATCTCGGTCGTCGTCCCCGTCCACGACGAGGAACGAAGCATCGCGCTCCTCTACGACGAGCTCGATTCGGCACTCCAGCCGCTCGACCGGCCCTGGCAAGTGGTCTTCGTCGACGACGGCTCGACAGATGGGACTTCAGCGGCGCTAACGCGCCTCCACGCAGCTCACGACAACGTCGTCGTCGTGCGACTCCGGCGCAACTTCGGCAAGGCGGCTGCCCTCGCGGCCGGCTTCGCTCAGGCGCAAGGCGATGTGATCGTGACGATCGACGGCGACCTCCAAGACGACCCCGCCGAGATCCCGAAGCTGCTGGCGAAGCTCGACGAGGGCTTCGACCTGGTGTCGGGCTGGAAGACGAAGCGCCGCGACCCGCTTCGCAGGCGAATCCCGTCACGCATCTTCAACTCGGTAACCCGCTGGGTGTCGGGCGTCCGCCTCCACGACATGAACTGCGGCCTCAAGGCATACCGCGCCGAGGTTGTCCGCGGCCTTCGCCTCTACGGCGAACTCCACCGGTTCATCCCGGTGCTGGCACACCATCGCGGGTATCGGATCGCCGAGGTCCCGGTCAACCATCGGCCTCGCGAACACGGTCGCTCTCGCTACGGCCTCGAGCGCTACCTGCGCGGCTTCTTCGACCTGCTCACTGTCGCCTTCATCGGCCGCTACCGGCAGCGCCCACTCCATCTTTTCGGCGGCCTCGGCCTGCTCCTTTCCTTCGTCGGCGTGGGAGTCCTCGTCTACCTGACGATCGTGAAGGCCCTCGGCCACGCGATCGGCGGCCGCCCACTACTGATCCTCGGAGTACTGCTCGTGGTCGTCGGAATCCAGATCTTCTCGCTCGGTCTGATCACGGAGCTGATCACGAGCCACCACGAGGAACGGGTCTCCGAGCGCGAGCGGTCGGAGGCGCTGGTCGAGGAGATCCTCAGCTGAAGGTCCTCTACTTCGGGACCTACGAGCGGTCATATCCCCGGAACGCGCAGGTGATCTCCTGCCTGCGGCGTGTCGGGGTCGAGGTAGTCGAACGGCACGAGTCCGTCTGGGAAGGCCGCGAGCACAAGTTCCGCGCTGGACCGCTCTCGGCGGTGCGGCTAGCGGCGGCTGAGGTTCGGCTTCGGCGGACGATTGAGAGTGATAGTGATTCTCAAGTCGACGCGGTCCTCGTCGGCTACCCCGGCCACCTGGACCTCGGCGCAGCGCGACGAATCGCCGGTGACCGGCCTGTCGTGTTCAACCCGCTCGTGTCGCTCGCGGACACGCTCGTCTCCGATCGCGGGCGGTTCCGGGCGGGCAGCATTGCCGCCCGCGCCCTGGCTGCGATCGACCGTCGCGCCTTCCGGGCGGCCGACTTAGTCGTTGCGGACACGGCCGCGCAAGCCGAGTTCTTTCTGACCCTCGGCGCACGAAAGGTCGAGACGTGCTTTGTCGGGGCTGAGGAGCGCGTCTTCCGCCCCGGCTGGAATGCGCCCGCGACCTTCACGGCGCTGTTCGTCGGCAAGCTCATTCCACTGCACGGGCTCGAGACCGTCCTGGCGGCGGCGCGACTCGCGCCCGAGCTCCGGCTCCGCGTCGTCGGCTCCGGACAACTCACCCGGTTGCTCGAGAGCAGGCCGCCGAACGTCGAGCACGTGCCGTGGGTCGCGTACGACCAGCTCCCACACGAGCTTCACCCTGCGTCCTGCGCCCTCGGCATCTTCGGCACCTCGCCGAAAGCCGCCCGCGTGATCCCGAACAAGGCGTTCCAGGCACTCGCCTGCGGCACCCCGCTCCTCACTGCCGACACCCCCGCCGCCCGCGAGCTGCTGCGCGACGGGGAGAGCGCGCTGCTCGTGCCGCCGGGCGATCCGGCAGCGCTCGCAGCTGCACTTCGGCGCGTCGCCGCCCAACCGAACCTCGCCCTTGCGCTCTCGGAGGGCGGCCTGGCGGCCTACCGAGCCAGGGCAAGCGAGGACGTCCTCGGTGTGCGCTGGCGCGACCTGATCCAATCGCTCCTGTGAAACCGCGGGCGCTCCTGTGGGCGGCGATCGTCGCCTACGCGGCCGGATTCGGGTCGCTCTCGATTCTTCGCCACCGTGCCTTCAACACCGGCCGGTACGACCTCGGAAACATGGTCCAAACGGTCTGGAACACGGCGCACGGGCACTTCCTCCAGATGACGAGCGGGGACGGGGTCCAGATCTCGCGGCTGGCCGCGCACTTCGACCCGATCCTCGCGGTCTTCGCGCCGCTCTGGTGGATCTGGCCGAGCCCGGAGATGCTGCTCGTCGTCCAGGCGATCGCCGTAGCCCTCGGCGCGCTGCCGGTCTTCTGGCTGGCCCGAAAGCACCTCGGCAGCGACCGCGGCGGCCTCGCATTCGCGCTCGTCTACCTGCTCTACCCCGCCACGGAGTGGCTGACGCTGAACGAGTTCCACCCGGTCGCGCTCGCGTGCCCCTTGCTCCTGTTCGCGTTCTGGTACCTGGACGAGGACCGCCTTCTCCCGTTCGTCGTCTTCGCGGCGATCGCGATGACGACCAAAGAGGAGGTCGGGCTCGTCGTAGCCGGCATGGGCGTCTGGTACGCGATCAAGCGGCGCCCACGTGCCGGGACGGCAATTGCCGGCACGGGCGTGCTCGTCTCGGTACTGGCGATCGCCGTCGTCATCCCGCACTTCAACTCTGGCGCCGAATCGTCGTTCTACGGCCGCTACGACGCGATCGGCGGCTCCGCCGGCGGGATCGCGAAGACGGCGGTCACGCACCCGTGGACGCTCTTCGAGCAGGCGTTTCAGCATCGCGACCTCCATTACCTGCTGCATCTTCTCGCGCCGCTCGCGTTCCTGTTCGTGCTCTCGCCGCTTGCGCTCGTCGCCTTCCTGCCGGAGGCCGCGCTCAACCAACTCTCGGCGACGACGACCCAGACCTCGATCCATTTCCACTACCTGGCCGCGGCGATTCCACCGCTGATCGCCGCAACCGTCCTCGGGGCGGCGGCGCTCGTGCGACGCTTCCCGGCGCGAACGGGCGCTGTGCTCGTCACCGCCGTTGCAGTGGCGGTCGCCGCCAACTGGAAGCTCGGCGCGGTGCCGCTCTGGACGGTCGTCCCGGGCGGCGAGGACTTCCAGGCGCACGACTGGCAGGTGACCGACCACGACCGC
>JBKPPY010000099.1:0-6090 GCA_046733845.1 Actinomycetota bacterium | reverse complement strand
GGCCTGGTGTGCTCCGAGATGGTCAGCTGCGCGGGTCTCCACCACGGGAACGAGCGCACACTCGGCTACCTCCGGATCGCGGCCGACGAGCATCCGCTCGCGGTGCAGATCTTCGGCTCGGAGCCGCCGCTGATGGCCGAGGCGGCGCGGATGGTCGAGGACGCGGGCGCGGACATCGTCGACATCAACTTCGGCTGCCCGGTTCGCAAGGTCACGAAGACGGGTGCGGGAGCGACGCTGCTCGACGACCCTGAGCGGGCGGAACGGATCGTCGCCGCAGTCGCCGAGGCGGTGGACGCTCCGGTCTCGGTGAAGATGCGCCGCGGCCTGGAGGACGCCTCGCGGGCCTGCCTCGAGGTCGGACCGCGGCTGGTCTACGCCGGCGCAGCGACGCTGACGTTGCACCCGCGCTCGGCGAGGCAGATGTACACCGGAACGGCGGACCACTCGCTGACCGCCGAGCTCGTGGAGCTGGTGGACGTGCCGGTGATCGCCTGCGGCGACGTCACCTCGCGCGCCCGCGCGCAGGCGGTGCTCGCGTCGACCGGCGCGGCCGCGGTGATGGTCGGGCGGGGCGCCCAGGGCAACCCGTGGGCGCTACGGGAGATGGTCGACGGCGACGAGCCCGATCCGACCCGAGAGGAGGTCGTGGCCGAGCTGATCCTGTTCATCCGCGAGACCGTTCGTGAGATGGGCGAGCGTCGGGCATCGGGCTTCCTGAAGAAGTTCTACGGCTGGTACCTCGGACGTGGGCGGTTCCCGCGCCCGTTCAAGCAGGAGCTGGTCGTGCTGGACTCCACCGAGGAGGTGGTCGAGCGTCTGCTCGCCACGGCGCCCGGTGCCGCAGAGACCCTCGAGCGCCTGGAGTCGGCGCAGCCGCCCGTCGACGACCGGCTGCTCGAGCTCCCGGTCTCGATCTACGGCGGCGGTTAGCCCCAGTGACGCGCGCCTACGTCGGCCTCGGCGCGAACCTGGGCGACCGCGAGGCGATGCTCCGCTCCGCCGTCGAGCAGCTGCGCGCCGAGCCGGGGGTGCGCGTGACCGCAGTCTCGACCTTCCTGGATACGGCGCCCGTCGGGATCGTCGACCAGCCTCGTTTCCTGAACGCTGCTGCGGCGGTGGAAACCGACCTCGGCGCCCGCGAGCTCCTCGACGGCTTGCTGGGCATCGAGCGGCGGCTCGGCCGCAACCGAGCCGGCCCCCGCTTCGGGCCTCGAACCATCGACCTCGACCTGCTGCTGTACGGCGACGAGCAGATCGACGAGCCGGGGCTCCAGGTTCCCCATCCGCGGCTGCACGAGCGCCTGTTCGCGCTCGAGCCGCTGGCGGAGCTCGACCCCGACCTGGTCGTCCCGGGCCGGGGCCGGCTGGCGGACCTGGTCGCCGGGCTACAATCGTCCTGATGTCGCACCTCGACGAGCTCGACGAGTTCGAGGCTGATCTCGAGCTCCAGCTGAAAAGGGAGTACGCGGCGGTCTTCCCGCTGTTCCGCTACTGCGTGCTCACGCCCGACACGACCTACCTCTGCAACAGGGTCGAGCTCCAGCCGCGGCTTCAGCCCGCCTACCCGCTGTTCGAGGTCGAAATGGAAGACGTGTGGGTCTGGGACAAGAACCGGCCGACCCGGATGATTCCTCGGACGCGGATCTTCACCGCCGGCGACGTCACCGTCGAGGAATTGCGGGGCGAGGGCGAGGGCCCCCCGCTCACCGCCGCCGCCCTGGCAGAGCGGATCGGCGAGACGCTCGGCACCGACGACGACTCTGCCTAGATCGAGACCGGCTTCTGGCATGCACTTGGCGCGAGTGAGTGCATTTGCCGCGGCGGTCGCGCTGATTGCGGCGACGTCAGCCGTTTCTGCACTCAGCCCGACGCAGTACCGGCAGAAGGCGTCCGCGATCTGCAGGATCACGACGTCCAAGCTCAAGACGGTCAAACCGCCGACCTCCACCGCAGAGATCAACCGCTTCCTCAAGCAGGCGCTGCCGATCTTCACAGCCCAGTACCTGGCGCTGCGGCGGCTCAGCGTGCCCCGCTCGCTCCGTGTTCTTCACGGCAGGGCGCTGACGGCCGAGAAGCTTCAGCTCGACGGGATCCGGGCGGGGATCAAGAGGCTCGACGCCGGCGCAGACCCGGCCGCAACGTTCAACGCGATGGACAGGAAGCTCACGCCGATCGGCAATGCCGAGGACGCAGCGTGGAGGCAGCTCCATATCGCAGCCTGCGTGAGCGTCGGCTGAGCGACACTCCCGACATGCTGCTCGCAGTCGACGTCGGCAACACGCAGACCGTCTTCGGGCTGTTCGACGGGGACGGCCTGGCGGAGCAGTTCCGGGTCGGCACCGACCGGACGCACACCGGCGACGAGCTGGCGGTCATGCTGCGTGCGTTCGTCGACCTTACGGCGCTCGACGGCATCGTGCTCTGCTCCTCCGTCCCGCAGCTCGTCCACGAGTACGAGGCCTTCGCCGAGCGCTGGGCCGCTGCTTCGCTGCTCGTGCTCGGGCCGGGAGTGCCGACGGGAATGGCGATCCGCTACGACGACCCACGCGAGGTGGGCTCGGACCGGATCGCGAACGCGGTCGCTGCCCGAGAGCGCCACGGAGCGCCCGCGGTCGTCGTCGACTTCGGCACCTCGACCAACTTCGACGTCGTCTCTGCTGCGGGTGAATTCGCGGGCGGGGTGCTGGCGCCGGGGATCGAAGTGTCGATGGACGCCCTCTTCGCGCGTGCGGCCAGGCTCCCGAAGGTGCCCTTCGAGGCGCCCGAACGCGTGATCAGCCAGACGACCACGGCGGCGCTCCAGTCCGGGCTCGTCTACGGCTTCGCCGGCCAGGTCGACGCGATCGTCGACCGGATCCGTGCCGAGCTCGAGACGCCGGAGGCTCCAGTCGTCGCGACCGGTGGGCTCGCCGAGCTGATCGCACCGCAGTCGCGCACCATCACGGTTGTCGACCCGGAGCTGACGCTCCAAGGGTTGCGCCTCGTCTGGGAGCGAAACCGCTAGCGCCTGCGCTCGACCGTTGCCGCCGACCATTCGGCGGCGATCCCGGCGGGAAGGGGCTTGCGCACCCGGACTCGGACGTGCGCAACGCCGAGGCGAACGACGAGGGCGTCGGCGACTGCGGCGGCGAGGGCTTCGATCAGGTCGAACGACCGTGAGTCGGACACCTCCCGTACGCAGTCCGCGACGAGCCGGTAGTCGACGGCGGCGTCGATCTGGTCGGCGGCGGGCTGATCGACCTCGAGCTCGACGTCGTACACGAAGATCTGCCCGTCGCGCTTCTCCTCCTCCAGCACGCCGTGCCGGCCGAAGACCTCGAGCCCGTGCAGCTCGAGAATCACGCCATCGCCTCGGCGACGGTCAGAGCCTCGACCGTCTCCCCCACGTCGTGAACGCGGAGGATGGTCGCGCCCCGCTCGTAGGCGGCGACCGCTGCGGCGAGGCTTGCAGCCAGCGAGCCGGTCGTCGCCTCGGGATCGCCGAGCAGCCGGCCGAGCGAACGCTTGCGGGAGAATCCGATCAGCACTGGTCGGCCGAGCGCGAGGAGGACGTCGAGCCGGCGGACGAGCTCGAGGTTGTGCTCGACGGTCTTGCCGAAGCCGATCCCCGGGTCGAGGCAGACGCGCTCCTCCGGAATGCCGGCCTCGACGGCGAATGCCAGCCGCTGCTCCAGGAACGACGCCACCTCGGCAACGACGTCGTCGTATTGCGGGTCGGCCTGCATCGTCCGCGGCTCGCCCTGCATGTGCATGAGGCACAGGAAGGCTCCCGCGTCGGCGACCGTCCCGGCGAGCTCAGGGTCACCGCGCAGGGCGCTGACGTCGTTGACGAGCTCGGCGCCCAGTTCGAGCGCGCGCCGCGCGACCTCGGCCTTCGAGGTGTCGACCGAGACCGGCGCGCCGGCGAGGCCCTCCAACACGGGCACAAGCCGGCGCAGTTCTTCGTCCAGCGGGACGGCCTCGGCCCCGGGCCGCGTCGACTCCCCACCGATGTCGACGATCGCCGCACCCGCGTCGAGCATGTGGCGAGCGGAGGCGATCGCATCCTTCGGACGAAAATTGACGCCCGCGTCCGAGAAGGAGTCCGGTGTGACGTTGACGACGCCCATCACCGAGGGGCGCGGGAACCGATCTTCGATCCGCATGCCGGAGATGGTAGGGACTGTCTCCATGAGGGACTGTCCTCCGCAGGGGACTGTTCCCTCAGAAGGTCAGACCCCTTCGGGGGTCAGACCCTAGACTTCCCCGGATGCGCATTGCGGTGCTCGGCACGGGGATCATGGGCGGTGCGATGGCGCGCAACCTCGCGGCCGCCGGCCACGAGATCCGCGTCTGGAATCGGACGCGAGAGAAGACCGAAGGGCTCGGCGCGACCGTCGCCGAGACGCCGGCCGAGGCGGTCGACGGAGTCGAAGCCGTGGTGACGATGCTGGCCGATGGTCCGACGGTCGACGCGGTCGTCCCGGAGCTCGACCCCGGAGTCCTATGGGTCCAGTCCTCCACCGTCGGCGTGGCCGACACCGAGCGCTTCGCCGCACGGCATGCACGGTTCCTCGACGCGCCGGTGCTCGGGTCACGACCGCAGGCGGAGGCCGGCGAGCTTCTCATCCTGGCCGCCGGGCCCGACCGCCCCGAGGAGCTGCTCGATCCGATCTCGAGCCGGGTCATGTGGCTCGGGAACGAGCCCGGCGCGGGGACGAAACTGAAGCTGACGCTCAATCTCTGGATCCTCAACCTGGTCGAGAACCTTGGCGAGACCTTGGCACTGGCGGAGGGACTCGGGCTCGACCAGCGCTGGTTCCTCGACGCGATCCACGGCCGGCCGATGGATTCCGCCTACGCCCAGATCAAGGGCGAGAAGATCGTCACCGGCGACTACTCACCCGCGTTCGCGCTGCGACTGGCGGCGAAGGACGTCGGGCTGGCGATCGAGATGGCCCGCACGGCGGGCGTCGACCTTGGACTCGCCCCGGTCACCCTCGAGCGCTTCCGCCGCGCGATCGAGCTGGGCCACGGGGACGAGGACATGGCAGCGGCCTGGTTCGCCACGCGCGTCGGCTCGAGCTAGCGGCTCGGCGGAGCATTTGACCGGCCGCGGAAAGCGTGGTCTGATGCCCTGTCCCCAGGAGCTCGGAAGGGAGTCTGTATGACAGAGGCAGCAGCATCGGCGCCGCCCGTAGCGGTGGCCGGACCGCTGGGGCAGCCGCGTGGAATCGCCTTCGTGATCATCATCGGGATCGTCACGCTCGGGATCTACTCGATCTACTGGATGTACAAGTCCGGTGAGGAGATCAAGCGCTACTCGGGCGAAGGTCTCGGCGGCGTGCTCTGGCTCGTGATCTGGATCGTCGTCGGGATCGTGATGTGGTTCGTCTCGCCGTCGGAGGTCGGGAAGCTCTACTCCCGCGAGGGCCAGCACCCGCCGGTCAGCGGCGTGACCGGCTTCTGGATGCTCATCCCGCTCGTCGGCTGGATCATCTGGGTGATCAAAGTCCAGGGCGCGCTCAACCGCTTCTGGGAAAGCAAGGGGGCGACGGCCTAGGCGAAAGCTCTCGGCGCGGGCTAGGCAGGCGCTTCCGCAGCACGCGGCGCTTCGCCGGCCCGCGCCGACCAGGTCCCGCCGGCGGCGAGGATCCCTCCGGCGAGTGCAAGCCATGCGCCCACCTGCAGGTCGCCCAGATCGTTGAACGCAGTCCAGACAGGATCGAACGCGACGAGGCCGAGCAACACCAGCGTCAGCGCGGCGTCGAGGCCACGGGACTGCACGCCGAACGTCGTCGCGACGAACACGGCCGCCGAGGAGACGGCCAGGACGAGCATCAGGATCCCGACTCCGTGGCCGTAGGTCGGCGGGTCCCAGTAGCTCCACCCAGATGCACTGGTCGTCTGCTCGGCATCGAGGAAGATGCCCGGGAACACGAGTGCGATTCCGATTCCGGTGACGGCGGAGGCCAGTGAAACGCCAGCCGGCGTCGTGCGCGCCTCGCCCGATCTGACGAGCAGGACAGCCGAGGCGGCGGCGATCAGGAGGGCACCGCCCAGGCACAGCCACAGGCCGGCATCGGTGTGATCCCAGGAGTCGAATGC
>JBKPPY010000098.1:0-27095 GCA_046733845.1 Actinomycetota bacterium | reverse complement strand
CGACGAGGCCGGCAACGAGCAGCCGGACGTGGCGGCCTGGAACGTCGGCGGCTACGCCAACAACGGCGTGCAGCGCGTCGCCGTCCGGGTGGACTAGCGCCGCGTCAGGCGTCGTCCGTCGGCGCCGCGTAGTCCTCGCTGCCCATGATGTGCAGCGAGACGTACGGCTCGTCTCCGACCACCCAGCTGTCGTGGCCCGGCGGGATGTAGAAGAAATCGCCGGCCTTCATCACCAGCTCGGTTCCGTCCTTCATCTTGCAGACCGCCTGTCCGCTGAGCACGAGACCGACGTGCTCGATCTCGCACCACGGCGTTCCGGCCAACGGCGACACGTGCTCGGACCAGCGCCAGCCGGGCTCGTACGTCGCCCGTCCGAGCGTCTGCGGCCCGACCCGGTAGAGCTCGAACCGACCCTTCTCGAACTCGCGCGTCTCGCTCGGCTCGTCGAAGTTGACGAGCTCGACGTTCACTGCTGCCCGGTCGCGGCGGCGCCGCCGCGCCTCTCGTCGAGCTTGCCGGCGCGGATCCTCGACGCCATGTCCTTCGACTCCTCCCGGTAGACCGACCCGTTCCCCTGCTCGTCGCGCGCGCTCTGCACCCTCCAGCACGGATGACCCTGGAGCTTCACCCACATGTTGGAGCAGCGATAGAGCTTCATCGCCATCGGCCTACGATACCCCTGTGCGCGCGGTTGTCCTCGACGAAACGCGGCAGCCCGCGCTC
The DNA here is from genome assembly GCA_046733845.1 of Actinomycetota bacterium. Classification (GTDB taxonomy): domain Bacteria; phylum Actinomycetota; class Thermoleophilia; order Gaiellales; family Gaiellaceae; genus DATBLE01. The sequence continues at coordinate 26,372 of JBKPPY010000098.1, read as the reverse complement.
GCGGACGTGCGGGAGCCCGAGGGCGAGGGTGTCCTGGTCCGCGTGCTCGCCTGCGGGCTCTGCGGATCCGACGTCGAGAAGCTCGGCGTCGCGCCTCCGGGGACGGTCCTCGGCCACGAGGTTGCCGCGGAACGCGACGGCCGCCGGGTCGCGCTGGTCCACCACCTACCCTGCGGCGAATGCGAGCGTTGCCTGGCCGGGCACGAGTCGACCTGCGAATCCTTCCGCGCCGCGACGATCATCCCGGGTGGATTCGCGGAGCGGGCACGCGCCGCGGAGTCGCTGCCACTTCCGGACGACGTGGACGACGCGACCGCGACCTACGTCGAGCCGCTCGCCTGTGTGCTGCGCGCCGTGGAGCGCCTGCCCGGCGGACGGGTACTCGTGGTCGGAAACGGCTTCGTCGGCCGGCTGTTCGGCGCCGTGCTGCGCCGCCGCGGCGACGACGTCTTCGCGATTGACACCGACCCGAGGCGCGACGGCCGCCATCCCGACGGGCCGGTGGACGCGGCCGTCCTATGCGCACCCGGCGGCGCTACGCACGCGGCCGATGCCCTGACACCCGGCGGCACGCTGCTCGTCTTTGCGCCCTCCGCCCCACTCGAACTCGACGCCGTCTACCGGCGCGAGCTGACCGTCGTCGGCTCGCGCTCGGCGACGCCCCGCCACATGGCCGGGGCGATCACGCTCCTCCCGGAGCTCGACCTGCCGAAGCCGACCGTCCTGCCGCTCGAGCAATTCCACGACGGGCTCGACCTCTACCGCGGCGGCGACACGCTCAAGGTCGTCTTCACGCCGTGAAGGCGCTGATCTTCCACGGGCCTGGGGACGTGCGGGTCGAGGACGTTCCCGACCCGGAGCCGGGCCCGGGCGACGTGCTCGTTCAGGTCGAGGTCGCGCTCACCGACGGCACCGACGCGAAGGCGTTCCAGCGCGGCCACCCCGTCCTGCTCGGCCCGCCGCCGAGCCCGTTCGGGCACGAGTTCTGCGGGATCGACGTCTCGCTCGGTCGCCACGTCGTCGCAGCGAACTCGGCGCCGTGCGGCGTCTGCGCGCCGTGCATTCGGGGCGAGGAGACGCTGTGCGAGAACCTGTTCCCGCTCCTGAACGGTGCCTACGCCGAGCTGATCCTCGTCCCCGAGCGGATCGCCCGCCGCAATCTCCTGCCGGTGCCGCCCGGCCTCGCGCCCGAGGTCGCCGCGCTCGTCGAGCCGCTCGCCTGCTGCCTCCACGGCGTGCAGCGCGCCGGTTTCGACGCCGGGGATTCGATCGCGATCATCGGCCCCGGACCGATCGGACTGATGCTCGCCGCCTGTGCGGCCGACGCGGGCGGGCGGCCGTTCCTGGTCGGCGGCCGGCCTGGGCGGCGCGAGCTCGGCCCGCAGTTCGGCGCCGGCCCGGCGGCCGAGCAGGCGGACGTCGTGATCGAGGCGGCCGGGACCGAGCAGGCGTGGCGGGATGCGCTCCGACTCGTCCGGCCCGGCGGCACGGTTCTCTTCTTCGGCGGCCTGCCGCGCGGGACCGAGGTCGGAGTCGACACATACCGGCTGCACTACGAGGAGCTGACCCTGCGCGGCGCGTTCCACCACACGCCGGCGACGGTGCGGGCGGCGCTCGGCTTCCTCGCCAGCGGGGCGTACCCGTGGGAGCGGCTGATCACCCACCGGGTCGGACTGGACGGCGTGGCGGCGCTGCTGGCCGATCCGCCGCCGGACTACCTGAAGGCCGCCGTTCTTCCCTAGCCGCGCTCGACGCCCGAGCCGCCGACGATCGCGTCCCGGCCGTCGGAGAAGCGCACCCACGCCTTGCCCTTGCCGTCGTAGTCGGGCGACCAGACGATCAGCGTCGCTGACTCACCGCCCACGCGGACCTGCTCTGTTCCCTCCGGATCGACGCCGCGCCAGACGCGCACGAACGGGTTCTCCTCCCACTCGCGGCCGATCGTCGTCTCCTCGGTGTGGCCGGGCAACACGCGCGTTTCTGGAGGCAGCGCCATCAGGACGTCCATGACCGAACGCCGCACCGCCTCGAAGTCCGTCCGGGTGCCGCCGACCGCGTCCTTGAACAGCGTGTCACCGGTGAAGCAGAGGCCGCCGCCGTGGAACGACAGGCCGTCGTCGCTGTGGCCCGGGCACGGCAGCGCCCGAAAGCTCAGCCGGCCGGACTCGAAGTCGCCGGTCACCACGGGAACGCCCAGGTCGGCTTCGAACTCGACGTGGTCGTGGTGGCCGTGCGTGCGGAGGACGGCAACCGGCGTGACGCGCCACCGCTCGGCCGCGGCCAGCAGCGGGTCCATCGGCGCGCCGCTGTCCACGAACACCGCCGTCCCGCCCTCCTCGTCCGCGACCAGGTACGCGTTCGAGAGGTAGCCCGGGTGCATGCTGCGCTCGACCAGCACGGTCAGAAGGTTACTGTCGCCTGACCGTGAGGCGCCTTCTGAGAGCCCCTAACGCAATGGGCAGTTGTGTCCCCGGGCCGCGCCGGGCGGCGCGCTGCGGCGTCCTCGGTCGCCCCGATAGTTGGTCCACTATCGGGGCTCCCTGCGTCCTTGCATCGCACTCACCCATCGCACCCCGGAGACGAATACCCATTGCGTTAGGGGCTCTGATCGCGTCGGCGCTGTTCGCCGCGCTTGCCGCCCCCGCTCGGGCCGCGGACGTGAGTGTGGTCGTCGTCCCGCCGTTCGATCCGCAGACGTATGCGGAACGCGGCGCGGTCGGGCTGTTCGTCCCCGGCTCGGGCCAGACCGTGACCCGGCGCGCGGCGGTGGCGTCCCTGGTGCGCGGGAAGGTCGAGCCGGCCGTGCTCGGCGGCACACCTTCCGGCAAGCAGCAGATCTCCCTCGGGCGCTCGCCCGCGGACGTGACCATCTACGTCGCCCTGCCGCCGCCCGGCAGGCACGCCAACACGCGCAGGTACCCGGTCGCGATCGTCGGCGGCGGCTACCGGGGGATCCTCGTCTCCGACTCGACCCGGATCCGTGGCCTCGTCTCGATCGCCGACATCGCCCCCACCGCCCGCGCGCTTACCGACGGCCGCAAGCCGCGGATCCGCTCCAGCTCCGACGACGATGCAGCGGGACAGCTTCGGCGGCTCGACGAGCGCCTGACGCAGACGCACGACGTTCGGCTCTGGGCGACGCTGATCCTCGTCGGCTCAGTGCTCGCCGGCGCCCTACTCGCCTTCGGCCTTCGGTCCGAGTACCTCGGGCGGGTGGGATTGCTGGCCGCCCCGGCGGTGCTGGCCGGCTCGCTGTTCCTCGCAGCTGTCGCCGTGACGCGGCCGTGGGTCGTCGCCGTGGCGCTGATCGGCCTGACGATCGGTGCGTGCTTCGCGCTCGCCGCCGTCCGCGGCGCGCTGCCCTGGGCGTTGGTCGCCTTGATCGTCGTCTACCTCGTCGTCTTCGCCGCCTGGCCGGAGGTGAATTCGCTCGCAGCGATCGGCGCGCGCCCCGACGGCGGCGGCCGCTTCTACGGGGCCGGCAACCTGACCGAGACGGTTCTCCTGACGGTATCGCTCGAGGCCGCCGCCCTGCTCGGCGGGTGGTGGATCCTCGGCGTCTTCGCGCTGACGCTCGTCACCGTGGGGTGGAGCTACGCAGGCGCGGACGGCGGCGGGATCATTGTCCTGATCGTCGCCTTCGGCGTCCTGGCAGCACGCATGTACGACCTCCGCTTCACCGTCCGCCGCGTCGTGCTCGGCGCCCTCGGACTGATCCTGGCCGTGGCGGCGATCGTCGGTCTCGACGCCGCCACCGGCGGCTCGAGCCACGTCACGCACGCGTTCCGGCGCGGGCCGATCTCGCTCGCGGAGGAGCTGGCGCACCGGGTGCACATCTCGGCAGCGTCCGTGGGCTCGGGCGCGAGCGAGGCGATTGTGTTCGGGGTCTCGATCGTCGCGCTCGTCGTCCTCTGGACGCGGCCGCCGCGCTTCCCGGCGGGCGATGCGCTCGTCGCCGGCGTCGCCGTCTCGTTGCTCGTGAACGACAGCCCAGGCGACGTCGCTTCGGCGGGGGCGCTCTCGTACGCGGTTCTCTGGGCGTACGAGCGGGTACGGGAACCGGCGCGTGCCGTTGCCAGTCCCGGTAGCGTCGGTCTCGATGCGTCGAGCGTCACCTCTCGCCCGTGAGGCGGTCCTCTCGGCGGGCTTCGCCGCGTCGTTCGCCGCGTTGCTGGCCTGGGCGGGCCCGCCCGGCACCGACCTCGCCGCCCACGTCTACCAGCGCGCCGTCTTCCTCGACCACGGCTTCACCCTCTGGAACAACTTCTGGTACGCGGGCCGATACAGCTTCGTCAACTACAGCCTTCTCTACTACCCGCTTGCAGCTGTGGTCGGGATTCGGCTGCTCGCGGTCGCGACCGTCGCGGTCGCCACACTCGCGTTCGCGGTCGTCGTGTGGAAGGAGTGGGGACCGCAGGCCCGCTGGTCGAGCCGCGCGTTCGCGATCGTCTGGGCCGGGATCGTCCTCTCCGCGGCGTTCCCGTTCGTGCTCGGCGCGGCGCTGGCCCTGCTCGCGCTCTGGGCGCTCCAGGCACGGCGTCCGTGGCGCTTCGCCGTTCTCGCCGGGCTGACCGCCGCCGCGAGCCCGATCGCCTTTCTGCTGCTCACGCTGATCGTCGTCGGGCTGGCGATCGGACGCCGCTCCGACCGCTGGCTCCAGATCGCCGCCGGGAGCGGGCTGCTCGCGATCGTCCTGCTCGAGGCACTGCTCTGGCGCATCTTCCCGGTGAGCGGCCGGTACCCGTTCTCGACCGCCGAGCTCGCCGCCGCCTGCGCCTACTGCGCCCTCTCGGCCGCGTTCGCCTGGCGAGTCGAACAGCTGCGCGGGCTCCGCTACGTCTTTCCCGTCTACGGCGTTGCCTGCTTGACGTTCTTCTTCCTCTCGACCGCGGTCGGCGAGAACATCGCGCGGCTTCGCTACGCGGCCGTTCCCCTCAGCGTGCTCGTGCTCTCGCTGCGAGGTTGGAAGCCGCGGATCCCCGCATTGGTCGTGTTCGCGCTTGCCCTGTCCTGGAACATCACACCGCTGGCGACGAGCTACGTGAAGGCCGAGGAGGACGCGGCCGCGCACGCCGCGTACTGGCGGCCGGCGATCACGTTCCTGCACTCACACCTGACGCCCTCGTATCGCGTCGAAGCCGTCGACACTGTCGGGCACTGGCCTGCCTTGTACCTCGCGCGGGCGGAGATCCCGCTCGCCCGCGGGTGGTTCCGCCAGGACGACTTCCCACAGAACGAGCTGCTCTACGACGACCTTGGGCCAAAGGCGTACGTCGACTGGCTGCGGAAGCTCGGAGTCCGATACGTCGTCCTCACCGACGCGCCCGTCGACTACAGCGCCCGTGGCGAGGCCGCCCTGCTGCGCAGCGGCCGCACGCCTCTCCGCCCCGTGTTCAGGAGCCTGCACCTCACCGTCTATGCGGTCCCGCACGCGACCCCGATCCTTACCGGCCCGGCGGGTGCGCGGGTCGTCAGGCTGACCGAGTCACGGATCGTCGTCGCCGCCGAACGCGCGGGAACGTACCGACTCGCGGTGCGCTTCTCGCGCTACTGGCGGCCTTCGGTCGGGTGCCTGAGCCGCAACGCCGACGGGATGATCGGCCTCACCCTCGCGCGGCCGGCGCGCGTCTCGCTGAAGTTCGCGCCGAACGCGAAGAGCGCGCTGGCCGCCCTGGCGGGGCGGTCAGCGCGCTCGTGTGCCGGTTGACCTACGGCGTCAGCGGAACGACGTCGGCCTGGCCCAGGACCAGCGCTCAGACCGAGCCCCAGAGCACACTTCCGCGGAAGGCGATCGAGGTCAGGATCGGGAACGTCGAGCATCGGTCTCGTTCCGACGCGTTGTCGCCGGGCTGTCCATTAGACTCGCGCCCGTGCTCCGCCGAGCGCTCATCGCCCTCGTTCTCGTCCTCGCGGTCGCAGGTTGCGGCATGACCAGCACCACCACGCCGACGCCGCAGACGGTGATCGGCAAGGTCGCGGCACCGCCCACGCTGAAGGGTGACCCCGCCGCCGGCAAGCAGGTGTTCGAGACCGCCGGCTGCAAGAGCTGCCACACGCTCAAGGATGCGAGCGCGACCGGCACGGTCGGCCCGAACCTCGACGACGCGAAGCCGCCGGCAGCGCTCGTGGTCGATCGGGTGACGAACGGCAAGGGCGTGATGCCGTCCTTCAGCGGACAGCTCACGCCCAAGCAGATCGCCGACGTCGCGGCGTACGTCTCGTCGGTCGCAGGCAAGAGCTGATCCTTCCCGAGGGCTTTCCGCAGGGTGTGCGGGCGTTCGCCTGCGACCTCGACCGCACGTTGATCGGCGAGGACGCGGAGCTCAGGCCGCGCACGCGTGCCGCGATCGCTGCTGCGCGGGCGGCCGGCATCCACGTCATCCTCGTTACCGGGCGGATGTTCCGCTCGGTGCGTCCGTACGCCGAGACGGCCGGGATCGACGATCCCGTCGTCTGCTACCAGGGCGCCGTCGTCGCCGACCCCGTCAGCGGGCAGTTCCTGCGTCACGAGCCGATCCCGCTCGAGCTCGCCCGCGAGGCGATCGCCGCGGTCGAGGGCGAGGGCTACCCGCTGAACTGCTACGTCGACGACGAGCTGTACGTCGCCCGGCACACCGCGGCCTCCGAGGCCTACGCCTCGTTCCAGCACCTCGAGGTGCACGCGGTCGGCGACCTGCTCGAATGGCTCACGGAGCCGCCGACGAAGCTGGTCGCGGTCGGCGATCCGGTGGAGCTCGACGGCCTCGAGGACCGGATGCAGGCGCACTTCGGCCGGCGGATGTACATCTCGAAGTCGCTCCCCCACTTCCTCGAGTTCGCGAGCCCGGAGGTGACCAAGGCATCGGGGCTCGCCTTCCTCGCCGAGCACGTCGGCTTCACGGCGGCCGAAACGGTGGCGTTCGGGGACGGCGAGAACGACATCGAGCTGCTCGAGTGGGCCGGGTACGGCGTTGCCGTCGCGAACGCGCACGACCGTGTGCTCGCGGTCGCCGATCTCGTCTGCCCGCCCGTCACCGAGGAGGGCGTTGCTCAGGTGATCGAGGCGTACCTAGACTCCGTCGCGTGATCGACCTCCGCGCGGCGCGCAACGACCCGGACGGCTTTCGCGCTGCGGTCGCCCGCAAAGGCGCGGCAGAGGCGTTCGACGCACTGCTCGCGGCGGACGAGCGCTGGCGCGCGCTCGTCCCGCAGGCTGACGACCTGCGAGGACGACTGAAGCTGAAGGGGAAGCCGACGCCGGAGCAACTCGAGGACCTGAACCGCGTGAAGGAGGAGCTCCGGTCGGTCGAGGAGGAGCTCGCCGCCGCGGAGGCCGAGCGCGACGGGCTGCTCGAGCAGGTGCCCAACCCGCCCGATCCTTCGGTTCCGGACGGTGACACCGAGGAGGACGCGGAGGAGCTCCGCCGCGTCGGCGAGCCGACCGCTGAAGGCCCCGAGCACACCGAGGTCGGCCGCTTCGACATGGAGCGGGCGGCGCGGCTGTCCGGCTCGCGGTTCGGCTACCTGATCGGGGACACGGCGCTGCTCGCGCTCGCCGTCTACCGCTTCGGCCTCGACCGGGCTGCGGCCCACGGCCACGTGCCGATGCTGCCGCCGGTGCTCGTCCGGGAGGAGGCAATGTACGGCACCGGCTTCTTCCCGACCGAGCGCACGAACATTTACGGGCTCCCCGAGGACGACCTGTATCTGACCGGGACGTCAGAGGTCGCGCTTGCGGGTCTGCACATGGGCGAGATCCTCGACGAGCTGCCGCTGCGCTACTCGGCGTTCTCGACCTGCTTCCGACGCGAAGCGGGCGCGGCAGGCAAGGACACGCGGGGCATGTTCCGGGTGCACCAGTTCAACAAGGTCGAGCTGTTCGTCTACTGCGAGCCCGCGACTGCGAAGGACGAGCACGACCGGCTGCTCGCGATCGAGGAGGAGATCGTCGGCGCGCTCGGGATTCCGTACCGGGTCGTGAACGTCGCCGCCGGTGACCTCGGGGCACCCGCGGCGAAGAAGTACGACATCGAGGGCTGGTTCCCGCACCAGCAGCGCTACCGGGAGATCACCTCCACCTCGAACACGACCGACTTCCAGGCCCGTCGGCTCGGCATCCGCTACCGGCCGGAGGGTCAGAAGAGCACGGAGTTCGTCGCCACGCTGAACGGCACCGCGGTCACCGACCGATTCGTGCTCGCGATCCTCGAGAACTTCCGCGGCGAGGTACCGGATGTGCTGAAGCCGTTCGGTGCTCCGGACCGAGTCGAGGGCTAACAGAAGGGACAGGCTTCAGCCTGTCCCCAAGCCTTTCGGTCGTGCCACCGGAAGGCACAGGTGTGACTTCGCAGTGCGAGACTGTGGTGCGCCCGCGACGATCATGCGATAGGAGGCCCGATGAACAGATTCGAGCAAGCCGTCTACGACTGCATGATCCCGACCGCTGAGCTCCTCGAAGAGACGACCAAGCCGCTCCACCGGGCGATCCTGCTCAACTTCTGGCGGCACGTTCACCTCGAGGGCTCCGGCCAGTACGACCGGATCCTCGCGTCGGACATGATCGTCGACGAGCCGGTGTACCGGGTCACCTGGGGCGCGAACCCGGCCGTGATCACAGGCAAGGACGGCGTGCTCGCCTTCTACAACGCGGTCAGCGAGGCGGTGCTCTGGCACTCCGACGACCGCCTTGCGGTCGGCGACTGGGGCGTCGCGGACGAGATCACGTTCCACCAGTTGGCTCGCGGAGCCGACCTCCAGGCGCTCGGCTATGACGTGCCGAATTCGGACGCCCTGTACCACGCCTACAGCCGCCAGGCGTTCATCTGGCCGTATGACGACCAGGCGCGGCTCGCCGGCGAGCACCTCTACGAGGACAAGACCAGCCTTCAGATCGAGGAGATCGATCCGGCCGACGCAATCACGCCCGAGCGTGTCCGGGAGATCCACCGCGAGCAGCTGGCGAAGCTCGAGGAGGAACGCGGCGAGAACTTCTGGGTGCTCGAGACAGTCGACGCATCCGCTTAACTAGAAAACCGGCGGGGTGCCGGAGCGGTCGAACGGGGCGGTCTTGAAAACCGTTGGGCGTGCAAGCGCCCCCTGGGTTCGAATCCCAGCCCCGCCGCTCGGGCTTACTGATGAACGCAGCCCGGCGGATACCAGATCGTCACCGGCGGTTCGCCCTGCGTGATCGAGGACGTCCCACTCGTACACGGAGGCCCGACCTGCCCGGTATGTGTCGAGGCTGACGGCACCGCGCACAAGAGCACGCCAACGGCCACTAGCAACGCCAGCTTCAGCGCGACCCTCACCTAACCCCCCGCAAACTCGGCTTCGACTCCCCTTTCGACCGCCGTGCTGCAGAGCCCGAGCAGAGGCGTCCTACCTGCCCGGGTTGCCTCGAGTTTTCCACACCCCTTGATGCGCGTCAACGTGACTTTTGACACGTCCTGAACCGCGGATCGGTCGAACTCGTCGTGATATGAAGCTCTCCGTGAGTCACGACGACCAGATCGGTCGCCTCCGCGCCGTCCCCGCGTTCGCGGGGCTTGGCGACACAGCTCTCGCGCGGGTTGCGCGCGCCTCGACCGAGGTCACGGGCTCCGCGGGTCAGGTGCTCGCGCGGGCAGACGACCCCGGTGCCGGGATGTTCATGGTCGAGGAGGGCACGGTCGTTGTTGAGGCGCCGGGCCGAACGATCGAGCTCGGACCCGGCGAGGTCTTCGGCGAGCTGAGCCTTCTCGTCCCCGAATCCACTCGCGTCGCACGGGTCCGCGCGGCGACCTCGGTGCGCTGCCTGGCACTCGATCGAGGCACATTCGAGAAGCTCCTCGACACCGAGCCGGCCTTTGCGAAGGCCATTCTCCGCGTGGTCGCGCGGCGCCTCTGGGACGTCATGCGAAGCCCGGACGCGCGCCGCTGAGAACGCAGAGGGCCGGTCACTCGACCGGCCCTCCACTTCGACTCGTCGCCGCGGTCGTGCTACGGCGTGAGCTTGCTGATGCGCGTCGACCAGTTGGCCAGCGCGCTCCGTCCGCCCGGCCCGTGGCTGGCGCCACCGCAGGTGCCGAGCAGGTTGTCGCCGGTGCCGCCCACGAAGAACGGGCCGCCCCAGTCGGTGTAGTCGCAGGCGTGCCCAATGTACTCGCTGGCGATCCAGATCGAGTTTCCGTCGACCGACGCGGCACCGTAATCACCCCAGCGCGGTCGGATCGGATTCGGGAAGCGCTGCTGCTTGTATCCGGAGAAGCCGTCATCGGGTGCCGCTCCGGTACCTCCGTCGACGACGTTCCAGTCGCCGACCCCGGCATTGGCGTCGATCGACGCGTAGCCGGCGCTCGGGTTGAGCGTGTCGCCGACTGCGGTGAAGGCCATCACGCCGCGGCCGCTCGGGGTCACGCCGATCGCCGGGTACGTGAAGTCGTAGCCGGTAGCTCCGAGGTAGCCGGACTTGACGATCTTCGCCGAGTTCGGGTTGAGGATGTACCACGCGACGCCGGCCCGCTGAGGCCCGCCGTCCGGATTGACGGCCGTGTCCAGCGATCCCCAGACCTTGCCGTCCGCGTACATCACCTGCTGCATCCGGGTGTCGTTCGCGTCGATCCGCGTGACGACCTCGGGTCCTCCGCCCGTATGGGCGGCAGGCGTGACAAGCAGCTTCCAGCAACCCGTGCCGGCGATCGTCACCGTCGTCTCGTCGTTCAGGCACATGCCCTGAGGCACGGTGACTCCCGGCGCTGTGCCGGAGCCGGGCTGTTGCGCCCGCGGCGGGACGCCGTAGCGGCCGACGCTCAGGATCTTGTTGCTCAGATGGACGTCCGGGGGTCGCCGTGTTCAGCGACGCCGTGTTCGTCAGCGTCCACGAGATGATCTGAGTCGACGTCCGACTGCCTTCACCGCCGGTGACCGGCATCTGCGCCTCGTCGGCGGCATTCGAGCTCAGGAAGTACTCCGTCCCGAGGTTGTCGCCGTTGAACTGCGTCCCCGGCGACTGCGCGGGCCAGACGGTGAAGCCGGGCTGCGTCGAGCCGGCCTCGCTCGGAGCGTTGACCATGCCCGACGTGTCGATGTGAACGATGTTCACCGACGCGGCCCCGGCGGCGAGCTGGGCCTTCGACAGCGCATAGATCTGCGCGCCGCTGAAGCCGTTGCAGCACCACGGGTATGCGTTGGTGGTCAGGTAGATGCCGTTCGCATCAGCTCCGATGTGCGGGTAGTCGCCCAGGTACGGGCCGGGATTGGCACCACCGGTGTCGGTGCCGTCGTTGGTCACATCGATCCGGTAGATGTTCCACGCCCCGGTCGGGTTGGACGTCGCACTGACCGCCAGGTCAAGGTGGTTGACGGTCGTGAACGCACCCGTCGTCGGCACGACCTCGAGCGTGAGCACGACGAGGAAGAAGCGCTGCGTCGCCGCGTCGTAGATGCACGTCGGGTCGGTGACGAACTGGCCGCGGATGCCGGTCGTTCGGTTGACCGCGGGCGGGTAGCCGTAGAACGAGTTCAGGTCGACGGCGTGGTTCACGTTGCGCGGGAATCCGCCGACGATATTGGTCGCGGTGTTGTCCGGAAGCTGCGACTGTCCCGAGGTGTTGAAGATGTTCAGGACGTCGTTGACGGCCTCGACCACGTAGCCGTTGCCGACGCACAGCGCCTGGTCAGGAGGCTCGACCGAGAACTGGTTGCCGCCGCGCGCATAGCGCTGCTGGTAGTGGTTGAGACCCTCGAACCCGGTGTCGAACGTCGGGTTCGACTTCGCCTTCTTGGCGCTGTTGACGGAGGCTCCGCCACCGGCGCCGCTCGAGAAGCTGATCGTGCCGGAATACGGATCCGGTCCCTCATCCGACTCCTGTCCTTCTCCTGCGAACTCGTCCTCGCCGGCAACACCCTCGTCGCTGGGCGAGAACGCGCCTGTCTGAGGTGACCCGGTCCCGATTCGCGGGACCTGGCTGGCCGCCGACCGCGCGCTCGCGGACGAGGCGGCCACGCACACGACGCCGACGGCGCCGAGAACCAAGAGCAAGAGCTTGGTACGCAATGCCCCCCTTTTTCGATTGTCGCGCGACGGACACCCTCATGCCCGTCGCGTACTAACAGCGGCGGAACAATAAGCGACCCGCCGCCGCGGTGTCGCAGCAACGAGACACGTCGCGCACCTTCCCAGTCCGGGCAGGTGTAAACCAAGCGTTTTCGGAGGACGGCCTTGGGTACCGCCCGAGGCGAGCAAGCGACGAAAGGAACGACATGCCTACCTGGGGATGGATCGTGATCGGCGTCGTGGCAGCCGTGGTGGTGCTGCTCGGATTGGCCGCACTGCTGCGAACGCGCCGCACGCAAAACCTGAAGCAGCGCTTCGGCCCGGAGTACGACCGAGCTGCCGACAGCGCCGGTTCCCGACGTGCAGCCGAGGCCGAGCTACGGGCGCGCGAGGAACGGCACCGCGAGTTCGAGCTCCGCGACCTCGATCCGGCGGCGGTTGACCGGTACCGCGACGAGTGGCAGCGGACGCAGGCCGACTTCGTGGACGATCCCTCGGCTGCGATCACCGAAGCAGATCTGCTCATCCAGCGCGCAATGCGCGACCGCGGGTACCCGGTCGAGGACTTCGACCAGCGGGCCGCCGACCTCTCGGTCGACCACCCCGACGTTGTCGAGAACTACCGCAGCGCCCACTCGATCGCCGTGTCGTCTTCGCACGGCAAAGCGACGACCGAGGATTTGCGGAGGGCGATGAAGCGGTATCGCTCGCTCTTCGTCGAGCTGGTCGAGACGAGGGAGCACGCGGAGGTGGCTCAATGACCACCGCGGAGAAAAGCCTGACACCGCTCTTCGAGCGGGACGAAGCCGAAGATCTCGGCAAACGCTGGGAGTCGATCCAGGCCGCCTTCGTGGACCGCCCGAGGGAGTCGGTGCAGCAGGCCGACGACCTGGTCGGCGATCTGGTCCAGCGCCTGACCAAGACGTTCGCGGCGGAGCGGACCAACCTCGAGAACCAGTGGACGGACGACGACGAGGTCTCGACGGAAGAGCTCAGGATCGCGTTGCAGCGCTACCGCTCCTTCTTCGAGCGGCTGCTCTCCGCCTGAGGGGTCACGTGGGGTGCGGCGACGCAGAGAGCGCCGCCGCACCCCAGTCGAGACGTCTACGCCTCCTTTGTGTAGCCTCCCCGCCCGAGAGGCAACAGACGAAGAAGGGGGTTCACGTGAGGGCACAGCAGTGGCTGCGGCGTCGGCCACGGTTCGTACTCGTGGTCGTCGCGGCGGCGGGGCTAATCGCCGCCGCGGTCGCGTACGCCGCGACGCCGGCGATCCAGACGATCACGCCGAAGTCCGAGAACCAGATCACGAACGTCGACGTTCTCCGACAGCAGATCAAGAACTACTACGGCGTGCCGCTGGCGACGACGGGGCCGAACGGGAGTTGGAGGGACGCGCTGAACCTCGAGAGCAACTACGCCGACGAGGCAAGCTCGGTCGCGAAGCAGGGCGGCAGCTGGCTCGCCGCGCGCTCCAAGCTGCCGAACCGGGCGGTCGTCCTCGACGTCGATGACACGACGCTGGCGACGTTCAACTACGAGCTCTTCAGCAACTGGGACTTCAACCCGACCACGAACGCCACGTTCGTCAACAACGAGTGGTTCCCGGCGGTTCCGGGGATGGTCGACATGGTCAACACGGCGGCGAGCGAGGGGTATGCGATCTTCTTCCTCACCGGGCGGCCGCAGAGCCAGGAGTGCGCGACGCTCCACAACCTCACCACGGGGGACTGTGACGGCGTCACTCCCGCCCCGCCCGACCCGCCCGGCTTCGATGCCGGCTATCCGGTGCCGACGGCGGCGAGCGCAACCGAGGACGGCCTCTTCACGAAGCCTCCGGTCGGCTCGTATCCCGCCTACCTGAACACGCCGGAGTTCTGCGCGGACGCGATCACGGCGAACGTGTCGTGCCCGACGAGCCGGTACAAGTCGGGTGTCCGCGCCCACCTCGAGTCACTCGGTTGGGACATCGTGGGCAACTTCGGCGACCAGTTCAGCGACCTCGTCGGCGGGTTCGCTGACAAGACGTTCAAGATGCCGAACCCGAACTACTTCCTGCCGTAACGCAGCGTGTGTAGGGGCCGGTCGCTCGACCGGCCCCTACGTCAGTGGAGGCTGCCGACGAGTGTTCCGGTGTCGTCGATCCGGTTCACCTCGGCGCCGTTGATCGTCGTGTGAGTCCACACCGACGAGTACGTGAGATCGAGGATGCCGTCCGCGTGTGAGTACCGGCCGGTGCCGTCGACGATTCTGAGCTCGAGCGTGAAGTCCCGGAAGGAATGGCTGGGGATGTCCTCGAGCCTGACCAGTCCTCCCGGCTGCACCTCAGCGGTGAAGCGACCACCGTTCCCTCTAAACGTGATCGTGCCCGTAACCTCGGCGCAGACCGGACCGCAGTCCGGGGTGGAGAAGGTGTTTGAGTCCGCCGTGAGCGTGCCCCTGTAGGTGCCGTGCCCAAGCTTTCCGTCGAAGCGGCCAGAGACCGTGAAGTCCGAGTCCGACCACACGGCGCTCCCGGTCAGGGCGGCTTCCTTCTCCTTGGCATGCGCCGCCGCCCTCAGAGGCGACGCGTCAGCGACCCCCGCGAGGGCGACAGAAGTGGCGGCCGTCGTTGCAGCAGCCGCGAGCAGGATCCAGCGTGTTCCTTTCATCCGCAGTCCTCTTTTCATAGTTGCGCAGGCCCCTGAGTTCAACGGCTACCCGCGCGGCCCTCCCTCAAACGGGGGATATGTGTCAGACGTCGTAACCGAGCGACGCCAGGCCCGCTTCGGGCGTCGTGAAGCGCAAACGGGATGCGATCGAATGCTCCGGCAGCTCGTCGAGGATCGACTGCACCAGCTGCTCGTCGGGCGAGTCCGGGTCGCCGCTGCGGATCGCGAACGCCAGGTAGGGCCGCTCGATCGACTCGACGTGCCGCTCGACCAGATCCCAGAACGCCTTGGCGCTCGTCCAGTGCCGGAACATTTGCAGCGGACGGTGCGTCGGGCGGAACGGAAACCGCACCCTCCTCCCGATCCGCCACCTCCAGGGCATCGCCGGCGCCGGATCCGCTGCCGACAGCGGCACCATCCAGAGTCCCGTCCGTCTCGTTGGATCCGGGCGCCTGAAGTCGTTCGGCTGGGGCCGGTACGGCGCCCGCGGCATCCGCGTGTAGTCGGGGATCGAGCCCCTGGTCTCCTCGCCGGGCGAAATCGAGCGCAGGGTGCGCGCACCTGGCTCGATGGTCAGGTCGAACCGCACGCCCAGGCCCTCGAGCAACGGGATCGCCTCCGAGCTGAACCAGCGGTCGCCGAATCGGTGCAGGTCGCACGTGGACCCGAATCGGCCGCGGTAGCAGTCGAAGGCAATGTCCAGGCAGTGCTCGACCCAGGCGAGGTCGCTGTAGTCGGCCACCCAACCGCCGTCTCCGTCCTCCCATCGCCACGGGTGGACATGGAGGCCGATCCCGTCACCGGCACCCCGGAGGCGCCCGAACGTCTCGTCGTAGCGCTCGAGCAGGTCGTCGGGTGATCCGAGCGCGACCTCGATCTGCGGGTCGCAACGCAGGAACCAGAGGAACTGCACCTGGTCGCCGGTCGCGTCTGCAAGGCGGGGGCGGAGCCCTTCGAGCTGGCGAACGAGCGCGTCGACGCCTCGCCAGCAATCGGTGTCGCCAAGCTGCATCTCCCGCTCGACCGGCTCGAGGTCGATGCAGAGGAAGACTGGGACCGTAGACGTCATGAGCCTCTGATCTTCCTTGCTCGCGCGCCCCGCCGCAACGCGCCTGTGGGTGGATCCCGTCAGGTACGAGCGTTACTCTCGCCCTCACTGGGCCGCCGCATAGGCCCATTCCAAGCGAGGAGGCAGACGGTATGTCCACCGTGGACGTCCTGGACGACGAGGTCTACGCCGAAGACGCCGGCAGGTGGTGGTGGATCTTCCTCATCACCGGCACCCTCTGGCTGATCCTGGCGCTGATCATGTTCCGCTTCAACCTCACGTCGGCGAAGTCGATCGGCGTGCTGGCCGGAATCGTGTTCCTGATCGCCGGCATATTCGAGCTCACGCTGATCGCCGTCGTTCGGAGCGGCTGGTGGAAGGCCCTGAACGCGTTACTGGGCCTGCTGCTCGTGCTCGGCGGGATCTTCTCGTTCATCCACCCTCAGGACACGTTCGTCGCGATCGCGCAGATCACGGCCTTCATGTTCCTGTTCGTCGGGATCATGGACCTGATCATCGCGTTCTCCGACCGAACCGGCCTCTGGTGGCTGGGGATGATCTCCGGCTTCATCTGCGTCGGGCTCGGCTTCTGGGCCGCGGGCGAGTTCGGCCGGAAGGCGACGCTGCTGATCGTCTGGGTCGGGCTGTTCGCGCTCTTCCGTGGGATCAACAGCTTCTTCGTCGCGTTCTCGCTGCGGCACATCCACAAGGTGCTCGCAGCCGGCGACAGGGCCTGAGTCCCTTCATGGAGCCGGGCCTTGAACGGGCCCGGCTCCGGGCCTAGGAGAATGCGGAGCCGGCGCGCTTGCCGGAGGTCGCCCGGACGAACGCCTCCATCGCGACGTTGACCGCCCAGACGACGATCGTCGCGCCGACGTAGGTCCAGAAGCCGTCGATCGAGAAGTGCGGCGCCACCCACTCAGCGAGCGCCAGCATCGCCACGTTGATCGCGAAGTAGGCGAGGCCGAGCGTGATGATGATCAGCGGCAGCGTGAGGATCGCGAGCACAGGCTTCAGGATCGCGTTGCCGACCGTGAGCGCGAGGGCACCGAGCGCATACGACCAGAACCCCTGGATCCAGACGCTGTCGAAGATCCAGTTGATCACGAGCAGCGCGAGGACGTTGATCGCGAGTGCGATCGCGAGCCAGAGCGCAAAGCCGAAACTGGCTTCGGGGCGGCGGGCCATGCGGCGATTCTAATGATGAGCACGGAGCGGGACAGGTCTGGCAGACCTGTCCCCGGTTCCGTTCTCAGACCTGTCCCCGGTTCAGTTGTAATTCGTCTCGTCCAGGCGAGCGCCGAAACGCCAGAGCCGAGGCTCGAAGACGTGCCCGTACTTGAACAGCAGGTGCCGGATCACGTCGGTGGCGCCGTTCCGCGGTCCCTGCACCGTCCGCGCGTCAAGGTCGAAGACCGTCTCACCGACCGAAACCGTTCGGCTGCCGACGACGACCTGGGCCTCCTGCGGGCCGGTAAGCCTCCCCGACCATCCGCCCGCTGCCGTCTCCGCGGGCTCGAGCGTCCAGCCGAGGACGGCGAGCGCTTCGGTGTTGCCTTCGAAGATCTCCCGGACGACGGCCGTGCGGTGCGCGGGGTCGAGGTCGGAGCGCTGTGTGCGCTTCACGACCGTCGCCGGAACGCCGCCGAGCAGCGCGCCCTTTGGCGCGTTCGACGCGACGACCGAGTTGGCCATCACCGTCACCTCCGCATCGAGCACGACGCCGGGGAGGATCAGGCTGCCGGGCCCCAGCCACGACCGCTTCCCGATCGACACGGGCGCGTACGAGAACGGGTAGCCGTCGAGCGCCTCGAGCCACTTGCGATGCGTGTACAGCCGCGCACCGGGAGACAGGCAAACGCGTTCGCCGAGGGTGACGTCGCGGTCGGTGTTCAGATACGTGTCGTAGGCGACGAAGCAGAGATCGCCGATGCGGCAGTCGTGGATGCCGCCCTGACCGTCGACGACGGCCACGTTCCAGCGCAGCGTGACCACGTCGCCGGCGATGAAGTCGCGGCAGAAGAAGCGGCAGTTCGCGCCGACCTGGCCGAGCTCTCCGATCGTGAAGCGCCGTGCGCGGACAACGACGTCCTCGCCGATCGCGGTATCGGCGCCGAGCTCGACGAAGGCTGCGTCGATCAACGTCCCGCGGCCGATCGTCACCCGCTCGCCGATCGCCGCGCCGTGCGCGCGGTAGAGCGCGACCTTCTCGTCGGACGAGAGCGCAGCGATCGCGGCCGCATCGGCGCACAGACGTTCCCGGAGCTCCTCGGACACGCGACCCACTGAGGGCTCATCGTCGGCCGCCGGCTCCGGTGCGGCCGCGAACGCGCGGACGTCGCTCTCGCGGACGATCGCCGCGGCCGGGACGTCGTCGATCGATACGCCGAGCTCGGCCGCGAGCTTCCGCGCCGGCTCGGTCGCCAACCGTTCGCCCGGCGCGGGCGGCTCGATCGGCGCCGCAGGCCGGTCTGCACCCCAGGCGTCGCGCTCCTCCTCGGTCGCGAACAGCCAGCCCAGCTCGGCAAGCACGGCCACGCGGTCCCCGACCTGCGCAGCCCAGAGCACGAAGCCGGCACCCTCAGCCTCGACCTCCTGCACCGCCTTGCTGGTCTCGACCGAGAAGAGCGGCTGCCCGGGCTGGACGTAGCCGTTCGTGAGCTCGACGACGACGACCTCGTCGTCGTTCTCGTTCAGCTTCGGGACGACGATCGGCGTCGGCATCACACAATCTCGCCCGCGAGCACCGCCGGCTCCGCGTCGACGGTCACGGGGAGGAAGCACGTGTCCACGCGCGGAACCCGGAAGCGGTCCTCGTTCGCGACCCAGTCGGCCGGAGGCCTCGTGGAGTAGGCGATCGTGAGGCCCACCCGCTCGCACACCCGCTCGGAGCGCTCGTCGTGGTCGCCGTAGGGGTAGTTGAACCAGGCGAGCCGCTCCTCGAGAAGCGCACTCAACCAGTCGACGGCGCCGCCGATCTCTTCCTCCTGTTGCGCCTCCTCGAGCTGCGGCAGTGACGGATGGCTGATCGAGTGGCCGGCGATCGTGTGCCCACGGCGGCGCAGCTCGACGATCTCGGCCGTGGAGAGGTACAGCTGACGGATGAACCCCGCCTCGTCCGGTGAGACGTGCTCCGCGAACAGCCTGTCCATGATCCGCTCGGAGACGTCGCGCGGGATCAGCCGGTTCGACGCGTACTTGAAGCGGAGGTACTTCTCGGTACCGCGGCGGTAGTCGCCGATCGGAGCCTCGGCCATGATCGCCGCGACGTCGACCTCCGGCGCGACCTCCTCGGCGGCGGCGACGTATGCATCCGGGAGGCCGTCCTCGCCGAGCCGGCCGCGGACGAATTGGTTCTTCTGGACGAATGGAATGCGACCGTGCAGGTAAGGGAGGCCGATCGGGGCGAAGATCCCGTGCAGCCCGTGGCGCTCGAGGATCGGCAGCGCGTTGTCCCAGTGGTCGCGGGTGCCGTCGTCGAAGGTCAGGACGAAGCCGTCGGGGACCGGCGTGCCATGGCGGGCGGCGGCGAGCAGCGCGTCAGGCTCGAGCGGCTCGTAGTGGCGGAGCAGGTGCTGAATCTGGCCTTCGAAGTCCGCAACCGAGCAGGAGGCGAGCCCGTCGCCGTCCGGGTCGCGGACGTAGTGGTACATGACCAGGATCGCGCCCATTGCCGCTGCGAGCCTAGCTTCTGGCGGTGAGGGCGCCCTTCTCGACCGCCAGCCGCTCGAGCTCGTGCTTGATCGACTCAGCGGTCGGGAGAACGACGTCCTCGAGGCTCTTCGCCGCCGGAATCGGAGACGCCGCGGCCGCGATCCGCGCGAAGCGGCCGCGGAATCCGGCCTCGGCGAGACGCGCGGCGACCTCGGAGCCGAAGCCCGCCTCCCCGGGCGCCTCCTCGACCGTGACGACGCACTCGGAGGCAAGCGCGGACGGCAGGATCCCGTCCAGGTCGAGCGGCGACAGCTGAGAGACGACGCAGAGGTCGGCCGCCAGCTCCCGCTCGATGAACAGCTGCCGCACGGGTTCCCACGCGAGCGAGGCGCAGCGCCCGTAGGCGATCACCGTCAGCTCGGGATCCTCGAAGCCGATCGGGCTCAACCGGACGTTCGGGTAGACGCCGCCGGTCGAGCGAACGGAGAAGTGCTCGACGAGGCCGTCCTGTGGCTGCCGCGCACGCTCGGCGTAGACGGCCTTGTTCTCGACGAACAGCACCGGCCCGGGATCCGCCTCGACCGCGTTCCAAAGCAGCGCGTAGGGGTCGACGAAGCTCGACACGGCGACCACCCGCAGGCCGGGGATGCCGAAGAACATCTTCTCGAGGCTCTGGCTGTGGGTCGGCCCGTAACCGCGCCCGCCGCCCATCGGGACCCGTACCACCAGGTTCATGGCAGCCTCGCCCTGTGAGAGGTAGTGGTGCTTCGCCGCACTGTTCGCGAGCTGGTCCGCGGCGAGGGCGACGAAGTCGCCGAACATGATCTCGGCGACCGCCTTCCCGCCTTCGAGCGCGAAGCCGGTTGCGCTGCCGACGATCGCCGTCTCGCTGATCGGCGTCGGGTGCACGCGGTCGGGGAAGCGCGTCGAGAGGCCCTTCGTTACGGCGAACGCGCCGCCGTACGGGTCGAGCAGGTCCTGGCCGAAGACGCGCACGCTCTGGTCGTGTTCGAGCAGGTCGTGGAGCGCCGCGTTCAGACTCTCGACCACGCGTGGCTCCTCTGCCGGGCGGCTCCAGGCTCCGACGGCCGCCGCTTCGTCGAGCGGCGGGTAGACGTCGACGAGGTGCCCGAGCTGGTCTGGCTCGGGGCTCGCCTCTGCGAACGCGAGCGCCTTCTCGAGCTCGGCGGTCGCGTCCCTGTCGGCCTGCTCCGCGGCAGCCGAGTCGAGCGTCGCCGCCAGCCGGGTGACCGGGTCGCGCGTGTACAGCTCGGCCATCTCCTCGGCCGAGCGCTCGTCGTCGCGCTTGCTGTGTGGGCCGAGCCGGACGGTGCGGACAACGCGAAAGGCAGGAGCTTCTCGGCTGCGCATCGTCTCGACGAGCGCGGCGAATTCCTGCTGGAGCGCGGGAGCGTCGGCGCCCTCGAGCCGGGCGGCGTCGATCCCGAACGCCTCGGCGCGAGCGAGCATGTCGCCGGCGACGCCGACCGACGACGGCGTCGTCTGGGCGATCGCGTTGTCCTCGAGCACGATCAGGAGGCGGACACTCCAGAGCGAGGCGAGGTTCATCGACTCGTACAGCGCGCCCTGGCCGAGCGTCCCGTCGCCGACGAACACGACCGCGATCCTGTCCTCTCCGCGCAGCTTCTTCGCGAGCGCTACGCCGAGCGCGACGGGGACGAGCTGACCCTGGATGCCGGAGCTGAGGAAGCCGTCTGCGTGGAGGTGCTGGCTCCCCCCGCGGCCCCCGCTGACGCCGTCCGCCTTGCCCATCAGCTCGGCCAGAAAGGCGCCGAGATCTCCGCCCGCGCCGAGGAAGTGGCCGTGACAGCGGTGCGTGCTGAAGATCGCGTCGCCCGGACCGAGCCGGCTCAGAAGCCCGACCGCAATCGACTCCTGGCCGATCGACGTGTGCGTCGTCCCGGACAGCAGGCCTTGAGAGTGGAGCTGGAGCAGCTTCTCCTCGGTGCGCCGGATGACCAGCATCCGCCGGTAGAGCTCGAGATCGTCCAGCATCGGGGGCTGCTCGGGCACGCGATTAGGGTACTTGGCGCTCCTACGGACGGAACGAGCGCGTATGCCAACTGCGCGCCACCACGAATCGCTTGCCGTTCCAGTGGAAGCGGAGATGGTCGAATCCGCCTGTCGGGCAGCAGTTCGGGTCGTCCTTGCGATAGATCGGCTGTGAGCTGACCAGGTCCCCGCCGGCGCGGAAGAGGCCGAGCTTGTAGCCGTTCCGGGCGAGCGCGACCTGCCAGCCGTCGGGCGTCGAGCGGAAGACCGCGAAGCCGACGTCACCGGCCGTTCCTCCGCTCGCGATCGTGACCGCGATGTCGGTCCGGCCGTCGCGGGTGAAGTCGTGGCAGATCACCTGGTCGGCGCTCCACGGGGCCACCCGCACGGTGCTGTCGCCGAGGAGCTTCATCCGCAGCTTGGTGGCAGCGATCGCGCGCTTGGCTGTGGCGACGTTGCAGGGAGCTCGCTCGGCGGCGTTCGCCGGTGCGACGGTCAGCGCGGCGAGGGCGGCGGCGGCCAGGAGCAGCTTCATCGGGCCAGCATAGACTCGGCTCGTGCAGGACGAACGCGACCGGCCGCTGCACCCGGACGACCTCGATCCCGACCCGGTGGTCCAGCTCCAGCACTGGCTCGACGAGGCGCGCGCTACGGGGATCGAGCTCCCGGAGGCGATGACCCTGGCGACGGCCACACGCGACGGCGCGCCGTCCGCCCGCATGGTCCTGCTCAAGGACGTCACCGACGACGGGCTCTCGTTCTTCACCGGCTACGCGAGCCGCAAAGGTGGTGAGCTCGACGAGAACCCGCGCGCGGCGGTCGTTCTCTACTGGCACCCGCTCGGCCGGCAGGTGCGGGTCGAGGGAACGGTGGCGAGGCTGCCGGAAGGCGCCTCCGACGAATACTTCCGGTCGCGACCGGTCGGAAGCCGCCTTTCCGCCGCGGTCTCGCCGCAGAGCGAGGTGATCGCGAGCCGCGAGGAGCTCGAGTCGGCCGCCGAACAGCTCGGCCTCGAGGTCGGCGAGGACGTCCCGCGGCCGGCCACCTGGGGCGGTTACCGGCTCACACCGACGGCGTGGGAGTTCTGGCAACACCGGCTCGACCGCCTGCACGACCGCTTGCGCTGCCGGCTCGCCGAGGGCGGGTGGATCGTCGAGCGGTTGGCGCCTTGAGAGCGTGGCTCGAGCAGGTGGAAGCGACCGCCGAAGGCGACGACGCGCTCGCGGTTCTCGCGTGGCTGGCCGGCGGGGAGGTCGCCATCCCGGAGGAAGAGCTGGCGGGGGCGCTCCGCCGGGGGGTGTTGCTGCTGGCCGCCGGGGGCGACCCGCATCGCGCGCTCGTGCTCGACGGACGGGCAGTGGTCGCGGTCGCGAACGATCTGGAGACGCCGGAGCGCCGCGACGCGCTGGATCGCGGGCTCGCGGCGCTCCAGGCTGAGGTGGAGGGACTCCCGGCGGTCGCGGCGGCGCTCGACCGCCTGCGGCGCGACCAGCCGCTCGCCTGGCGCTCGTACGCGGCCGGGATGCTCGGTGAGGAGTTGGCAGGATGACCGAGCTGCGCGACCTCATGCGCCGCTTTCCGCACGGCGTCGCGGTGTTGACGGTCGACGCCGAGGGGGAGCGGCTCGGTCTGACGGTCGCCTCGCTGGTGTCGCTCTCGCTCGATCCGCCGCTGGTCGGCGTCGCGATCGACCGGCAGGCGGCGATGCACGAGCTCCTGCGACGCGCCGGGGGCTTCGCGCTCAGCCTCTTGGCGCAGGGCCAGGACTGGCTCGCACAGCACTTCGCGCGGGGTGTACCGCCGATCGCGCTCTGGCACGGGATCGCCAGCCGCGAGGGGGCCGCCGGTGCGCCCCTCCTCGTCGGCGCGATCGGGTGGCTCGAGTGCCGGATCGCCTCCGAGCACGAGACCGGGGACCACACGTTCTTCGTTGGCGAAGTTCTCTCGGTCGAGCTCGGCGAGAACGCGCCGCCCCTTGTGCATATCGAGTCGGGTTACAGGTCGCTGTGATCGAGGCCGTCGTCTTCGACCTGGACGGAGTGCTAATCGAGAGCGAGGAGCTGTGGGCCGACGTTCGCGAGCAGCTGGCACGCGAGCGAGGTGGACGGTACGGCCCGGAGGAGCAGCGCGCGATGATGGGTATGAGCTCGCCCGAGTGGTCCCGGTACATGCACGAGCACGTCGGACTGCCGGAATCCCCCGACGAGATCGCGGCCGAAGTGGTCGAGCTGATGGCCGATCGCTATCGCGGACAGCTGCCGCTCGTCGACGGTTCGATCGAGGCGGTCGAGCGGCTGGCCGCCCGCTGGCCGCTCGGGCTTGCGTCGTCGTCGAACCGGCCGCTGATCGACCTCGTGCTCGAGCTGTCCGGCCTGGCGCGGCTCTTTCGGGCGACGGTGTCGTCCGAGGAGGTGGCACGCGGCAAGCCGGCCCCAGACGTCTACCTGGAGGCCTGCCGGCGGCTCGACGCCGAGCCCACGCGGGCAGCTGCGATCGAAGACTCCCACGCCGGCATCGGCTCCGCGAAAGCTGCGGGCATGCGCCTGATCGCGATCCCGAACCCGTCCTTTCCGCCCGGCGACGAGGCGCTCGCCGACGCGGACGTCGTTCTCGGCTCGCTGGCGGAGCTGACCCCCGCGGTTGTGGACGGCTCGTGACGCTTCCGTTCCAGGGACTGTCCCTCTGACGAGGCTGGCTCAGACGCGCCCGAACAGGACGCAGCCGTTGTGGCCGCCGAGGCCCATCGCGTTCGAAAGGGCGACGTCCACCTGTACCGAGCGGGCTTCGTTCGGAACGTAGTCGAGGTCGCACTCGGGGTCGGGTGTCTCGTAGTTGATCGTCGGCGGGAGGACACCTTCGTGGATCGCAAGCACGCACATCATCCCCTCGACCGCACCCGCCGCCCCGAAGCAGTGACCGGTCATCGACTTCGTCGACGAGACGGCGAGCCGGTAGGCATGGTCGCCGAACACCTCCTTGATCGCCTTCGTCTCGGCCAGGTCGCCGAGCGGAGTCGAGGTGCCGTGCGCGTTGATGTACCCGACTCGCTCGGGCTCGACTCCGGCCGCATCGAGCGCCGCGCGCATCATCTCGACGACGCCGACCGACGCCGGATCGGGCTGCGCCAGGTGATGCGCGTCGTTGGAGGCTCCGTACCCGAGCACCTCGGCGTAGATCCGTGCGCCGCGGGCCTTCGCCGCCTCGAGCTCCTCGAGGACGAGCACGCACGCTCCCTCCCCCATGACGAACCCGTTGCGGGTGAGGTCGAACGGCCTGGACGCGCGCGGCGGATACTCCTCCTCGGCGGCGAGCCCCCGCATCGCGCAAAATCCCGCGAGGATCAGTGGGTGGAGGCAGGCCTCGGCACCGCCCGCGAGCACCGCGTCGGCAGCGCCACGGCGAATGACCTCCGCCGCCTCCCCGATCGCGGTCGAGCCCGTCGCACAGGCCGACACCGGCGCGTAGTTCGGACCTCGCAGCCCGAGCGCGATCGCGATCTGGCCACTCGCAGTGTCGACCAGCACGCTCGGGATGAAGTAGGGCGAGACCCGGTCGGCGCCGCGCTCGAGGTAGATCTGGTGCTGCTCGGTGATTCCGATCAGACCGCCGATCGCGGTTCCGAAGAGCACACCGACGCGATCGGGGTCGTACACGCTGTCGAGCGAGGCATCCTCGACCGCCTCCGCGGCGGCGGCGACCCCCATCACCACGTTCCGGTCGAGCCGGCGGGCCTCCTTCGGGCCGACGACCGCAGCGGGGTCGAAGCCGCGCACCTCGGCGGCGATCCGCACCGGGAAGCCGCTCGTGTCGAACGTGCTGATGAAGTCGATCCCGCTCTGCCCGGCGACGGCCGCTTCCCAGGTCGCACGGTGATCGTTCCCGAGCGGGGTGACAGCTCCGAGGCCGGTGACGACGACCCTGCGCATGGTCGGAGAGCCTAACGACGCGATAGCGTCCCAGGGTGCCCGGAAAGAACGTGCCGTTTCCGCCGATGGAGGCCGAGCTCGTCCGCGAGCTGCCCCAGAGCGACGGCGAGTGGCAGTACGAGCCGAAGTGGGACGGTTTCCGTGGCGTGCTCGAGAACGACGGCGGCGAGCTCGCGCTCTGGAGCAGGAACGAGCGCCCGCTGCTGCGCTACTTCCCGGAGCTGCGCCCCCTCGGCGACCTGCTTCCGCCCCACTCCGCGCTCGACGGCGAGATCGTGATCGAGCGCGGCGGCCGCCTCGACTTCGACGCCATGCAGATGCGGCTCCATCCTGCGGAGAGCCGCGTCCGCAAGCTGTCCGCGGAGATCCCGGCCCAGTTCGTCGCGTTCGACGTCCTGCTCTGGAAGGGCAAGCCGATCCACGAGCAGCCGCTCGAGAAGCGGCGCCGCGAGCTGGAGAAGCTGGCCAAGAGCTTCCGGATCTCGCCCGCGACCCGCGACCCCGCGGTCGCTTCAGGCTGGATCGACGAGCTCGACGCCGCAGGACTCGACGGCGTGATCGCCAAGCGACTCGGCGTTGCCTACCTTCCCGGCTCGCGGGAGGGCGTGGTCAAGGTGAAGGCGCTCAAGACGGCCGACTGCGTCGTCGTCGGTGTTCGCTGGAAGTCCAAGCCGACCTCGCTCGCAACCCTCCTGCTCGGCCTGTACCGCGACGACGGCGGTCTCGACTACGTCGGGTCGGCGGCGGTGGCTGCGACCCGCCACGACGAGATCTTGAAGCGAATCAAGCCGCTCCTCAAGGACGCGCCCGACCGCGGCTTCTCGGAACCGAACCGCTGGGGCGGCGGCGAGCTGGCCGAGTCGTCAGTGAGGCCCGAGCTGGTCGTCGAAGTCCGGTACGACAAGGTGCAAGGCCACCGGTTCCGCCACGGCACCCGGCTGCTCCGCTTCCGCGACGACAAGGACGCGAAGCAGTGCACGTGGCGCGAGATCCGCAAGCCACCGGGCCCAAAGGACCTGACCGTCCCGATCCTTCTCCAGAAGGGTCAGGCTTCAGCCTGACCCTTACCT
>JBKPPY010000097.1:0-6917 GCA_046733845.1 Actinomycetota bacterium | reverse complement strand
GGACCCAGCCGAGCTGCGGATGAAGAACCTGATCCAGCCCGACCAGTTCCCCTACCAGTCGAAGACCGGCTGGGAGTACGACTCGGGCGACTACCCGGTGGCGCTGCAGAAGGCGCTCGACATGGCGGGCTACCAGGAGCTCCGTCGCGAGCAGGAGGAGAAGCGCGCTCGCGGCGAGCTGATGGGGATCGGCGTGGCGTTCTTCACCGAGACCGTCGGGGCCGGGCCACGCAAGCACATGGACATCGCCGGCCTGGGCATGGCCGACGGTGCCGACCTGCGCGTGCACCCCACCGGCAAGGCTGTGCTCGGCGTGAGCTGCCAGTCACAGGGTCAGGGCCACGAGACCACGTTCGCCCAGATCGTGGCCGAGGAGCTCGGCATCCCGCCCGAGGACATCGAGGTGGTGCACGGCGACACCGACCGCACCCCGTTCGGCCTCGGCACCTACGGCAGCCGCTCCACGCCGGTGTCCGGCGCGGCCACGGCGGTCACGGCGCGGAAGGTGCGCGAGAAGGCCCGCCACATCGCCGCGGCGATGCTCGAGGCCTCGCCCGACGACCTCGAGTGGGAGAAGGGCCGCTGGTTCGTGAAGGGCGACCCGTCGGTCGGCAAGACGATCCAGGAGATCGCGCTGGGCGCCCACGGCGCCACGGACCTGCCCGAGGGCGTTGAGGGAACGCTCGACGCCGAGACGGTCTACAACCCGCCCAACCTCACGTTCCCGTTCGGTGCATACGTGTGCGTGGTCGACGTGGACCCGGGCACCGGGCAGGTGAAGGTGCGGCGCTTCATCGCGGTCGACGACTGTGGCGTGAAGATCAACCCGATGGTGGTGGAGGGACAGATCCACGGCGGGTTGGCCGAGGGCATCGGCATCGCGCTGATGGAGCTGATCGCGTTCGACGAGGAGGGCAACTGCCTCGGCGGATCGTTCATGGACTACCTGATCCCGACCTCGAAGGAAGTGCCCAACTTCGAGCTCGGTGAGACGGTGACGCCGTCGCCGCACCATCCGATTGGCGCGAAGGGCGTGGGCGAGTCGCCGACGGTTGGCTCGCCGCCTGCCATCGTGAACGCGGTGGTGGACGCGATCGGCCTCCGGCACATGGACATGCCGTGCACCCCGTCCCGCGTGTGGGACGCGATGCAGGGCCGGGCGGAGCCGCCTCAATGATGAGCTCCGAGCTCGCGCGGCGGGCGGATGCGCTCGCCGCCGAGCGGATCCCGTTCGTCACCGCGACCGTCGTCCGCGCGCAGCACCCAACGAGCGTGCGCGCGGGCGACTCCGCGATCGTGCTCGGCGACGGGACGATCGAGGGTTTCGTAGGCGGCGCCTGCGCTGAGACCTCGGTCCGGCTGCAGGCGCTGAGGGCGCTCGAGACCGGCGAGCCGCTGCTGCTGCGCATCGTGCCCGACGAGGGCGACGAGGATGCGGCCGAGGGCGCCATTGTGGTCCACAACGACTGTCTGAGTGGAGGCGCTTTGGAGATCTTCCTCGAGCCGCGGCTGCCCGCGCCGCGCATCGCGGTGGTGGGCGAGACGCCGAT
Source organism: Actinomycetota bacterium (assembly GCA_046733845.1). Taxonomy (GTDB): domain Bacteria; phylum Actinomycetota; class Thermoleophilia; order Gaiellales; family Gaiellaceae; genus DATBLE01. The sequence continues at coordinate 5,367 of JBKPPY010000097.1, read as the reverse complement.
CGCGTTCGCGCTGGCTTCGCTCGGCAAGCTGCTGGGCTACGACGTGCTGGTCAGCGCCGGGATGCCCGAGCTGACCGACGACGCCGCGGTGGTGGTGGCGTCGCATGGCCGTGACGAGGAGCGTGCGCTGGCCGCCGCGCTGGAGCAGGGCGTGCCGTACGTGGGACTCGTCGCGAGTCGGACGCGCGGCGAGGCGGTGCGCGAGTCGCTGCGGGAGCTGGGCGTGCCCACCGCGCGGCTCGCCGAGCTGCGCACGCCGGCGGGCCTCGCGATCCGAGCGACAACCTCCGAGGAGATCGCCCTGTCGATCCTCGCGGAGATCGTGTCGGCGCGGCACGAGCCGCCGGCAGTCGCCGCGTCGGACGCAATGCCCACTGCGGCGGCCGACCCGGTGTGCGGCATGAGCATCGTGGTGGCCGTCGGCAGCTGCCAGCTCGAATACGAGGGCCAGCTCTTCTACTTCTGCAGCGATCACTGCCTGCACGAGTTCGAGGCCGATCCGGACCGCTACCTCGCCCAGCCGCACTCGTGAGCCGCTTCGTCACAGGGCTCGTGCTGGCCGCGGGCGGATCGTCGCGGCTAGGACGCCCCAAGCAGCTGCTGCCGTACGGCGAGCGCACGCTGCTCGGGCACGTGGTGGCCACCGCCTGTGGATCGTGCCCCTTCGACCAGCTCGTGGTGGCGCTCGGTGGCAGCGCCGCGGAGGTCTCTTCTGCCGTTGATCTGAACGGCGCCGACGTGGTGGTGAACGAGAGCTACGGCGAGGGCTGCTCGTCGTCGATCGTGGCGGCACTCGAGGTGGTCGACCCGGCGTGCGACGTGCTCGTACTGATGCTCGGCGACCAGCCCGGGGTGACCGGCGCCAATGTCCTGTCGCTGCTCGCCGGGATCGGCTCGGCGCCGCTCGCGGTATGCCGCTACGAGGACGGCCGCGGCCACCCGTTGGCGTTCAACCGCTCCGTGTTCGGCGAGCTGGCAGAGCTGCACGGCGATAAGGGCGTGTGGAAGCTGCTCGACCGTCACGTCGCCGACGTTGCCGAGGTGCCCGTGCCGGGCCACGTGCCCCCCGACGTGGACACGTGGGCAGACTACGAGGCCGTGTTGGCCGCGGCCGGGCTGCCCATCCCCAAGGAGGTCCTTCATGGAGTTTGAGAACGAGTTCGAGGTACAGGCGCCGCTCGAGCAGGTGTGGGAGACCATGCTCGACGTCGAGCGGGTGGCCCCCTGCGTGCCCGGCGCCGAGGTGCTCGAGCGGACAGGCGACGACGCCTACAGCGTGGGCATCAAGGTGAAGGTCGGCCCGGTGTCGATGCAGTACCGCGGCCAGGTCGAGATCGTCTCGAAAGACCCCGAACAGCACCGCGCCGTGATGAGCGCGCGGGCGCGCGAGTCACGCGGACAGGGCACCGCTACCGCGCAAGTCGAGATGCACCTGTCGGGCGAGGACGGCACCACGCGCGGGACGATCGCCACCGAGGTGGCGCTGAGCGGCCGCGCGGCGGCGATGGGCCAGAGCGTGATCCAGGAGGTGTCGGGCAAGATCGTCGACCAGTTCGCGGAGAACCTGGCCGCGATGCTCGGCGGGGCTCAGGAGGCCCCGCCTGCGGCCGCTGAGGCGCCGCCGCCGGAGCCCGCACCGGTTGCCGAGGCGCCGGCCGCCGCAGCACCGCCACCGCCTCCTCCTCCGCCCCCTCCGGCTGGTGCGAGCGAAGGCCTCGACATCGTGCCGATCGTGACGGGCGTGGCCCGCGAGCGCCTGCGCGACCCGCGCGTGCTTGTAGGAATTGCACTGGTAGTGCTGTTCTTGTTGCGCCGTCGCCGCAGTTGAGCGCTCCCGCGTGAGTTTTCGCGCGATCGCCGTGTTCCCAGTGTGAACCCGACCACTGGGAGAGACGGAGATGAGACGGACACTCACGCTGCTCGCTCTGGGAGCGTGCCTTGTAGCCGCGGCGGTGCTGCCGGCGGTGGCGCTGGCGCATCACGGCCACGGACGCGACCGGACGATCTCGGGGACCGTGGAGTCCTTCAACAACGGCATGCTGGCCATCAAGAAGGCCAGCGGCAAGGTCGTGACCGCGAAGGTCACTCGCCGCACTGAGATCGAGTGCGAGAACGAGAACGACGCGAACGACACCCGCGCACGTGCGTCGCACGACGGTGGCGACGACAACAGCGGCGACGATCGTGGCGATGACAACGACAACGAGGTCGAGCGTCACGATCAGAACGACGACAACGGCGTCGACGTCGAGAACGAGAACGAGAACGAGGACCAGGCGGAGAACTGCGATAGCAGTGACCTCACGCCGGGCACGGTCGTGTCTCGCGCGCGCCTGCGCGATCGCCACAGCACCGACTTCTGGAAGAACCTGAAGCTCGCCGAGTAAGCGAGCTACGGGTTGGGGTCAACGCGGGCGGGTCGTGGGACCCGCCCGCGTGCTTTCTATCGTCGAGTGATGGCCCTCAATTCACTGGCGATCAAGGCGACCAACCACTGCCTCACCGGCTGCGTGATCGGCGAGGTGGCTGGCATGGCGATCGCCACCGCGCTCGGCTGGGGCGACCTGGCCCAGATCGCGCTTGCGGTTGGGCTGGCCTACCTGTTCGGCTTCGGCCTCACCGCGCTGCCGCTGGTGCGCGCGGGGCTGCCTGCCCGCACGGTGGTGTCCACCGCGCTGGCCGCGGACACGGTCTCGATCACGATCATGGAGCTGATCGACAACCTCACCGTGATCCTGATCCCGTCAGCGCTCGACGCGGGCCTCGGCGACGCGCTCTTCTGGGGCAGCATCGCGGCGGGGTTCGCGATCGCCTATCCGTTCGCGTTCCTGGCCAACCGCTATCTGATCGCGCGCGGCAAAGGACATGCCGTGGTGCACGAGCACCACTAGACCAGCGCGAGCTCCTCCCCCACCTCGAGCCGGTACGCCTGGTCGCCCGCCGCGGTTAGGAAGCGATCGAGCGCGTCCGGAATCGAGCGGTAGTAGGGCTCGAGGTCGAACGCTCCGAAGTGCATGGGCACCGCGCGCTGCGCGCTCAGCGCCTGGGCCGCCACGGCGGCCTCTTCAGGCGTCATCGCTCCCGGCAGCGGGCTCGGCGGCTGGCGCCAGGGGAAGTCGAGCACGGCGCCGTTGATCGGCAGGAATGCGGCGTCGAACGGACCGGCCCGCAGCGCGGCGCGCCACCACCAGCCGTGGAAGAGCGTGTCGCCGCAGTGGACGATCCGCTGTCCACCCGCCTCCACCGCCCAGCTCAGCTGGGGGTCGCCGGTGCCGTCGGCAGCGGGCAGTGCGGTGATGGTGAACGGCCCAAGTTCGACGATCTCCCACGCGTCCAGGTGACGCAGCGCCAAGCCCTCTTGCTCGAGCTCGCGCGTGGCCTGCAGCAAACCGGCCTCCTCGGAGGTCGGGCCGCCGCCCGGCTCGGGCAGTAGGACGGGCGCGCCGTCGGCGAGAGCGGCTTTCAGCGCGGGCGCATCGGCGTGGTCGCGATGCAGGTGACTCACCAGGCCGGCGACCGCGCCCGGCGCGGGCTCCACCACTTCGGGGAGGGTCACTCCCGCGGCGGCGTCGCCCAGCACGGCGTACAGAGCTCCCGGGTTCCCGAGCGGATCGATCACCAGCCGCTCGCCGTCGTGCTCGACCTCGACACCCGCCCAACCCAGCCATCTGCAGCGCATGGCCGCACCTTACCATACGAGCGTTCGTTAAATAGCTGACGGTAGACTGGTGACCGTGAGTCCGCGAAGCAGCGCCGCAGACGCCGCCCTCACCCGCGCGGCCATCGTCGACCACGGGGTGGCCCGCGCGTCGATCGAGGGCCTCGAGGGACTGACGATCGGCACGCTCGCCGACGAGCTGGGCCTCAGTAAGGCGGGCGTGGTGGGACCGTTCGGATCGAAGGAGTCGCTGCAGCTTGCCGTGCTCCAGCGCGCGACCGAGATCTTCAAGGAGGACGTCTGGGACCCGGCGGCCGATCTGCCGGCGGGGCGCAAGCGCCTGGCCGCGGTCTGCGAGAACTGGATCTCCCACCTCACCCGCCGCGTGTTCCCCGGCGGCTGCTTCGTCACCACCGCGGCCACCGAGTGGGACGCGCGCGAGGGCCCGATCCACGACGCCGTGGCCGCGGCACAGGGCCGCTGGCTTGCCACCCTGCGGGCCGACGCCGAGGTGGCCGTGCGCGCCGGAGAGCTCCCGCGCGACACCGATCCCGCCCAGCTCGCGTTCGAGCTGAACGGGGTGGCCATGTGCCTGAACCAGATGCTCGTGCTCTTCGACGATAAGAGGGCGCCGGCGCGGGCGCGGCGTGCCGTGAAGCGTCTGCTCGAGCCCTAGGCGACCGGCTCAGCGACCGGCTCAGGCGTCGCGCTCAACACGGCGTCGAGCAGACCCGGGAAGCGCATCTCCAGATCGCCCGCTCGGAGCGTGCAGAGCTTCGTGGTGCCGTCGTGGCGCTGGGCCAGCACGCCGGCCTCGCGCAGCACACGGAAGTGATGCGTGAGCGTCGACTTCGTCACGGGCACGTCAAAGCTTCCGCACGGACGGCCGTCGCCGGCGTGCGCAAGCTCGCGCACGATCTCGAGGCGCATCGGATCGCTCAGGGCATGCAGGACGGCGACGAGATCAAGCTCGTCCACGTGCGGCTGCGGCAAAACTCGGGACATTCCTAACTGGCCTTAATACGACGATTATCGAACTTTTGGTACGATACTCATCGAACTTTCCTACGAGACCCCACGGAAAGGGTAGCCATGACCGCTGTAACCGATCAAGCCCGTCAGGCCGCGGGCCGCGAGTCCGACTCTCGCTTCTCAGACCGCAAGCGCAAGCAAAGCAAGAAGCACGGCACCCGGCGACGCGCACTCCTCCGCGCGGCGGCAGGCGCCGAAACGAGTTACCTCCTGAGCCTGCGCGCACGCTGACGATCGTCAGCCCCGGAGCCCGCCACCTGGCGGGCTCCGGTCGTTAGAGGACGGCCAGGGTCACGTCGCGATCGGGGTCGACCGTCCACTCGCCGCGGTGCCATTTGATGCGCGTGCCGTCGGCCAGTCGCACTCCCGCCGAGCCGAGCTTCGGCTCTCCCCACAGCGTGGCCTCGAGCGGCCGCTCGGCCTCGGCCACATCGCCCAAGCCCGCCGCCACGTGGGGAGCTGGGTACGTGACGACGATCGAGCCCGAGCGCACCCAGAGCGGGATGCGACCGAGCGGCGCCGCAGCGATCAGCTCGCGCCCGCCCTGCACACGCTCGTGGGTCCAGTAGTCGATCCACTCGCCGCGCGGCAGCTCAACGCGCCGCTCGCGCACGCCGTTGTCGAGCACCGGCGCCACCCAGAACGCCGGCCCAAAGGCGTACTGGTCGGGCAGGCAC
>JBKPPY010000096.1:0-6149 GCA_046733845.1 Actinomycetota bacterium | reverse complement strand
CTCCTCGGCACGTCTGCCTGGTACGCGCCCGGAGCGGCGGCGGCACAGATGGTCGACGCGATCATGCTCGACGAGAAGCGCGTGCTTCCCTGCACCGCGTACCTCGACGGCGAGTACGGCGTCCGCGGCCTCTATATGGGCGTCCCGGTGAAGCTCGGCGCCGGCGGCGTCGAGGAGATCGTCCGGCTGAAGCTGAGCGCGGACGAGAAGCGGATGTTCAAGGAGTCCGCCGCCGCCGTCCGCGACGTCGTCGGCGTCCTGAAGAAGAAGTAGCCAGATGCGACCCGCCGCGGCATGCGCCGTCGTTCTCGACGAGGCGGGCCGTGTCCTCCTGCAACGACGCCGGGACAACGGCGAGTGGGCGCTGCCCGGCGGTGTGATCGAGCTCGGCGAGTCGGTCGCAGTCGCGGCAACCCGGGAAATCGAGGAGGAGACCGGTTGCCGGACCGAAATCGTCCGCTTGACCGGCGTCTACTCCGACCCGGCGCGGACGACGGTCGCCTACCCAGACGGAACCGTCGTTCAGTACGTCTCGGTGTGCTTCGAGTGCCGGTACCTGGACGGCGAGCCGCACGCGACGGACGAGGCGTCAGAGTCGCGCTGGTTCGCGCCGGAGGAGGCTGCTGCCGTGATCTGGTCGAACCACACAGATCGCCTGGCGGACGCCCTCGCCCGCCGTGAAGCAGCCGCGTTTACGTGACGCCCTGCCCGTCCCAAAGAAGGCCCGGGGACAGGCTGAAGCCTGTCCCGCTGCGTTCGGCTTGTCAGTAGCGAAACTGCTCGTACCAGTCCGCCGGGCGCCCCTCGGGAGTGAGATCGAGCAGGTTCCAGAGCGGCTCGAGAGTGCCGACGTGCCGCGGGTCCTCTCCAGGATCGGTCGGCGCGTACAAGAGCTCCGAGCTCCAGAAGTGCCGGATCGTCGATCCGTCGCGATGGAACACCGTCAGCATCGGCCTCTGGTGGCCTTCAGGTGTCTCAGCCAAGTAGTCGCGGTTGTACGTGTTGCCCGCCGACGACAGGAGACGTAGCCGCCGCCAACCGTGTTCCTCCGAGAAGGTCAGCAGCCGGTCCAGAGAGGTCTTCGCGACCACCGCGAGGTTGGCCAGCGGCCGTACATGGTCGGCAGCGCCCTCGAACTGGTCGAGCAGCGCGGTACACGAGGGGCAAGGCCCCTCGTCGAGGGGCAGGAGCGCCGTCTCCCCGTTCGCAGGACCCGGGCTCGAGTCGGCTGGGTCGCGCGGGAACATGAAGCTGTAGATGACCAGCGAGTTCCTTCCTGGTACGAACAGGTCGGAGAGCCGGACGTCGGCCGGGGAGCCGTCCGGTCCCTTCCCGGAGAAGACGTAGTCCTCGGGCACCACACCGCCCGGAGGGAGACGACGCCTGGCGGCTGCAACCGCCTCCATCGTTCGACGCAGCTCGATCTCCTGCTCGAGCAGCCGATTACGCGCGGCCCGATATTCGACGGACTCGCCTGGGAAGCCGATTTTCATACTCGCTCCTTTCCAGCTCGTCCTTGCGTTAGACGACGGAAGCGACACGAAGTCATCGGCCAGCTCACCCACGTCCTGAGGAACAGCTAAGAGGTGCGACGAGGCTTCTGACGCCGTCTCTAAGCTGCACGAAATGGATCTCGGGCTCCGCGGCAGGACGGCGATCGTATGCGGTGCCTCCTCCGGCATGGGACTCGCGATTGCCGAGGCGCTCGCCGCCGAAGGCGCCAACGTGGCGATGTTCGGACGCAGGCGCGACCTGCTCGAGCGAGAAGCCGATCGGATCGGCGCCCTTGCCGTCCGCGGCGACCTGACCGTGCCGAACGACCTCGCGCGTCTCGTGGACACCACCGTCGGCGCCTTCGGGGGCATCGACGTGCTCGTCAACAACGGCGGCGGCCCGCCGCCCGGCCCGGCGGCAGGGGTAAGCGACGAGGCAGTCGAGAGCGCCGTCGAGCTCCTCCTCCTCTCGGCGATCCGGCTGACCAACCTGTGCCTGCCGTACCTTGAGGCGAGCGGACGGGGCCGGATCGTCAACATCGAGTCGAGCTCGGTACGTTCGCCGATCGACAACCTCGCGCTCTCGAACGCGCTCCGCCCCGGCGTGGTCGGTTGGATGAAGACATTGGCCCGGGAGGTCGGCACCACGGGCATCACCGTCAACACGATCGCGCCCGGCCTGATCGACACGAAGCGCCTCCGGTCGGTCCCGGGCGTCCGGGACGTCTCCCACATCCCGATCGGCCGTATCGGTAACCCTGCGGAGATCGCGGCCGTCGCCTGCTTCCTGGCCTCCGACCGCGCAAGCTATGTCACCGGGACGGTCGTTCCGGTCGACGGCGGCCTCACCCGCAACCTCCTCTGACCAGAGCCCGGATCCCCTTCGGCAAGATCGCCCTCACCGGCGCGCTCCTGCTGGCGATCACCGCGGCGGTGCTGTGGATCGTCCCGTCCGACGACTACGTCTTCCTGCCGGACAAGGCGCGCCCGGTCGCGCCGCTCGTGACGGTGCAGGGCGGGAAGGATCCCGCCGGCCCTGCAGGGATCTACTACGACGCGGTGATTGTCCGCCGGGCGAAGCTGTTCGAGCAGCTCTTCCCGTGGATCCACGACGGAGCGACGCTCGTTCCGGAGGACCAGGTCAACCCGCCCGGCGTGAGCGACAGCCAGCGCCGCGTCGAGGACCTGAGCGAGATGGCCCGCTCGCAGGACATCGCGGCCGCCGTCGCGCTCAAGTACCTCGGCTACGACGTGAAGGTGGGCTCGACGGGTGCCCTCGTCGACCAGACGCTCGTCGGCTCGCCGGCGGCCAAGGCGGGGATCCGGCCCACGGACGTGATCGTCGGAGTCAACGGCCGTCCGGTGCGAACGACGACCGACCTGCGAAGGCTGCTCTCGCAGCACCGACCCGGCGACACGGTTCGGCTGACCGTTCGGAACGGGAAAGAGCTCCGCCAGGCTCGGGCGAAGACGATCGGCGACCCGCACGACGCGAAGCGGGCCGTGATCGGCGTCCTCGTGCTTCAGGCGACCCAGGCGAAGCTGCCCATCGGCGTGAGCATCGACGCCGGTTCGATCGGCGGTCCGTCGGCCGGCCTGGCATTCGCCCTCGACGTGCTCGAGGAGCTCGGCCATCGGATCGACCGCGGCCACAAGGTCGCCGCCACGGGCGAGCTGCTGCCGGACGGCACCGTCGCACCGATCGGCGGCGTCAAGCAGAAGACGCTCGGGGTGCGCCGGGCCGGCGTGGACGTCTTCCTTGTGCCTGCTGGGGATAACGCAAAAGAAGCCCGCAAGTACGCAGGGTCGGTCCGGATCATTCCTGTGGAGAGTTTTCGACAGGCGTTGCATGCGCTGGCAACCCTCCCTGCGAAGCGCTAAAAACCGCTGCAAAACACGCGATTTCGAATCGTCCGCAAAGAGCAGGTTTTTCGCGGACGGCCCCCTTGAACCACGGCTCAACCGTCCTATCATCGCTCTCGGTTCGTTGACGTCGGGAGCGACGAGGGAGTCGAGTTGGGCAAGCGTGAAGTGACCTGCGAGGACTGCTACTTCCACAAGGCCGGTCTGTGTGCGCTGATGCTCGAGTCGCCCTGCCCGACCTTTCGGAGCACGGTGCGAGGCGTGCTCGTGCCGCCGCAGCAACCGCGACTCGTCCCGCGCCCGGTGAGCGCCTTCGCCCGAGAGGTCGCGACGGCGTAGGATCGCCGCCGTGAGCACGCCCCAGCCGCCAGGCATTCCCGAATCTCCGACGGCGAGTCGGCCGCCCGCCGAGCCGCCCGAGGCGGGCGCCGCTTCGGTCGTGACGACGGCGGAGGACGAGAGCCCCGAAGAGGACCGGCCGTCGACCTGGCAGCCCTGGCTCTACGTGAAGATCGGGCTGCTGCTCTTCGCGATCGCCTGGGCGATTGCGTTCGTCGCCGAGAACAGCCAGCAGATCAACGTCCACTTCGTGTTCGCGACCGCGAACGTGCACGTCGTCTGGATGATCCTGCTGCTGCTCGCTGTCGGCCTGCTCGGCGGCGTGCTGCTCTCGCAGCTATACCGCCACCGCCGCCGAGCGCAGCTCGCCAAGAAGGCTCGCAAGCCGCGCGACGCCCGCGCCGATGTCGGCGGGGGAGACGAAGCTGAAGGCAAAACGCGCTGACGCGTCGCCACCCGTGCCGGGCGGGTAGAAGTCCGTCCCCTTCACGAACGTGACGTCGGCCGCAGTCGCCGCGTCCAGAAGGGCCCCCGCATCCGTGCCCTCCGGGAAGTCCAGCCAGGTGAAATAGCCGCCTTCCGGGCGACTCCACGACGTCCCCTCTGGCAATTCGCGCTCGAAGGCCTCGAGGATCGCGTCCCGACGTTCCCGCAGGAGTCCGACCACCCGCTCGATGTTCGCATCGAGGAGATCACGGCTGACGAACTCGTGGACGGTCGCCTGCGGGAGGAGAGCCGGGGTGAGGTAGGTCTGCACCGCCAGAGCCTCGAGCCGGGCAATCAGCTCGGCCGGGCCGATCAGGTAGCCGACGCGGAGCCCCGGGCTGACGATCTTCGAGAAGGAGAAGGAGTACACGACGCCCTCGCCGCCTGCGAGCTCGTACACGCTCGGCAGGGGTTCGCCTTCGTAGCGGACGAGCGAATACGGGTCGTCCTCCAGGATGAGCACCTGCCCCTCGCGCGCAAGCTCCGCCAGCGCCCGGCGGCGCTCGAGCGAGAGCGTGCGACCGCTTGGGTTCTGGAACGTCGGAATCGTGTACAGGAACGCGGCGGGGAGCTCAAGCGCCTCAGGGTCGAGGCCGTCATCGTCGGTCGGAACCACGGTCGCCTTCCCGTGATGACGTGCAGCGATGTGGAGCGCGCGATCGTAGGTCGGACCCTCGACCAGTACACGCGTCCCGGGCTCGACCAGCAGCCCGGCGATCAGCGAAAGCCCTTGGAGCGAGCCGTTCGTGATCAGGACCTGCGAGGGCTCGACCCCGTGTCGCGCCGCCACCCACTCGCGGAGCGGCGCGTAGCCGCCGACCGGCCCGTAGTTGAGGATCGTCGTCCCGTCGCGCTCGAGGGCCGCCCGCGCGCACTCGGCCAGTGCCTCGACGGGGAGGCATTCAGGCGCCGGGACGCCGCGCGCGAAGGAGATGACGGCCACGGCTCCAGTCTAGTCAGGGCGTGGGCCCGGACTACGTGCCCTGCAGCACCTCGGCGGCGAGCTGCGCCGCCTCGGTCGGCGACGTGCCCACTCGCACGCCGCACGCTTCGAGCGCTTCCTTCTTCGCCTGCGCAGTCCCCGACGAGCCGGTGATGATCGCGCCGGCGTGACCCATCGTCTTCCCCGGCGGCGCGCTGAAGCCCGCGATGTAGGCGACGACCGGCTTGGACATCTCGGCGGCGATGAACCGCGCCGCTTTCTCCTCCTCGTCGCCGCCGATCTCGCCGACCATGACGACCATCTCGGTTTCCGCGTCGGCCTCGAATCGGCCGAGCACGTCGATGAACGAGGAGCCGACGATCGGGTCGCCGCCGATCCCGACGATCGTGGAGTTCCCGAGGCCGAGACCGGTCAGCTCGTGGCCGATCTGGTACGTCAACGTCCCGGAGCGGGAGACCAGGCCGATCGAACCGGACGTGAAGATCTCGGCCGGGATGATCCCGACGTTGGCCTTCCCCGGCGACAGCGCACCGGGGCAGTTCGGCCCGAGCATGGTCACGCCCCGCGGCCGGATGTAGGTGTAGACGCGCAGCATGTCGTGCGCCGGAAGACCCTCGGCGATGCAGATGACGGTCCGGATTCCCGCGTCGACCGCCTCGTAGATCGCGTCGGTGGCGAAGCGGGCCGGAACGAAAATCATCGTTGTGTTCGCGCCGGTCTCCGAGACCGCGTCGGCGACGGTGTCGAAGACCGGCACGCCCTCGACGTTCTGTCCGCCCTTGCCCGGGGTGACGCCGGCGACCAGCTGCGTCCCGTAGCCGCGGTTGCGCAGCCCGTGGAACGTGCCCTCGCGTCCGGTCAGCCCCTGGACGACGAGCTTCGTGTCGCGGTCGACGATGATCGCCACGGCTAGCGCTTCCCCGCCTTGATCACGATCCGGTCGAGGACGACCCGATCGCCGTCCGTCCGATCCCCCACGAGCTCACGCACGCGCTGCGCATCGGCGCCCGTGCACCCCCCTCGGT
>JBKPPY010000095.1:0-19306 GCA_046733845.1 Actinomycetota bacterium | reverse complement strand
ACGTAGGCCTGGCGCCCCTCGAGGAGTAGCCGCGTGAGCCGGCGGTACGCCTCGGCCGCGCGCCGGTCCTCCACCCAGCGGGTCACGACAGGCTTCCGCGAGGCCGGAGGCTTCGCGATCTCGCTCACCGCCAGGTCGCCGTAGACGGTGAGCGCAAGGGTGCGCGGGATCGGCGTTGCGGTCATGTGCAGGACGTGCGGCGTCCGGCCCTCGGCCAAGGCTTTGCGCTGCTCGACGCCGAAGCGGTGCTGTTCGTCGACCACGGCCACGCCCACCCGCGCGAGATCGACCCCCTCCTGGATCAGGGCGTGCGTACCGACGAGGATCGACGCGCCCGCGGCGGCGTCGCGGGCGCGTTTGCCGACCGAGCTCGTCAGCAGTCCGCACGTGACGCCGAGCTCGAGGCAGATCTCTTCGAGGGTCAGGAAGTGCTGCTCGGCGAGCGTCTCGGTCGGCGCCATCAGCGCCCCCTGGTAGCCGCGCTCGACCGCGCGCAGGAGCGCGTAGAGGGCGACCGCGGTCTTGCCGGAACCGACATCGCCCTGGAGGAGCCGCTGCATCGGAACCGAGCGGGCGAGGTCTCGGTCGATGTCGGCGATTGCCGCCTCCTGGTGGTCGGTGAGGGTGAAGCGCAGAGCGCGACGGTAGTGCTCGAGCAGCTCGCCGGGCGCGCCCAGGGCGGCCGCGACTTCCTGCTCCCGTTCGCGCGTCCGGCGGGCAAGCCCCAGCTGGAGGAGCAAGAGCTCGTCGAAGGCGAGCCGGCGTCTCCCTGCCTCGGCCTCCTCGAGCGTGCGTGGACGGTGGAGAGCGTAGAGCGCGTCGGCGCGCCGCGGTAGGCGCTCGCGCGCCTTCAGAGCGGCCGGGAGCGGATCGGGTTCGTTCGGGACGAGCTCGAGTGCGCGCTCGGCCAGCGCCCGCAGGCGCGGCGGCGTGATCTCCTCGCCGGCCGGGTAGATCGGAGCGAGATCGGCGGTTGCAGCGGCGCCGTTCAGGTCGTAGGACTTGACGTTGAACTCGTTCCGGCGGAGCTGCCCGCGGAGCCGGACGCGCGTCCCCGGGACGAGCTTGTCCCTCAGCCAGTCCTGGTTGAACCAGACCGCGGGGATCGATCCGCTTTCGTCTGCGACCGTCGCCTTGAGGATGGTCAGGCGCCGACGGGGCCGGCGCAGGGACACGCTCCGCACGACGCCGACGATCACCGCCTCCTGCTCGCCGAACAGGTCGACGATCCGGCTCTCGCCGACCGAGCGCTGGTAGTCGCGCGGACGGTGCTCGAGCAGGTCGCGGATGGTGGTGAGACCGAGCCTGCGCAGCCGAGCCGCGATTCGCGGTCCCACGCCTGTGAGCGAGTCGAGCGGCGCTTCCAGGCGCTCCGGCCGGGGCGCGCCGCGCAGGCGGGGCCACGACTCGGGTTGGTCCACGGTTGCGAACGCCGTCGGGCGCGTCACCTCGGTCCGAGTATAGGAACGCGGTCCGGACGCAGGAGGCCGCCCAGCGGGGCGCCGACGATCAACAGCCGGATGGCGCGCCGACACTCACCGCGGATCGTCGAACCAGAAGAAGCCGACCGCGCCGGGGCCGGCGTGCGTCCCGACGACTGCGCCGAGCATCGATTCGACTTCGATCTGTGCATTTGGCCGGGTGCGCCTGACGAGCTCGCGCAGCGCCTCGAGCCGATCCGGTGCGTCGGCGTGAGCGATCCCGACCTTGAGCGAGGGCCGGTCGACGCTTCCCTGCTCGAAGGCATCCACGAACTCGAGGAACGCCTTGTGCGCGCCCCGCACGCGCTTCACCGGGACGACCTCGCCGTGCTCGATCGCGAGGATCGGCTTGATGTTCAGCAGCGTGCCGGCCATCGCGGCCGCCTTGCCGATTCGGCCGCCCCGGGCAAGGAACTCGAGCGTGTCGACCGTGAAGATGATGCGGCTCTCCAGCTGGAACCGGTCGACGACCGTGTCCACCTCCTCGTCGGTCGTGCCGCGTTCGAGCCGAGCCTGGATCGCGAGCGCGAGGAGCGCCAGCCCCGCCGAGACCGTGCCGCTGTCGATTGCCCTGACCTTCCCGTTCCCGAGCTCCTCGCCTGCGACCCGGGCGCTCTGGACCGTGCCGGAGAGGGTCAGGGGAATGTGCAGAGACAGGATCCGGTCATATCCCTCCAGCTCTTGGTATGTGCGGAGGAAGTCCGCGGGCGTGGGTTGGGAGGTCGACGGCAGCTCCGGGGCGCTCCGGAGCCGCTCGTAGAACGCCTCCGGACCGAGCTCCACGTAGTCGCGGAAGGTCTCCGTCCCGAAGCGGACGTACAGCGGGACGATCCGCCAATTGGCGAATCGCTGGGGGCCGTGCGGGAAGTCGGCGGTCGAGTCGAGGACGATCGCGGTGTTCTCGGCGGTGAGCTCCATCAGCCGGGCGCCTCGAGCTGGGCTGCCGCGCGCACTGCGTCGACGATCGCGTCGAGCGGCTGGTCTTTGCCGATACAGGACACTGCGCCGGCCTCGAGCAACGCCCCGAGCTCGCGCTCTCCCGCCGCTGCGGTGAGCGCGACCACGGCGGTCTCCGGATGGTGCTCGCGGACCAGCCTCGTGATCTGGACGCCGTCGAGGCCCGGCAGCCGGTAGTCGACGAGCAGGACATCGGGGTGGAGCTCGCCGCAGCGGTCGACGACGTGCTCTCCGTCGGGATCCGAACCGGCGATCTCGATGTCGCCGCGCAGCGTGAGCAGGACCTCCAGTGCGTGTCGGAAGACGTCGTTGTCGTCGATCAGCAGAACCCGGAGCGGCACCCGGTCGATGCTATTCCGCCGACAGCAGCAGGTGGTAGTGCGGTTGCCCGCCGTCCTGGACGTCCACCTCGATGCGAGGGTGCTCCGCGCTGATCCGTCCGAGCAGGCCGTTCAGCTCAGGCGACCCCTCACCGGTGAGGATCGTGAGCACGCTCCGCGGCTCTGCCAGCAGGCCGTCGACAACCCCGGCAGCGACGTCCTCGAAGGACGCGCCACCCGCTACCGGCTCGCCCTCCGCGAGCCCGAGGTACGAGCCCTTTTCGACCACGAGCCCGTCGAGCTGGACGTCGCGGGAGGCCGTCGTCACCGCTCCGGTGGCGATCGCCGTGACCGCCTGCTCCATCTCGGAGACGTTCTCGGCGGCCGTGCGCGCGCCGTCGAAGGCGACCAGGGCGGCGATCCCTGCCGGGATCGATCGCGTCGGGACGACCCGGACCGGCTTGGCCGCATGGGCGGCAGCCTGTTCGGCCGAGAGCACCACATTCGGGTTGTTCGGGAGGACGATCGCCTCGGGTGCCCCGGTGGCCTCGACCGCAGCGAGGATATCGGCCGTCGACGGGTTCATCGACCGGCCGCCGTCGACGACCTGAGCAGCGCCGAGGCTGCGGAAGATCCGCTCGTTCCCGTCGCCTGCGACCACGGCGACCACATCGGTCGCCTGGTCGTCAGGGACCAGCTCGAGCAGCCGTGTCTCCCGTTCCGCGGTCTGCCGGTGCATGTTGGCGATCTCGATGCCCTCGAGGACGCCGCGAGCCGCGCCGAGCGAGAGCGCGGCGCCGGGATCGTCGGTGTGAACGTGCACCTTGAGGGCGGACTCGTCGCCCACCACCATCAGCGAATCGCCGAGCGGCTCGAGCACGGCCTCGAGGTCGGTTCGGTCGAGCTGCTCTCCGTCGACGACGAACACGGTGCAGTAGCGGTACCTCGACCGCTCCTGGTGGATCGCGTCGACGCCGACCTGCTCGAGCTGCGGCGCCACCTCGGGGAGAGCCTCGCCGGTGACGGCGGCGGTGACACCACGCAGGAGCTCCAGCAGTCCCGCCCCGCCCGCGTCCACGACGCCCGCACGCCGGAGGATCTCGAGCTGCTGCGGGGTCTGCGCCACCGCCTCCTCGCCGCGGACGACAAGCGCGCGGAGCAAGTCGCCGGGGGTCAAGGCGGGACTCGACCGGACCTGCGACTCCGCCTCCTCGGCCAGCTCCCGGATCACGGTCAGCATCGTCCCCTCGACCGGCTTCCGGACGGCTCGGTAGGCGGCGTCGCTCGCGGAGCGGAACGCCTTTGCCAGCGTCGGAGAGTCGAGCTCGTCGGCTGCGGCGGCGGCCTCGACGAAGCCGCGCACGATCTGGGAGAGGATCACGCCGGAGTTTCCTCGTGCGCCCATCAGGGCCGCGCGGGCAATCTCGCGAGCGAGGCGTTCGCGATCGGTCTCCTCGAGGCCCTCGAGCGCCGAGACGACGGCGCGCACGGTCAGGGTCAGGTTCGTGCCGGTATCGCCGTCGGGGACTGGATAGACGTTCAGGTCGTCGACTCGCTTGCGGCTCGCCTCGGCGGCAGCCGCCGCTGCCCCGACCAGCCGGCGAGCCGCGACGAGATCGGCGGCGGTCATGGCGAGACCTTCACGGCCTCGATGTGCACCTCGACCGCGGCGATCTCGAGGCCGGTCATCCGACCGACCTCGTAGGCGACGCGGTTGCGGACGGTGGAGGCGACCTCGGCGAGGTTGAGGCCGTGCTCGACGACAACGTGGAGCGCGATCGTGATGCTGCGATCGGTTCCCGAGATTTCGATCCCGCGCGTCGTCCGGCGTCCCATCCGCAGTCGGCCGAGCCTGCCGGACCGCTTGGTGCCGACGACGCCGTAGCACTCGGCCGCCGTCAGGCCGACGATCTGTGCGATCGCGTCGTCTGTGATCGCGACGCGGCCGAGGTCGGAGGACGCGAGGACGAAGTCCATGCGCGACATTAGACCCCGCGCGTCGGCGCGGGGTTGCTCAGGCCTTTGTGACCTTGCCGCTCTTCAGGCAGCGCGTGCAGACGTACGCCCGCTTGGGCGTGCCGTCGACGACGATGCGGACGCGCTGGAGGTTCGGGTCGAAGCGGCGCTTCGTCGCCACCATCGAATGGCTCCGATTATGGCCAAAGGAGGGCTTCTTCCCGCAGACGGAACAGATCTTGGACATGCGGCTGGGAAGTGTAGCTAGCTCCTGGCCACGGCCGTGCGGAGCTGCGCGAACGCGTCGGCCATCTCGAGGGCGGTGCGCGCTGCCCAGGCGCCCCGGTCGACTCGTGCCTCGGCTTGCTCGGCCGTGTCGCACGTGAGCAGGCCCAACGAGACGGGTACGCCGGTCTCGATCCCGGCGAGCTGGAGCCCGCTCGCCGCTTCGCCGGCGACGAAGTCGAAGTGCGGCGTCTCGCCGCGGATCACGCAGCCGAGGGCGACAACGCAGGAGTAGCGCCGTGTCTTGGCGAGCGCCATCGCCGCGATCGGCAACTCGAACGCGCCGGGAACCGGCATGACGAGCACCGCGTCGCGAGAGACACCCGCCTCCTCGAGGGCACCGAGCGCCGATTCGAGCAGCCGGTTCGTGATCTCGCCGTTGAACCGGCTGATCACGATCGCGACCGTGCGCCGCTGTCCGTTCGGCGAGCCCTCGAGCACCGAGTACCCGTCGGGAATCTGGAGGTCGCCTGAGGCGTGCTGCGGCTCTGGCTCTGGTTCTGGTTCTGGTTCTGGTTCTGATTCTGGTTCGGGTTCCTGAGCTGGCGCCTCGGCCGCCTCCTCCTCCTCCACCGCCGGAGCGGCGGCGAGCTCGGGCGCTTCTTCGACCTCGGCTGGAGCCGACGTGGCGGCCAGATCCTCGGCAGGAACAGCGAGCGGCGCGGGATCGGGCTCCTCGGCGACTGGACCGACCGGGTCGTCTTCGTCGTACAGGACCTCCACCTCCGATGCGGTCGTCTGCGGCAGCTCGGGTTCCGGCTCGGGTTCCTCCCGCTGTTCGAGCGCGATCTCCTGGGTCAGGGCAGGCGGCTCGGAATCCCGCGCCTCGTCAGCCCGCTCGTTCGGCGGGCTCGGCGGGCGCAGCCGCGCCGAGAAGTCTCGCAGCGGCCAGTCCTGGGCGTCGTCCAGTTCGCTCACTCTGCCTCCGGCTCGAATTTGAGGTCCTGGTGGTGGAGTCGGTGCCCGAGCTTCGCACGTTTCGCCTGGAGGTAGCGCAGGTTCTCCCCATTCGGCGGCACCTCGATCGGCACCTGCTCCGTCACCCGCAGCCCGTATGCCTCGAGGCCCGACACCTTCTTCGGATTGTTCGTCAAGAGTCGGATTGTGGTCAGCCCGAGGTCGGCCAGGATCTGGTTGCCGATCCCCCACTCGCGCTCGTCAGCCGCGAAGCCGAGCGCGAGATTCGCGTCGACCGTGTCCATGCCCTGCTCCTGGAGCTCGTACGCCTTGAGCTTGTTCAGAAGCCCGATCCCGCGCCCCTCCTGCGCCATATAGAGCAGGACGCCGCGCTCCTCGGCCGCGATCCGCTGTAGCGCTGTATCGAGCTGGTCGCCGCAGTCGCAACGGAGAGAGTGGAACACGTCCCCCGTCAGACACTCGGAGTGGACGCGGACGAGTACGTCGTCGGCGCCGTCGACGTCCCCGTGCACGAGTGCGACGTGGTGCTTGCCGGTCAGCTTCTCGCGGAACGCGATCGCCTGGAACTCCCCGTACTCGGTCGGCAGCCGCACGGCGATCTCACGCGAAACCAACTTCTCGTGGTGGCGTCGGTACTCGACGAGGTCGGAGACGGCGACGAGCTTCAGCCCGTGCCGCTCGCAGTACGGCACGAGGTCGGGCACGCGTGCCATCGTCCCGTCCTCGTTCATGATCTCGCAGACGACGCCTGCCGGATACAGACCGGCGAGACGCGCCAGGTCGACCGAGGCCTCGGTCTGGCCGGCGCGGCGGAGGACGCCGCCGTCGCGGGCGCGTAGCGGGAAGACGTGGCCGGGCTGGACGAGATCGTGCGGTGTCGACTTCTGATCGATCGCGACCTGGATCGTGCGCGAGCGATCGGCGGCGGAGATGCCGGTCGTCACGCCCTCGCGCGCCTCGATCGAGACGGTGAAGGCGGTACCGAGCGGCGCCTCGTTGTGGTCGGTCATCTGGCGCAGCTCGAGCTCGTCGCAACGTTCCTCGGTCAGGCAGAGGCAGATCAGGCCGCGGGCGTGTGTCGCCATGAAGTTGATCGCCTCGGGCGTCGCGAACTGCGCGGCGATGACGAGATCGCCCTCGTTCTCCCGGTTCGGATCGTCGACGACGACCACGAACTTGCCGTTGCGGACGTCGTCGATCGCGTCATCGATCGAGGCGAACGTGCGCGGCTCAGTGGTCGTCGCCATGCCCAGATCGTAGCCCCGCGAGCTTCTCGACGTACTTGGCCAGGACGTCCGTCTCGAGGTTGACCGCCTCGCCGGCGGCTGCAGCGCCCAGTGTGGTCACGGTAAGCGTGTGCGGGACGAGCGCGACCGCGAACCCGTTCCGGTCGAGGTCTGCGACCGTCAGAGAGACCCCGTTCACGGCGATCGAGCCTTTCTCGACGCAGTAGCGGAGGATCTCCGGCGGCGCGTCCACCCAGACGCGGCTGCCGTCGCCTTCACGCTCGACAGAGCGGATCCGACCGACCCCGTCGACGTGACCCTGGACGTAGTGGCCGCCGAGCGCCTCCCCTGCCCTGAGCGCCGGCTCGAGGTTGACGGCCGCGCCGGGCTGGAGCCCGCCGAGGGTCGTCCGGGACAGCGTCTCCGGCACGGCGTCGAACGCGAGCGTCTTCCGGTCGCCGTCGACCACGGTCAGGCAGACGCCGTCGATCGACACGGAGTCGCCGATCGCGGCGGCGATGCTCGACTCGACACGGAGCCGTCCTTCTTCGAACGAGACGACGGTGCCGACCTCGCGGACCAGCCCGGTGAACATGGTCTCTAGGCTAGTGGCTAGCCCAGAGCCAGCGCCTCGAGCGTCTCCCGGGCAATCCGTTCGAGGTCGCCTCGACCGCTCGGGTTTCGGTCGATCGCGGCGACCAGCTCGTCGACTGCCTCCGTCTGCTCCCCCGAGAGGCCGTCGCGGCCGGCGTCATCGATGCCGGCACGAAGCTCGGCGTTGTCGAGGTGTCCGGCGAGCCAGTGGGACAGGAGACTGACGAGCCGGTCTTCAGGGCTCATGGACGTAGGCATCGAGCAATACGTCGGCACCGACCGGCTCTGCTCTGAGCCGATGGAGCTCGACAGGACGTGAGAGAGAGCCTAGGAGCAACGGACCGTCGCCCGCGATCGTCGGGGCGACGAACATCAGCAGCCGATCGACGAGGTCTCGCTCGAGGAACGCGGTCGCGAGCGTCGGCCCGCCTTCCAGCAGCAGCGACTGGACGCTCTCTTCCGCAAGCCGCGAGAGCTCGTCCTCCAGCTGGCCGGAGAGAAGCTCGAGCTGAGAGCCGGCCGGGAGTGGGCCGCGGCCGAAGGCAAGTCTGCGCGGCTGGCGGGCGGCGTCGACACCGCGTGCGTCAAGCCGCGCATTGTCGGCCCGCACCGTGCCTATCCCGACTGCGACCGCGTCCGAAGCCGCCCGCAGCGCGTGGACCCGTCGGCGGCTCTCCTCGCCCGTCACCCAGCGCGAGCCCGGAACCGTGACCCGGCCGTCGAGCGTGACCGCCAGCTTCAGCGTGACGAAGGGCCGTCCGGAGGCGATCCATGTCCGCCAGGCCTCGTTTTGCGCGCGCGCCGCGAAGGAGTCGGTGTGCTCGACCTGGACTCCCGCCTCGGCCAGCGTCTCGAGTCCGCCGGCCGCCTCCGGGTTGGGATCGAGCGAGCCTGCGACGACGCGTGCGATCCCGGCCCGGAGCACGGCCTCGGTACACGGGGGCGTCGACCCGTGGTGGCCGCACGGCTCCATCGTCACGTAGAGGGTCGCGCCCCGCGCGCGATCGCCTGCCGCCTCGAGGGCGCCCACCTCGGCGAGCGGTCCGCCCTTGCGCTCGTGCCAGCCCTCGCCGACGACCTCGTCGCCCGCGACCACGACCGCGCCGACGACCGGATTCGGCCGAGTCGTGCCGCGGCCGCGTTCGGCCAGCTCGATCGCCCGCTCCAAGTGCCTCATGCGAGGAGCTGGATCAGGCGGCGGTACGTGCGCGGCAGGTCCTCCCGCTCGAAGATCGCCGAGCCGCAGACGATCAGATCCGCACCCGCGTCGTACACGCTGCGGATGTTCTCGTGCGAGATACCGCCGTCGACCTGGACGTGCACCCCCTCGGGGACGATCGACCGGAGCTGCTCGAGCCGACCGAGCGCCTCCGGCATGAACTCCTGACCTGAGTAGCCGGGGTGGATGCTCATGCACAGGACGAGGTCGAACGCCTGCGCGGCGGAGAGGACCGTGTCCACCTCGGTCTCCGGCTTAAAGGCGAGTCCGACCTGGAACCCGTGTGCGCGGGCCTTGCCGGCGAGCTCGACCGGGTCGTCGGCCGCCTCGATGTGGAAGGTGACGCTGTCTGCGCCTGCGGACTCGAGTGCAGCGAAATGGTGGCCGGGGTCGTCCACCATCAGATGGCAGTCGAGCACGCCCCCGCTCTTGTGAATCAGCGGCGCAATCGACGCGAGCACGATCGGGCCCATCGTGACCGGCTCGACGAAGTGGGCGTCGCCGATGTCGAAGTGGAAAATCCGCGCGCCGGCGTGCAGCAGGGTCTCGATCTGGTCGCCGAGCCGCGAGAAGTCGGCCGCGTACAGCGACGGCTCGACCTCCACGGTACGGATCCAGGCGTCCCAGCCCACGGGGCGATCTTACGGTGCCGTGAAAGTGGCGTCTGCCACCTAGTCTCTGAGACCGGGGCGTGACATTTGCGCAACAGTTCGTCCACAGGTCAGACGCGCAGCCTGGCGACGAAGAAGCCGGACGTCCCGTGGCGGTGGGGCGTGGTGAGGAGGAACTCCGGCCGCTTCGGGTGGCGGAACGTCGGCCACTCCGCGCCGAGGTCGTCGACCTCGAGACCGGCCGCCTCGACGATCGCCTCGTTTTCGTCCGCGTTCAGCGTGCAGACGGAGAAGGTCACCGATCCTCCCGGCTTCACCCGCTCGGCCGCCGCCCGCACGAGCGCCAGCTGCAGCTCGGGGAGCGGCTGAGCCCGCCAGCGCAGGTCGGGCCGGCCGGCGAGGACACCGAGGCCGGAGCACGGCGCATCGACGAGGGCGCGGTCGAACCCGTCGAGCTCCGGCGGCAGCGCGAGCCCATCGGCGTTGACGACCCGAACCTGGTTCGCGCCGAGGCGACGGACGTTCTCTTCAAGCTCTCGCGCTCTTCCTTCGTACAGCTCGACGGCGACCACATCGCCGGCGAGCATCGACGCCTTGCCCCCGGGCGCGGCACAGAGATCGAGGACGCGCTCGCCCGGCTGCGACCCGACCGCGAGCCCCGCAAGCTGCGACCCGCGGCTCTGCGGCCAGATGCGCCCCTCGGCGAGCGCACGCTCGTCCACGCGGGCGACCCGCCAGGCGCCGGGCACGT
Organism: Actinomycetota bacterium; assembly: GCA_046733845.1. Taxonomy (GTDB): domain Bacteria; phylum Actinomycetota; class Thermoleophilia; order Gaiellales; family Gaiellaceae; genus DATBLE01. The sequence goes on along the minus strand of JBKPPY010000095.1, from coordinate 8,988 downwards.
CCGTCGCCTCGCCGTCGATCTCGCCGCGGACGCGCCGAACGACCGTCTCCGGCGCCTGATTCTGGACGCCCATCAGCGCGAGCGCCTCCGCCTCGCCCCAGTCTCGACGCCAGAGCTCGTAGATCCAGTCCGGGTATGACTGCTTCAGCGGGCCTTCCGGCAGACCGTCGAGGAGGTCGCGGAGACCATCTGCCAGCCTGCGCATCACGGCGTTCGTGAACGCCACCGCACGCTCGAGCCGCGCCGCCCGGACGAGCTCGACCGACTCGTTCACCGCGGCGTGGACGGCGACACGGTCGAGATAGGCGAGCTGGAAGGCGCCGAGCCGGAGGGCGGCACGAACGGGCGGGTCGAGCTTGCGCACCGGACGGCGGCCGAGAGCCTCGATCCCGTGGTCGAGCGCGCGAACACGCTGGACGGTGCCGTAGGCGATCTGCTGGGCGAGCGCGCGGTCGCGCGCGTCGAGCCCGCCGGCCGCCGCGGCGAACGCGCGGTCGGCATAGGCATCGTCCTCGAAGACCCGCAGCACGACCTCGTAGGCCGCGCGCCGAGCGGGCGCTACCGTAGGCCGCGCAGCCACTCGTCGTAGCCCATGCGCCGGCCGCCCTCCGGCTGGACCTCGACCGGGACGAAGTGCCCGTCCTCGAGGCGTGCACGCCAGACGAGCACCCGCCGCCCCTCGAGCTCGGCGCGCGCGCCGATGTGCGGCGACAGCGCCCGCACTCGGTTCACCGCGTCCGCCGGCTTTGTCAGGTCGAGCTCGCGATCCTCCGGGCCGATCTTCTCCGCGTAGGTGACGCCTTCGGACGGCTGCGGAGTGAACGTCGGCCCGGGCAGCACCTGCTCGAGCAGGTCGGCCGCGACCGGCACCGACCGGTCGTAGACCACCGCCGTGTCGTCCTCGGGCCCGATCGGAAACCGCTCCTGCGCTGCGATCGGTCCGGCGTCGAGCTCCTGGACCAGCTTGATGATCGTCACCCCCGTCTCCGAGTCGCCGGCCATCAGCGCCCGCTCCACCGGCGCCGCGCCGCGCCAGCGCGGGAGCAGCGACGGGTGCGCGTTCAGCCAGAGGTGCCGTTCGAGCAGCTCGCTCGGGATCAGCCGCCCGTAGGCGACGAGCACGATCGTCTCGGCGTCCAGGGGCGCGTCGAGACGCTCGACCACGGGGATCCCCAAACGCAGCGCGGTGAGCTTGGCAGGCGCCGGGCGAAGGCCTCTCCCCCGACCCGCCGGGGCATCGGGCTGGGTCACGCAGAACGCGATCTCGTGGTTCGCCGCCAGGCGTTCCAGCACGCTCGCGCCAAATGGTGCGCTGGCGGCGAAGCCGATCCGCACCGTCAGCGCTATCCGAGGATCGGCTGCGGGCGAAGCGCGGCCATCGCCTCGCGCCGCGCCTCGGGCGTCGTCCGCTCCAGGATCAGGACGCCGTCGAGATGGTCGAGCTCGTGCTGCACCACGCGCGCGCTCAGTCCTTCCAGCTCTAGTCGATAGGACGCACCGTCCTCGTCCTGAGCCTCGAGCGTCACCGCGACAGGCCGCTCGACCGGCACGAGCACGCCCTGCAGCGAGAGGCAGCCTTCGTCGTCGGTCGCCAGCTCGTCGCTCAGCTCGACGACCGTCGGGTTGACCGCGGTGCGCGGCTCTTCGTCGTCGGGCCTGAACACGAACAGCCGCCGCAGCACGCCCGCCTGGTTCCCCGCAAGGCCGATGCCGTTCGCATCGATCATGAGCGCCTGCATCCGCTCGACCAGTCGACGAAGGTCGTCGTCGAACTCCTCGACCTCCTCCGCACGCAGCTTCAGCACCGGATCGGGCCACTGGCGGATCTGGGCGAGCGCGATCCGTCGCCGCGCTTCGCGCTCGGCGCTCAGCTCCTCCTCGACGACCTGTCCGTGCTCCTCGCTCACGCGAGGTGAGTGTAGTCAGACGCTCTGTGGATCGACGTCGACGACGGCGGTCAGTCCCGCCCTTCGCATCGCCGGCGCCGCTGCGGCGAGCAGCCGGCCTGCGCGGGCGGCCAGCGCTCCCGGACGGTCGGTCTTCGCGACGAGTTGCGCGCGGTACCGGCCGCGCAGCCGGAGGATCGGCGCCGGGCCGAGCAGGTCACCATCGCCGAGCGCCGCCTTGAGCTCGGTCAACGCTTGCAGCGGCGAGTCAGGCTCCGGCCCGGTGACGACGACACGCACGAGGTGGCGAAAAGGCGGGTAGCCGAGTACCTCGCGTCGCTCGAGCTCGCCGGCGACGAACCGCTCGACGTCGTGGCGCGCCGCGAGCTCGACCGGCCGCGCGTCCGGCTGGAACGTCTGGATCAGCACCCGTCCAGGGGCGTCCCGGCCGCTCCGGCCGGCGAGCTGGGTGAGCAGCTGGAACGTACGCTCCTCCGCCCGGAAGTCGGGAAGCGCCATCCCGGTATCGGCATCGACGACGGCCGCGACCCTCACTCCCTCGAAGTGATGCCCCTTGGCGACCATCTGGGTGCCGAGCAGAACGGCCCGGTCGGTGACGGCGAACCGTTCCAGAGCGGCCCCGGGATCACGCGAATCGGCGTCCAGCCGGATCAGCTCCAGCTCTGGCAGCCGCGCGGCGAGCTCCCTTTCCAGCCGTTGCGTTCCCGCTCCGAGCCGGGCGAGCTCAGAGGAGCCGCATTCCGGACAGAGCTCAGGCGCGAGCTCGGCGTGCCCGCAGTGGTGGCAGCGCAGCCCGACGTCTGCATGCAGTACGAGAGCGACATCGCAGTTCGGGCAGCGGCGGGTGACACCGCACGTGCGGCAGTGGATCGCCGGGACGAGTCCGCGGCGGTTGAGCAGCAGGATCGCCTTGCCGCCGTTTTCGGCCAGCTTGCCGAGCTCGGCGAGGAGCGGCGCCGAGAGCGGATAGCCGCGCTCACGGCGCAGGTCGACCACTCGTACCGACGGCAGTCTTCCGGCGAGACGGTCACCGAGCGAGAGTCGCTCGAGCGCCGCCCAGCTCTCGGGCCGCGGGGTCGCACTCCCGAAGACGACCACCGCGCCTTCCAGCGACGCGCGCTTCGCCGCCACCGTTCGCGCGTCGTAGCGGGGGTCGGATTCCTGTTTGTAGGACGCGTCGTGCTCCTCGTCGACGCAGATCACGCCGAGTCCACGGACGGGCGCGAACACGGCCGAGCGCGCACCGACGACGACCCGGGCCTCGCCCGACGCGATCCGCTCGCGCTCGTCCCGCCGCTGCGCTTCGGTGAGGCCCGAGTGCAGGAGCGCGATCCGGTCGCCGAATCGGGCCTGGAACCGTCCCACCGCCTGGGGCGTGAGCGCGATCTCCGGGACGAGCACGATCGCACCCAGACCGCGCTCGAGCGCCGCCGAGCAGGCCCGGAGGTAGACCTCGGTCTTTCCGCTGCCCGTTGCGCCGTGGAGGAGATAGCGGCCTCCGCCGGCATCCATCGCTTCGACGATCGCCGCGACCGCAGCCGTCTGCTCGGGGGTCAACCGCTCCGGCGGCGGTTCACCCCGCAGGCCGGGCGGGACCGGCCTGCGCTCTCCGCGACGCTTGCGCGTGCGCGGCGCGACGAGTTCCAGCGCGCGGGCCGGTGTCGACCCGTAGTACTCGGCAAGCCAGAGCGCGAGATCGACGAGCGCCGGCGGTACCTCGTCCAGCACGGCCGACACGGCGGTGACCTTGACGCCGGCCGGCGGGGGCTCGCCGGTCGAGACGACGACGCCGCGCACCCGCGACCGCCCGAACAGCACGGAGACCACCGCCCCCTTGCCGACCTCCTCCGCCACCTCGTAGGTGAACGGCCGGGCGAGGGCGCGCGCGGAAACGAGCGGGAACACGGAGGCGTACGCCACCGCCCCAGCCTAGAGACCGGGGTGGAGCGCTACACGCCGGCTGCCTCGACCACGAACTCGGTCGCGAAGCCGAGAAAGAGGCCGAGCAGGAGGAACCAGGCGATGAACTCCTTCGACGCCATCCGCCGGTTGACGTTCACGAGCTCGAGCACGACATACAGGATCGACCCGGCGGCGAGCGCCAGGAACAGGATCGACAGCGCCTCGCTCGTCCAGGTCTGGCCGATCAGGGTTCCGACGAACGTCGGCCCACCGCCGATCACTCCGAGCAGCAGCAGGAATCGCCAGCTGGGGCGAACCGGCTCGCCCGAGAGCGGAGCGACGATGCCAAACCCCTCCGTCGCGTTGTGCAAGCCGAAGCCGATGATCAGGACGATGGCGAGGCTGATGGCGCCGGTCGCGCCGGCCTGGCCGATGGCGAGACCCTCGGAGAAGTTGTGCAGCCCGATGCCGGTTGCGATCAAGAGGGAGAGCCAGGCGCTGGCAGACAGCGAGGCCGCCCACGACTGCTCGAACTCGGCGGCCGACGCCGCACCCGGGCCGAGCATCGCCTTGTTGCGCTTCCGCTTCATCCAGCCGTCGTAGTACACGAGACTCATCAGGCCTGCGGCAGCGCCGGCGGCGAAGAGGGCTGCGTACCACGCGAAGTGCCCCCAGCTGCCGCCGTCGACGGCATGTTCGAGCGCCTCGTCGACCGGCTCGATCCCCCCGTGGATGACGTCGTAGAGGAGAAAGAGCAGGATCCCCGTCGCCATCGCGCTGAGGGCCGCCTTCAGACGCACGTTCGGCGTTGAGAGCCGCCCGAGCGGGAGACCGATGAAGATCGTCGCTCCGGCGACGGCTCCCAGGACGAGGATCTGAGTGGATGACAAGTCAGGCGCTCCTTCGGGTCGGTGTAAGGCGTACCTTACAAACGGCCGCGACTATAGTGGCAGCCCCGGACGCACGTCAAGTTCGAACCGTCATGGCGCACCGACACTCAGTCGACGAGTACCTCGAGACGATCTGGTTCCTCGCCTTTCCGATCGGCGAGTACCGGCCGACGACGACCGGTAGCCCGACCCTCGCGACGCGCGTCGCCGAGATGCTCGGGGTCTCGCGCGCGTCCGCCGGCGAGATGCTCAAGCGGCTCGAGAAGGACGGCCTGGTCGAGCGGGGCGAGCACAAGGAAGCGATTCTGACCAGGACCGGCCGCGAGCGCGCCGAGCGCGTCGTCCGCCGGCACCGGATCATCGAGCGCCTCCTCACCGACTTCATGGGCTATACGGCCGCCGAGGCGCACGTCCACGCAGACGAGCTCGGGGACACCTTCACCGACGACATGATCGAGCGGATGGAGGAGAAGCTCGGCCACCCGGAACGCTGCCCGCACGGCTGGCCGGTGGACACCGAGTTCGAGCAGCGCGAGAACCGCGAGCTCGCGCCGCTCTCCGAGCTCGACGAGGGCGCTCGAGCGACCATCGTCCGGCTCGCCGAGCACGACGGCGAGCTGTTGCACTGGTTCTACGACCAGGGGCTCGTGCCGGGCACGGCCATTCAGGTCACCTCCGCCGAGCCGGCGGCCGGCCAGTTCACGATCAGACTCAACGGCGACGAGCGGGCGATCGGCGAGAAGGCCGCCGGTGGGCTGTTCGTCAGGCCGACGTAGTCCTTACGCCGGCGAGTCCTCAGGCGGGGGCTGCGGCGGCGGCTGCCAGTCCGGCTGCCTCGCGCAACGCATCCGCCTTGTCGGTCCGCTCCCACGTGAAGTCGTGGTCGTCGCGGCCGAAGTGGCCGTAGGCAGCGGTCTTGGCGTACACAGGGCGGCGCAGCTCGAGGTCGCGGATGATCGCGGCCGGCCGCAGGTCGAAGTGCTCGCGCACGAGCTCCTCGATCCGCGGCACCGGGACCCTCTCGGTGCCGAAGCAGTCGATCTGAAGCGAGACGGGGTGCGCGACGCCGATCGCGTAGGCGACCTGAAGCTCGCAGCGGCTCGCGAGGCCGGCGGCGACGACGTTCTTGGCCACGTAGCGCGCCGCATAGGCCGCAGAGCGGTCGACCTTGGTCGGGTCCTTGCCTGAGAAGGCTCCGCCGCCGTGCCGTGCGGCGCCGCCGTACGTGTCGACGATGATCTTCCGCCCGGTGAGACCGGTGTCTCCCATCGGGCCGCCGACCACGAACTTGCCGGTCGGGTTGCAGTAGAAGAACTCGCGGTCGAGCAGGTGGTTCTCGTCGTACATGTTCGGGGGGAGAATCGGGTGCAGGACGTGCTCGGCCAGGTCAGGCTTGATCAGCGCGTCGGCGTCCAACCCGTCGCGGTGCTGCGTCGAGATCAGGACGCGCACGATCTCGACCGGACGGATGCGGCCCTGGTCGTCGGCCTCGTAGCGGACGGTCACCTGGGCCTTCCCGTCGGGGCGAAGGTACGGCAGCACGTCCGCCTTACGCACCTCCGCCAGCCGCCGGCAGATCAGATGCGCGAGCATGATCGGCATCGGCATCAGCTGCTCGGTCTCGTCCGTCGCGTAGCCGAACATCATCCCCTGGTCACCCGCGCCTTCCTGGTCGAGCGGGTCGGCCTCACCTGGGTCGTGCTGCACCTCGAAGGAGGCGTCGACGCCCTGGGCGATGTCGGGCGACTGCTCGTCGAGGGCGACGATCACGCCGCAGGTGTCGGCGTCGAAGCCGTACTTGGCGCGGTCGTAGCCGATCTCCTTGATCTTCTGACGTACCAGTCGAGGGATGTCGATGTAGGTCTCGGTCGTGATCTCGCCGGCGACGACGACCAGGCCGGTGGTAATCAGCGTCTCGCAGGCGACGCGCCCGAGCCGGTCCTCGGTCAGGACCGCGTCGAGGACGGCGTCGGAGATCTGGTCGGCCATCTTGTCCGGGTGGCCTTCGGTGACCGACTCGGACGTGAACAGGAACGAGCGGGCAGACATCGCGCGGAAGGCTACCGGACGCGGGTGAGCTCCGAACGTGATGGGTACTCGTTCTCGGGGTGCGCTGGGTGGATGCGATGCAAGGACGCAGGGAGCCCCGATAGTGGGCTAACTATCGGGGCGACTGAGGACGACGAAGCGCGCCGCCCAGCGCAGCCCGAGGACACAGCTGCTCATTGCGTTCGGAGCTCTCACTCGCCACGTGGCCGCCTCCCCATCAGCGAGGCGGCGAGCTCGCCGAGATCGTCTCCTTCGAGGACCCGGCAGACCCCCTCCGTGATCGGCAGCTCGATCTCGAGCCGGCGGGCCAGGTCGCGCAGCACCGGTGCGGTCGTCAGACCCTCGACCACGTGCCCGATCTGGGCGATCGCCTCGGCCGGTGACGCGCCCTGGGCGATCAGCTCACCGGCGCGCCGGTTCCGCCCGAGGCGGCTCCAGCAGGTGACGATCAGGTCGCCCATCCCGGCGAGGCCGGCGAACGTCTCCGGCCGCGCTCCGCACGCCTCCCCCAGGCGCGCCATCTCGGCCAGGCCGCGGGTGATCAGCGCCGCCTTGGCGTTGTCGCCCGCGGAAAGTCCGTCGACCCCGCCCGCCGCGAGGCCGATTACGTTCTTCGCGGCCGCACAGAGCTCGACGCCGACGAGGTCGGAGTTGACGTAGACCCGGAAGACGATCGAGTTGATCGCATGCTGGAGCTCGACCGCGAGTGCCTCGTCCCCGCTGGCGATCACCGCCGCGCTGGGAAGGCCGATCGCGATCTCCTCGGCCAGGTTCGGGCCCGACAGCACCGCCACCGGACGGTCACGGACGAGCGTCGAGAGCCGCCCGCCGGTCTCCGGGTCGAGGCCCTTCGTCAGCGAAAGCACGGGGCCGCCGGCAGGGAGCTGCGCGACGACCTCGGAGAACGCGGCGCTCGGGACCGCGAGGACGTACAGGTCAGCACCGGCAGGAGCCTCGACGACGACCGTGATGTCGCGAAGGTCGGTGTCGCCCGCCGCGCGCGGGTTGCGGCCGGTCTCGGCGATCGTTGCCGCCTGCGCCGGATCGCGGCAGACCAACGTCACCTCATGGTCCCGGTCGGCGAGCAGGCGCGAGAACGCGGTTCCCCACGACCCCGCACCGATGACGACCGCGTTCACCGCGGCGAGTCTAAGCTGCAACGCCGCCGGGCAGAGCCCGACGGCGCGCGACAATCGGCGGCCGCGCCCCGTTCGGGGCACGAGCCGGCTAACTGCGCCGCACGAAGTCGATCGAGACCGGCACGCCTTCGAGCTCGAACCGGTCGCGCAACTGGTTCTCGACCCAGTAGCCGTAGTCGCGCGTGACGAGCCCGGGGTCGTTGACGAAGAACCGGAAGCGGGGAGGCCGCGTCCCGGTCTGCGTCCCGTACAGGAGGTTCAGCCGCCGGCGGTCGCGCGACGGTGCTTGCCTCGCGTTTCGAAGCTCCCGCAGAAACGAGTTCAAGGCCGGGGTCGGAATCCGGCTCGTGTGCTTCGCGTACAGCTGCTCGACGCGGTCGAGGAGGCGGGCAACACCGCGGCCGGTCGTCGCAGAGACCGTGACGATGCCCGGTCGTTGCCGCAGCCGATGCTCGAGACGCGGCTTCACGTCCTCGACCTTGACCTGGCCGACGTCCCACTTCGACAGCACGACGATCGTCGAGCAGTTCGCCTTACGCGCGACGTCTGCGACTGCGAGGTCCTGGTCGACGACGCCTTCGCTCGCGTCGACCAGGACGAGCGCGACGTCGGCGCGGTCGGCGGCGTCGAGCGTGCGAAGCTCGGAGTAGTACTCGATCCCCTGCCGTTGGCGGCGCTTGCGGCGGAGCCCGGCGGTGTCGACCAGGACGAATCGGGTGCCGTCGCGCTCGAAGAGCGTGTCGATCGCGTCGCGGGTCGTTCCCGGGACATCGGAGACGATCACCCGCTCCTCGCCGAGAATCGCGTTGAGGAGGCTCGACTTGCCCACGTTGGGCCGTCCGAGAATCGCGACCCGGATCGCCTCCTCGCCGACCGGCCGCTCTCCACGGCCGGGGAGGCGGGCCACGATCTCGTCGAGGAGGTCGCCGGAGCCGTGCCCATGCAGCGCGGAGATCGGAATCGGGTCGCCAAGCCCCAACCGGTGGAACTCGAGTGCCTCGAGATCGCGGCGCGGGTCGTCGAGCTTGTTCGCGAGCACGAGCACCTGCCGGCGGGACGTACGGAGGATCTCCGCGAGCTCCTCGTCGCCCGGCGTGACCC
>JBKPPY010000094.1:0-14880 GCA_046733845.1 Actinomycetota bacterium | reverse complement strand
CTTCACGCTCCAGGGCGCGCGCTCGCAGACGGTCTCGGAAACCATGGGGCGCTCGGCGCTTTACCTGGGCTCCCTTTCGAGCGCGTTGATCGCCCTCGGCTTCGTCAGCCAGGCTTCGGGCAGCGGCGACCTCTTCGACGTCTTCACTCTGATCGTCCTGCCCACCGTCTACGTGCTCGGCATCTTCACCTTCGTCCGGCTCGTAGAGCTTTCCGTGGAGGATGTCTTCTACGGGCGGGCGATCAACCGGATCCGCCACTACTACCTCGAACGGGCCGGCGAGGACGCCCGCTATTTCCTCATGTCGGGCCACGACGATGCTCCCGGGGTGCTGCGCAACATGGGCATCACGGTGACGCGTTGGCAGCTGTACTTCACCGCCTCCGCCGCGATCGCAGTGGTCAACAGCATCGTCGGCGGAACGGCAGCTGCGTTTGCAGTCGATGTCGCGTTCGATCCGCCGCTCGTCGTGTCGATCGCCGCCGGCGCTCTGGTCGCGCTCGCGTCGTTCGTCCTCCATCTGCGCGTCGATCGCACCCGCCACGAAAAGGGCGTCGCGATCGAGCCGCTGTTCCCGACTCCGCCTGGAAGGGCTGCTACGGCCGGGTAACCGCTCCCTCGCTCGCCGTCGAGACGAGTGCGGCGTACTTCGCCAGCACGCCGCTCTCGTACCGCGGCGGCGGTGGAGACCAATCGGCCAGCCTCGCTGAGATCTCGTCGTCGGAGAGCTCGACCCGCAGCTCACCCGCGTCGACGTCGATCACGACGGTATCGCCTTCCTGGAGCGCGGCGATCGGCCCGCCCCGGAAGGCCTCCGGGACGACGTGGCCGACCATGAAGCCGTGCGTCGCTCCCGAGAAGCGGCCGTCGGTGATCAGCGCCACGGAATCACCGAGGCCCTCGCCGATGATCGCGCCGGTGACCTGGAGCATCTCCGGCATTCCGGGCGCGCCCGCGGGCCCTTCATAGCGGATCACGACCACGTTGCCCGGCTTGATCGACTTCGCCTTCACCGCTGCGAACGCGTCCAGCTCGTTGTCGAAGACCCGTGCGGGGCCACGGTGCTGCGTGCGGCCGACGGTCAGCTTGACCACGCATCCCTCGGGGGCGAGATTGCCCTTCAGGATCCGAAGCGACCCGCTGGACTTGATCGGCTGCTCGATCGTCGCCACGACCTCCTGGCCGGGCGTCTCCTCGACGGCGGTCGCGACCTCGCCGAGCGTACGACCGTCGACAGTCGGCATCTCGCCGTGGACCAGCCCCTGCTTGGCGAGCTCCCGGGCGACGAGTGCGACGCCGCCGGCGCGGTAGACGTCGGTTGCGTGGAACCTGCCCCAGGGCTTCATGTCCGCCAGCACCGGCGTGCGACCAGCGACGCGGTCGAAGTCGTCGATCGTGAACTCGATGCCGAACTCGTGGGCAATCGCGAGCAGGTGGAGCAACCCGTTCGTCGACCCGCCGGTCGCGACCACCGACGCGGCGGCGTTCTCGATCGCCTCCTTGGTGACGAAGTGGGACGGCCGGAGGTCGCGCCGGACCAGGTCGACCACGAGCCGGCCGCACTCGGCCGCGGCCTCGGCCTTCTTCGGCGACAGCGCCGGGATGCCGTTCAGTCCGGGCGGGCTGATCCCGAGGAACTCGAGGATCGTCGACATCGTGTTGGCGGTGAACTGGCCGCCGCAGGCACCTGCTCCGGGGCAGGCGACCGACTCGAGCTCGTGGAGGTCCTCGGCGCTGACGGTGCCGGCTGCGTAGCCGCCGATCGCTTCGTAGACATCGGCGACGGTGACATCCTTGCCGCGGAACACGCCGGGCGCGATCGAGCCGGTGTAGAGGACCACGGCCGGAATGTCGAGACGGCCGAGCGCCATCACCGCGGCCGGGTTCGTCTTGTCGCAGGCCACCAGGCAGACGAGCCCGTCGAACAGATGGCCGCGGGAGACGAGCTCGATCGAGTCCGCGATCACCTCGCGCGAGACGAGGCTCGCCCGCATTCCCTCGGTGCCCATGGTCACACCGTCCGAGATCGCGATCGTGTTGAACTCCATCGGCGTCCCGCCCGCCTCGCGGATGCCGCGCTTCACATCCTGTGCCAGCTCGCGCTGGTTCAGGTTGCACGGCATCGTCTCGATCCAGGTCGTGGCGATGCCGATGATCGGCTTCGCGAGGTCGTCGTCGGTGAAGCCGGTGCCCTTCAGCATCGACCGCGCGCCGGCGCGGTCGGGGCCGTCGGTGATCGCGGCGCTGTGCCGCTTCGCCGGGTCGGCCGGCCGGTCGTACGGGTTCTGGGCCATGAGCCCGATCCTATGCGGGTTCGGCTTGCTGGGCCGGAACCTTGTGCATCTGACTCCGCAGGTTCTGGCCGACCGTCTCGATCCGCTCGTCCGCAGCCTTCGCCCGGAGCTCCTTGAGCTTCGGCTCGCCCGTCTGCATCTGCTCGATCCAGTCCTGCGCGAATGTGCCCTCACGGATGTCGGAAAGCAGCTTGCGCATGTTGTCGCGGACGTGGTCGTCGATCACGCGGGGACCGCGCGTCAGGTCGCCGTATTCGGCGGTGTCGGAGACCGAGTAGCGCATGCCGGCCAGGCCGCCTTCGTAGATCAGGTCGACGATCAGCTTCAGCTCGTGCAGGCATTCGTAGTAGGCGATCTCCGGCTGGTAACCGGCTTCGACGAGCGTCTCGAAGCCGAGCCGGATCAGCTCGGTGACGCCGCCGCAGAGGACGGCTTGCTCGCCGAAGAGGTCGCTCTCGGTCTCTTCCATGAACGTCGTCTCGATCACCCCCGCGCGGGTGGCGCCGATGCCGGCGGCGTACCCGAGCGCGAGATCCAGCGCGCGACCGCTCGCGTCCTGGGCGACGGCGACGAGCGCAGGCGTTCCGTAGCCCTCGGTGAAGAGCCGCCGGACGATGTGTCCAGGCCCCTTCGGCGCGACCATGATCACGTCGTGCCCGGCGGGCGGCGCGATGCGGCCGTAGTGGACGTTGAAGCCGTGCGCGAACAGGACCGCTGCGCCCGGCTCGAGGTTCGGCGCCACCTCCTGCTCGTACACGGCCGGCTGCACCTGGTCGGGGAGGAGCAACGACACGATCTGAGCGCCGCGCACTGCGTCGGCCACGGTCCCGGCCGAGAGGCCGGCCTCCTCGGCAGCCTGCCGCGATGCGCTTCCGTCGCGGAGACCGACCTCGACCTCCACGCCCGAGTCGTGCAGGTTCAGCGCGTGGGCGTGGCCCTGACTGCCGTAGCCGACGACGGCGACCTTCCCGTCGAGGAGACCGAGGTCGCCCTCGTTGTGGATCGTGGCCATGGAGCTCCTTTCTCGCTGGTCTAGTGCAGCACGCGTTGACGGTTCGTGCGCCGGACGGACGCGCGTTTCAGCCCGATCCTGCCGGTCCGGGACAGTTCGCGGATGCCGTGCGGGCGAAGAAGCTCCTCGAACGAGTCGATCTGCTCGGGCTCGCCGACGACCTCGAACACCATCGAGTCGGGCCCGACGTCGGCAACCCGCGCGTTGAAGACGTCGGCGAGCGCCATCAACTCGGGCCTGCGCTCGGGCGTAGCGGTGATCGAGATCAGGGCGAGCTCGCGCTCGACCGCATCGCCCGCCTCCAGCTCGCGTACGCGAAGGACGTTGACGAGCTTGTGCATCTGTTTCTCGATCTGGGCCAGCGGCTGGTGCTCGCAGTTCACTCGCAGGGTGATCGACGAGACGTCGTGGCGCTCGGTCGGGCCGACCGCCAGGCTCTCGATGTTGTAGCCGCGGCGGGCGAACAGCTGGCAGACGCGCACGAGCGCGCCCGGCTTGTTCTCGACCAACACCGACAGGGTGTGGATCATGAGCCGACCGCTTTGATCCGCGCGGGTGCCGGCTCCGGCTCCTCGTACTCGAGCATGTCGACCGCGGCGGCCCCGGCGGGGATCATCGGGAAGCACTGCTCGTGCGCGTCGACTCTCGCGTCGACCACGGCCGTCCGTCCACACGACAGCGCCTCGCTGAGCGCGCCCTCGAGCTCGCTCTCGTCGGACACCGTGAATCCGGCCGCTCCGTAGGCGCGCGCGAGCATTGCGTAGTCCGGCACTGCATTGGTGAGGTGCACGTGCGAGCGCCGTTCCTCGAAGAACATGCTCTGCCACTGGTTGACCATGCCCAGGTAGCCGTTGTTGACGACGACCGTCACGATCGGCAGGTCCTCGAGCACCGCGGTCGCCAGCTCCTGGCTCGTCATCTGGAAGCAGCCGTCACCGTCGACGCAGACCACGGTCGCGTCCGGTCGGGCCGCCTTCGCCCCGACCGCTGCCGGGACCCCGTAGCCCATCGTGCCGAGCCCGCCCGAGGTGATGAAGCTGCGCGGACGGTCGCAGAGCAGGTACTGCATGGCCCACATCTGGTGCTGGCCGACGCCCGTCGTCCAGATCACGTCGTCGCGGCCGGCGGTGAGCTCCTGGAGCGTCTCGACCACCCTCTGCGGCTTCAGGTCGCCGCCCTCTCCGTAGCGGAGCGGGAACTCCTCGCGCCACTCGGCGATCCTGCGCAGCCACGCCTCCGGCGGGGAGGTCAGGCCGCTCGCGCGCAGGCTGCGGACCTGCACGGCGAGGTCGCCGAGGATCTGCTTGAGCGGCCCGACGACCGGGATGTCGGCGCGGCGGAGCTTGTCGATCTCGGCCGCGTCGATGTCGAGGTGGACGACCGTCGCGCCCGGAGCGAAGGCGTCGAGCTTGCCGGTCACCCGGTCGTCGAAGCGTGCGCCGACGGAGACGAGCACGTCGCAGCTGTTCATCGCCAGGTTCGACCACTTCGGGCCGTGCATGCCGGGCCAGCCGAAGTGGAGCTCGTGCGTCTCCGGGAAGGCGCTCTTCGCCATCAGCGTCGTCACCACGGGGAGCCGTCCGGCCTCGGCGAGCTCGAGGAGCTCGGCACAGGCGTCTGCGTTCAGCGTCCCACCGCCGACGTAGAGGACCGGCTTCTCGGCCGAGGCGATCCGCCGGGCGGCCTCGGCGATCTGCCGGGCATGGCCCCTGGCAGGGGGTCGCCAGCCGGGCAGGTCGACCTCGTCGGGGTAGCGGAAGTCGATCTCGGCCTCCTGGAGATCGCGCGGGATGTCCACGAGGACAGGACCGCAACGGCCGGTGCGGGCGACGTGGAACGCAGCCTTGAGCACGCGCGGGATCTCCTCGACGTCCTGCACGAGCCACGAATGCTTGACGATCGGTGTGGTCACGCCGGTGATGTCGCACTCCTGGAACGCGTCGGTGCCGATCAGGTGGCTGCGGACCTGGCCGGTGATGGCCACGAGCGGTGTCGAGTCCATCCAGGCATCGGCGATCGGGGTAACGAGGTTCGTCGCACCCGGGCCGGACGTCGCGATCGCTACCCCGACCCGGCCGGAGGCGCGGGCATAGCCCTCGGCCATGTGACCGGCGCCCTGCTCGTGCCGGGCGAGGACGTGCCGGACGGTCGTGCCACGGGCGAACGCGTCGTACACGGGCAGGATCGCTCCGCCCGGAATTCCGAAGGCGACGTCGACACCTTCGGCCTCGAGGGAACGGAGAACGGCGTCTGCCCCGTTCACGCGTCCCGCTCCGGCACCGGCAGAGCCGGTACCTCCGCTCATTGGGTCGCCTCCGTCAAGCCTACGGCTGATGCAAACTCCACGTCGGTGCGGCTGCTCGGCATCAGCTCGAGCACGGCGTCCATGAAGTCGCGCGTGGTCGCCGCCGGGCCGGCGCGTCCCGCCAGGTCGGCGGTGCGGACGCCTGACGCCAGCGCGGTCGAGACCGCACGCTCGAGCGTTCGTCCGGCGGCTTGCTGCCCAAGCCCCTCGGAGAGCATCAGCGAGGCAGCGAGCAGCATGCCGCTCGGATTGGCCACCCCCTGGCCGGCGATGTCCGGAGCGGATCCGTGCGTAGGCCCGAAGATCCCCGGCCCGGTCTGGGAAAGCCGCCCCGAGGCGACGATTCGGGAGCCGTTGCGGCTGGCGGCTGCGAGGTCCGAGACGAGCTCCGCGTGCTCCCGCTGGGTGACGACGACGCAGAAGCCGTCCGGGGCATTCATCAGCCGCGGTAGCGCCTCGCTCAGCGAGAGCCGCTCGACCTCGACGCCGGGATGGCGGTCGGCCTCCCACGAGACGAACGTGCTCCACGTGGGGCCGTCGCCGACGGCGGCGACCTTGGCCTTGCGCGAGCGGGCGAGGTCGAAGGCGCGCCGGACCACGAATGGCTCCATCTGGTCGTCGAGTGGGCTGACGACGGCGATGTCGCCGTCGGGGAGGCGAACGCGCTGGACGCGCCAGGTCAGGTCGAGCTCCGCCTTCACGCCCTCGAGCGCGGGCTCTTTCGTCAGCGCGACCAGAACCGCGTCCGCGCGGTGGCAGGCGGCGCGTGTCTCCGGCGGCAGCGGGTTGCCGTAGCGGCTGACTGCTTCGCCGGCGAACGGGACGTGGACCTCCTCGACGCGAAAGCGGTGCAGGCGACCCGCCTCGGCCAGCGCACGGCTCGCCTCGGCCATCAGCTCCGGGCCGATCCCGTCACCGCTCAGGCAGGCGACCGTGAAGGTCTGTTGGCTTGGGCTTCTCATTGGACCGGCACCTCCTCGAAGACGTCATAGAGGGTCACGGCCTTGCGCTCGTCGGCAAGCCGCTTGAACCGTGCAAAGGCGATTCGCAGCTCGTCCGCCGGGAGATCGATCCCGGCATCAGCACACGCGCGGGCGAATGCGTGCCTACCGGAGTGCTTGCCGAGCGGCAGCGTCATCGTCAGCCCGAGCTCCTCGGGATCCATGATCTGGTAGGTGGCCAGGTCCTTGAGCAGCCCGTCCTGGTGGATCCCGGCCTCGTGGGCGAACGCATTCGCCCCGACGATCGCCTTGTTCCGCTGGACCGCGTAGCCGGTCAAGCGAGAGACGAGCGCCGACGACGCGCCGATCTCGCCGACGTTCACGCCGGTCTCGGCCTGGAGCTCGTCGGCCCGGACGCGCAGCGCCATGACGACCTCCTCGAGTGCGGCGTTGCCCGCCCGCTCGCCGATCCCGTTCACGGTGCACTCGACTTGCGTCGCACCGGCGCGGATGCCGGAGAGCGTGTTGGCGACAGCCAGTCCGAGGTCGTTGTGGCAGTGGACCGACAGGGTGACCTCGCGGAGCTCCGGGCAGATCTCCTGCATGTGACGGAGGAACGCCTCGTGCTCGTCGGGCAGGCAGTAGCCGACCGTGTCCGGAAGGTTGATCGTGGTCGCTCCGGCCGTGAGCGCCTCGCGGCAGACCTCGGCAAGGAACGTCGGATCGGACCGGGTCGCGTCCTCGGCAGAGAACTCGACCTCGTCGGCGTTCTCGGCCGCGGTGCGGACACCGGTCCGGACGCGCTCGAGCACCTGAGCGGGCTTGAGCTGGAGCTTGCGCTCCATGTGCAGCGCGCTCGTCGCGATGAAGACGTGGATTCGCGACCGGCGGGCGGTGCCGACGGCGTCGGCCGCCGCCTCGAGGTCGGCGGGCTCGGTGCGGGCAAGGGCGGCGACGGTCGGCTCGGTCACGGCCTCCGCGACCGCACGCACACCCTCGAAGTCACCCGGTGACGAGATCGGGAAACCGGCCTCGATCACGTCCACGCCGAGCCGCTCGAGCTGCGCGGCGATCTCAGCCTTCTCGTCAGGCTGGAGCGCGATGCCCGGCGACTGCTCGCCGTCGCGAAGGGTGGTGTCGAAGATCGTGATCCTGTTGGACAACGGTGTTCCTCCTCGTCTCGTCCGGTCCGGGGACGTACCGGTGGTGTGGAGCGGTCGGTGTGTGCGCTGCGAAGCGCGTGGTCGCGTCCTCCCCCTAGAGGGGGAGAATCGAGACGACGAGAAGGATGACCCGGCCGCGCGCAGCCTCGGAAAGGCGGGCTGCTGAATGGGTGTCGGTCACGGCGGTCATCGTTCGGGTCTCCTAGTGTTGCCGGTGTCTTCCGGCACTGTCAAGTTTCATCGGCGATTTCGCCAACGAACTTGACCTCGTCCGTCACGTTCCCTACTCTGGTCGCAATGGCTTGTGCCGCGCGCCCGGTCTTTTCGATTCTCTTTCTCGGCGCGCGCAAGCCTGCGTGCTAGTCGGCGTCCCGTCCCTCCCGCCTCCGCCGGCTAGCTAACACCACAGAGGCGGATCTCCTCCAATCGACTCGAGGTGCGCCGTATGCGGCCGCCGTTCGGCCCAACTCAGGAACGTGACGCCTGCGGGATCGGCTTCGTCGCCGACTCGACCGGTCGCGCCTCGCGCGAGATCGTCGACGCGCTGCTCGAGGGTCTGCACAACGTCCGACACCGCGGAGCGACCGCCGCCGACCGCAAGACCGGCGACGGCGCGGGCGTCCTGCTGCCGCTCCCCAAGGACGGGCCGGGCGTCGCGATGGTCTTCCTGCGGGACGAGGCCGCGCGTGAGGCGATCGAAGACGCGTGCCGGACGGAGGGGATCGAGCCGCTCGGCTGGCAAGAGGTGCCGGTCGACACGAACGCACTCGGCGAAGGCGCACTCGCGACGATGCCGCGAATCGAGAGGCTCCTGCTCGGCGGCGAGCCGGACGAGGGTCGTGCGTACCGCGCCCGCCGCAGAGCCGAGCAGACTCCCGGCGCCTATATCGCTTCACTGTCGTTCCGGACGGTCACCTACAAGGCGCTCTGCGCCGCCGAGGAGCTGGGGCGCTTCTACCCGGATCTCCGCGACCCGTCGCTGGCGGTGCCGTTTGGGATCTTCCACCAGCGCTTCTCGACCAATACCGAGCCTTCCTGGGAGCGCGCGCAGCCGTTTCGGCTGCTCTGCCACAACGGCGAGATCAACGCGATCCAGGGCAACGCCAACTGGATGCGGGCGCGCGAGGGGAACTTCGGCTCCGAGGACGACGAGCTGCTCCATCCGGTCGTCGACGAGTCCGGTTCCGACTCGGCGATGCTCGACAACGCGCTCGAGCTGCTCGTCCGTCACGGCCGCGACGTCCGCCATGCGCTGACGATGCTCGTCCCCGAAGCGTGGGAGGCGAACCCCGAGCTCGATCCGAAGCTGCGCGACTACTACCGCTACCACTCTCTCCTCGTTGAGCCGTGGGACGGGCCGGCAGGGCTCGTCTTCACCGACGGCCGGGTCGTCGGCGCCACCCTCGACCGCAACGGGCTTCGCCCGCTTCGCTACGCGGTCTGCGCCGACGGCCTTGTCGTCTGCAGCTCCGAGGCGGGTGCGCTCGACCTCTCCGGGCGGGGAACGGTCCGCCGCGGCCGCCTCGGCCCGGGCGAGATGATCGCCGTCGACCCCGAGCGCGGCTTCGAGGAGAACGCCGCCGTCAAGCGGCGCCTCGCCGCGCGGCAGCCGTACGGCCGGTGGCTCGCCGACGGACTGCGCGTCGACTCCCTCGGGACCCCGGTCGAGCCGCCCGAGGGCGACTTGACCCGGCGGCAGGCGGTCTTCGGCTACACCCGCGAGGACGTGAACGTGATCCTGCGGCCGGTCGCCGGCCGTGGGCACGAGCCGACCTCGTCCATGGGCGACGACACGGCGCTGCCGCCGCTCGCCGGACGGGCCCGTCCCGTCTACTCGTACCTCCGTCAGCGGTTCGCACAGGTGACGAACCCTCCGATCGATCACCTGCGCGAACGGCATACGTTCTCCCTCCGATGCATCCTCGGCGGCCGGGCCCCTTTGCTGACGGAGGGGCCTGAGTCCGCTCGCGGGACGGAGCTGGAGAGCTTCTTCGTCTATCCCGACTTCATCGACGACCGCCTCAACCGGCTCGATGCGACCTTCGATTCCGACCTCGAGGGCGCCTGCCGGCGGCTGGCCGACGACGCCGAGGCGCTCGTCCGTTCGGGTCGAACCGCCCTGCTCGTCACGGACACCAATCCGGACCGCGCGCCAGTCCCGATGCTACTTGCCGTCGGCGCCGTCCATCACCGTCTCGTCGCGCGCGGGTTGCGCTCGCTCGCGACGATCGTCGTCGAGACCGACGAGGCGCGCGAGGCGCACCACTTCGCATGCCTGATCGGGTACGGCGCCGAGGCTGTGTGCCCGCGGCTTGCGCTCGAAACGGTTGCGGCGCTGGCCGCTGCGGACAAGGTCGGTGGCGACCGGCCGTCGCCGACGGAGGCGCAGGAGCGCTTCCGGGCGGCGATCGAGGACGGTGTGCTGAAGATCATGTCCAAGATGGGGATCGCCGACGTCGCCGCCTACTGTGGCGCGCAGGTGTTCGACGTGCTCGGGCTTGCGCAGGAGGTGGTCGACCTCTGCTTCGTCGGGACGCCCTCGCCGGTCGGCGGGATCGGGTTCGCTGAGCTGGAGCACGAGGCCCTCGCGCGCTTCGCCGCCACAAAGCTCGAGAACCCCGGCTACGTCAAGTTCCGCAAGGGCGGAGAGCCTCATGAGACCGACGTCGACGTCGTCGACGCGGCTCATGCGCTCAGGTTGGCGGTCCGGAAGGAGCGCCAGGACGCGTACGACCGCTTCGCGGCGCTGGTCGACGGCCGTCCGCCGATGGAGCTCCGTGACCTGCTCGAGCTCACCCCGGCGGAGCCGGTTCCGCTCGAGGAGGTTGAGCCCGCCGAGTCGATCGTCCGCAGGTTCTCCGCCGGGGGGATGTCGCACGGCGCCCTCTCGGCGGAAGCGCACGAGACGATCGCGGCTGCGTTCAACCGCCTCCGGGCGCGTTCGAACTGCGGTGAGGGAGGCGAGGACCCGGCCCGCTTCCGGACCGAGCGGAACTCGAGAATCAAGCAGGTCGCGTCCGGCCGCTTCGGCGTCACCCCCGAGTACGCCGCCTTCGCGGACGAGCTCCAGATCAAGATCGCCCAGGGGTCGAAGCCGGGCGAGGGCGGCCAGCTGCCCGGCCACAAGGTCTCGGTCGAGATCGCGCGCCTGCGCCACACGACGCCCGGCGTCGCGCTGATCTCGCCGCCGCCGCACCACGACATCTACTCGATCGAGGACCTCGCCCAGCTGATCTTCGACCTGCGCCAGGTGAATCCAGACGCGGCGATCTCGGTGAAGCTCGTCGCCGAGTCGGGCGTGGGGCTGGTCGCGAGCGGCGTGGTCAAGGCACTGGCGGACGTCGTCCACATCGCGGGCTCGGACGGAGGCACGGGTGCGAGCCCACTCTCCTCGATCAAGAACGCAGGTCTGCCATGGGAGCTCGGTCTCGTCGAGACGCAGCGCTCGCTCGTCGAGAACGGACTACGCGGCCGGGTGCGGCTCCGCGTCGACGGCGGGATCAAGATCGGACGGGATGTGGTCGTGGCCGCGCTGCTAGGAGCCGACGAGTTCAGCTTCGGCACCGCGCTCCTCCTCGCCGAGGGCTGTCTGATGGTGCGGTCGTGTCACCTCGACACGTGTCCCGTTGGGATCGCTACGCAGCGGCCCGAACTGCGTGCGAAATATGCAGCGACGCCGGAGCAGGTGGAGGCGTACCTGCTGTTCGTTGCCGAGGATGCCCGCCGCACGCTGTCCGCCCTCGGACTTCGCTCGATCGACGAAGCGGTCGGTCGGACCGAACTGCTGCGCCGCCGCGAGACCGGCGATCCTCGGGCGGATGCGCTGGACCTCACGCACTTGCTCGACGCCCCGAACGGCCGATACGTCGGCGAGCCGATGCCGGTCGCCGGCGGTGGTGGCCTCGGCGAGCGGCTCGCCGCCGATGCCCAGCCTGCGCTCGAGGGGACGGCGCTCGTGGAGCCGGCGTACCCGATCAGCACCTGGGACCGTACGGTCGGCGCCCGGCTGGGCGGCCTGATCGGCCGGCAGTTCGGTTCGCAGGCGCCGCCCGGCAGGATCCGCGCCCGCTTCGAGGGCTCGGCCGGGCAGAGCTTCGGTGCCTTTCTCGCCGCCGGGGTCGAGCTCGACCTCGTCGGCGAGGCGAACGACTACGTCGGCAAGGGGATGGGCGGCGGCCGCATCGTGATCCGCCCGCCCGACGGTGACGCCGGCGATCCGGTGCTGGCCGGCAACACGGTCCTTTACGGTGCGACCGGCGGGGAGCTCTACTGCGCGGGCCGGGCCGGCGAGCGTTTTGCGGTGCGGAACTCCGGTGCGGTCGCGGTCGTCGAGGGCATCGGCGCCCACGGCTGCGAGTACATGACGAACGGCACCGTCGTGGTCCTCGGTGCGATCGGCCGCAACTTCGGCGCCGGGATGAGCGGCGGCGAGGCGTTCGTCTACGACCACGCCGGAGAGCTGCCGCTGCGCCTGAACGACGACCTCGTGGCGCTGGAGCGCGTTACCGTCGATGCAGAGCTCCGGCGGCTCGTCGAACGCCACGCGCGCTACGCGGGCTCCGAGCTGGCAGCCGCACTTCTGTCGGAGTGGGAGACCGCGGTCGGCGAGTTCTGGCACGTGCGGCCACGGTCGGATGTCGCCGCGATCGAGGACGAGCACGAGGGCACGGGCGGCAGAGCCACCGAGGAAGCCGAGGAGGCAACCGCAGGCTAGATCGACCCGCGCGACCCTGGCATTCTCGCCAGAGGCGTGACAGCATCGGCGGGAGCGTCCGCGGGAAGGAGCGTCGTGAACGCCTCAGCCACCGGCCGATTCGAGGCGACATACCGGCAGTCGTTGGACCAGCCCGAAGTGTTTTGGGCCGAGGCGGCCGGTGCGATCGACTGGGACGAGCCGCCAGAGCGCGTGCTGGACGACACACGTGCGCCGCTCTACCGGTGGTTCACCGGCGGAAAGCTGAACACCTGTCACAACGCGCTCGATCGTCACGTCGACGCCGGCCGGGCCGATCAGGCCGCACTGATCTACGACTCACCGGTCACGAACACGAAGCAGTCGTTCACGTACCGCGAGTTGCGGGACGCCGTCGCCACGTTCGCCGGCGCGTTGCGCGACCTCGGCGTGGAGCGAGGGGATCGCGTTGTCGTCTATATGCCAATGGTCCCGGAAGCGCTGATCGCGATGCTCGCCTGTGCTCGCATCGGCGCCGTGCATTCCGTCGTCTTCGGCGGATTCGCGGCAAACGAACTGGCAAAGCGGATCGAGGATGCCCGGCCGAAGGTGATCGTGTCGGCTTCTTGCGGGATCGAGCCGGGCCGAGTGGTCGCGTACAAGCCGCTCCTCGACGCTGCGATCGACCTGGTTGACTCAAAGCCGGGCCACTGCATCGTGCTGCAGCGACCGATGCTCGAGGCGGAACTCGACTCGGAACGCGACGTCGACTGGTTGGACGCAGTGGCGCGATCACAGCCCGCCGTCTGCGTCTCCGTCGACGCGACCGACCCGCTGTACATCCTGTACACCTCGGGCACGACCGGTCAGCCGAAGGGCATCGTCCGCGACAACGGTGGCCACGCGGTCGCGCTCGAGTGGTCGATGCCGAACGTCTACGGCGTCACCCCGGGGGAGGTCTACTGGGCTGCGTCGGACGTCGGCTGGGTGGTCGGGCACTCCTACATCGTCTACGCGCCTCTCTTCCACGGTTGCACGACCGTGCTCTACGAGGGGAAGCCGGTCGGAACGCCGGACGCAGGCGCCTTCTGGCGGGTGATCTCGGAGCACGGAGTCCAGACCCTCTTCACGGCGCCGACTGCGTTCCGGGCGATTCGTCAGCAGGATCCGGATGGCGAGCACATCGGCCGCCACGACCTCAGCCGCTTCCGGACGCTCTTCCTCGCCGGCGAGCGGTGCGACCCGGAGACCCTCGGCTGGGCGGAGCGAAAGCTGGGGGTTCCGGTGATCGACCACTGGTGGCAGACCGAAACGGGTTGGGCGGTCGCCGCCAACTGCCTCGGGATCGAGCCGCTTCCGGTGAAGCCGGGCTCACCGACCAGGGCGGTGCCGGGATGGGACGTGCGCGCGCTGGGAGAAGACGGTCGGGAGGTCGCCCGCGGCGACATCGGCGCGCTCGCGGTGAAGCTGCCGATGCCGCCAGGCGCCACGCCGACACTCTGGAATGCGGAGGATCGCTTTCGCGAGACGTACTTGAGCACGTTTCCGGGCTATTACCAGACCGCCGATGCCGGCTTCGTGGACGAGGACGGCTACGTCTTCGTCATGGCACGGACGGACGACATCATCAACGTCGCCGGCCACCGCCTGTCGACCGGTGCGATGGAGGAGGTCCTCGCATCCCACGGCGACGTGGCCGAGTGCGCAGTGATCGGCGTCGCCGACGACCTGAAAGGCCAGGTTCCGCTCGGCTTCGTGGTGCTCAAGGCGGGCGTCGACCGTCCCGACGAGACCATCGACGCGGAGCTCGTCCGGCTCGTGCGGGAACGGATCGGCCCAGTCGCCGCCTTCAAGTCGGCCGTGATCGTTGCGCGCCTGCCGAAGACACGGTCCGGGAAGATCCTGCGCGGCACCATGCGCCGCATCGCCGATGCCGAGGAGTACACGGTGCCGGCGACGATCGACGATCCCGGAGTCCTTGGAGAGATCGAAGCCGCGCTGCGCTCGGTGGGGTACGCAAAGTCCAGCGCGCTCGCATAAATGCGCCGGCCCGAGCCTTGTCCACACCGCCTGTAAGGCCATGTCTTAGGGACAGTCCCTCGGCCGCGGCCGCACGGGGCGATGCGAGCGACCCGAGACGGCGTGTTCAAGCACGAATCGGCTGAAACGTCCGGTCGTACGGACTCTCCACAGTGCGAAGGAGCAAACGCGAGAAAGGCCACGCAATCATGCGCTCCGGAGCCCTGTGGACGACCCGGCACAGGGACTGTCCCTGGCACCACGCGGCTTGCGCAGCGGTTCAGATACACGGACGCGCAGCCATTGGCGTTCGGGGCGCTCGCTGTCTGGGTTCTGAGCGCCGTGATCTACGGCGTTCTGATCTCGCGTGGCTTATCGGCCGAGAGCCTTTTGGTGTGGGCCCTCCCGCTGGTCGTCGACGGCGCGGGTCGGCTCCGCCTGCACTTGCATAAATGCGCTAGAACTGCATAATAT
>JBKPPY010000093.1:0-16729 GCA_046733845.1 Actinomycetota bacterium | reverse complement strand
CTCTTCAGTACGCTGGCGGGCTTCGCGTTCGCCAAGCTCCACTTCCGCGGCAACAAGCTCCTCATGCTCGTCGTGATCGGGACCCTGATCGTCCCGGTCCAGCTCGGCGTGATCCCGCTCTACATCGAGATGAAGCACCTGGGGTGGATCAACCACCTGCAGGCGGTGATCGCCCCGTCGCTCGTCTCGGCGTTCGGCGTGTTCCTGATGCGGCAGTACATCGTCGCCTCGGTTCCGAACGAGCTGATCGACGCCTCGCGCGTCGACGGCTGCTCGACCATCCGCGTCTTCTGGCATGTCGTGCTGCCCGCCGTCCGGCCTGCCGCGGCAGTGCTCGGGCTGCTCACGTTCATGAACGCCTGGAACGATTTCTTCTGGCCGCTGATCGTCCTTTCGCCACGCAACCCAACCGTCCAGGTCGCGGTCTCCGCGCTCCAGAGCGGGTACGTCCAGGACTACTCGCTCGTCTTTGCCGGCACCTTCATCTCGATCCTCCCGTTGATCGTGATCTTCGTCGTGCTCGGCAAGCAAATCATCGGCGGGATCATGAAAGGAGCCGTAAAAGGATGAAAGACCAGGACGGGTTCGTCTGGGGCGCGGCCACGGCTGCGTTCCAGATCGAGGGAGCGACGACGGCCGACGGTCGGGGAGAGTCGATCTGGGACCGCTTCGCCTCCGTCGAGGGCAACGTCGCCCACGGCGACACCGGTGACCCGGCGTGCGAGCACTACTACCGGTGGCCGGACGACCTCGACCTGATGGGCTCGCTCGGGATCGAGGGCTACCGGTTCTCGATCGCCTGGCCGCGCATCCAGCCGGACGGCCGCGGCCCCGCCAACCGGCGCGGCCTCGACTTCTACCGGTCGCTCGTCGAGGGACTGCTCGAGCGCGGGATCCATCCCCTGGCCACGCTCTACCACTGGGACCTGCCGCAGACGCTCCAGGACGAAGGCGGCTGGGGCTCTCGCGAGGTGGTCGACCGGTTCACCGAGTACGCAACGATCCTCTTCGACGCGCTCGGCGACGTCGTTCCGGCCTGGATCACGCACAACGAGCCGTGGGTGACGTCGATCCTCGGCTACGCCTATGGGGTCAAGGCCCCCGGGATCCGTGACTGGGCGGCCGGGCTACGGGCCGCGCATCACTCGTTGCTCGCCCACGGATCCGCGGTCCGCGCGTTCCGCGAGACGGGCCGCGACGGACAGATCGGGATCACGCTCGACCTGACCGTGGCGATCCCGGCCACCGATTCCGACGCCGACCGCGAGGCCGCCCGCCGACTGGACGGCCACCACAACCGCTGGTTCCTCGATCCGGTCTTCCGCGCCTCCTACCCGGAGGACATGATCGCCTTCTACGAAGGCCGTTTCGGCCCGCTGGACGCGATCCAGGAAGGCGACCTGCAGACGATCGCGCAGCCGATCGACTTCCTCGGCATCAACTTCTATCGTCCGAACTGGGCGTCGGCGGTCGACGACGGCGGGCTGGACGTCGCCGACGTACCGCCCGACCTCGAGCGGACATCGATGGGCTGGCCGATCGCGCCCGAGTACCTGACCGACCTCCTCGTCCGGGTGCAGGCTGACTACGGCGAGATCCCGCTGCTGATCACGGAGAACGGCGCAGCCTTCGACGACGTCCTCGACGGCGGGGAGGTCGTCGAGGACCCGCCCCGGGTCGCGTACCTCCGCGAGCACATCGCCGCCGTCGAGCGCGCGAAGGCGAAGGGCGTCGACGTCCGCGGCTACTACGTCTGGTCGCTGCTCGACAACTTCGAATGGGAGTACGGCTACGAGAAGCGGTTCGGCATCGTCTTCGTCGACTTCCCCACCCAGCGCCGGATCCCGAAGCGGAGCGCACTCTGGTACAGAGACCTGATCGCCTCGTCGAACGGGAGGGAGTGAGATGGCGTGGATCGACTTCCGACAGCTGACGAAGTCCTTCCCGGGCGGGACACAGGCCGTCGACACGCTCGACCTGGAGATCGCGGACGGCGAGTTCATGGTCCTCGTCGGACCGTCCGGCTCTGGAAAGACGACGGTGCTCCGGATCGCGGCCGGCCTCGAGCAGGCGACGAGCGGCGAGGTCTGGATCGGCGACGAGCTCGTCAACGACGTGCCGCCGATGGACCGCAACATCGCGATGGTGTTCCAGAGCTACGCGCTCTACCCGCACATGACCGTGTACGAGAACATGGCCTTCGGGCTCAAGCTCCACGGCCTTCGCAAGCGGGAGATCGAGCCGCGGGTGAACTCCGCCGCGACGATGCTCGGCATCGACGATCTGCTCAAGCGGAAGCCCGCGCAGCTCTCCGGCGGGCAGCGCCAGCGCGTGGCGATGGGCCGCGCGATCGTCCGCGAGCCGGACGCCTTCCTGATGGACGAGCCGCTGTCGAACCTGGACGCCAAGCTCCGCGTCGAGATGCGCGCCTACCTGGCGACGCTCCACCAGCGCCTGCGGACCACCACCCTCTACGTCACCCACGACCAGACCGAGGCGATGACGATGGGCGACCGGGTGGCGGTCATGCGCGAGGGGCGGCTCCAGCAGGTCGACAGCCCGCAGCGGCTCTACGACCACCCGATCAATCTCTTCGTCGCCGGCTTCATCGGCTCGCCGGCAATGAACCTCGTGCATTCGCAGCTCACCGAACGGGACGGTGGGCTGTACGCCGACTTCGGGCCGGCGAGCCTGCGCATCCCCGAGAGCGTGCTGGCAGCGCGACCGTCCCTCCGCGGGTATGCCGGCAAGCCCCTGATCGCAGGCCTCCGGCCCGAAGACATCGAGGACGCCGCCTTCGCCCCGTCGGCGAACGGCTCCAGCCTCGAGGTCGACGTCGCCCTCGCCGAGGCCATGGGCGCCGAGCTGATCGCACATTTCGCCGTCGACGCGCGGCCGCTCGTCGGAGCGTCGATGCGCGCCGTGCACGGTGCCGACGCCGGCCCAGAGGACGCCGCCGGGCTCACGCTCCTCGCCGCCGACTCCGCCGGCGAGGCGATGATCACCGCGCGGCTCAGCCCGCGCTCGAGCGCGCGTACCGGCGGCCGGCTGCGGGTCGCCCTTGACGCCGAGCGCCTCCACTTCTTCGACCCGGAGACCGAAGACTCGATCTGGTAGCCCGTCCGCGCATGCGCAGCCGAAGGACACGCTGCGCGTCACGCGAAGGAAATCGGGCATGACGTGGCGGATCGGCGAGGTGTGGCTGGATGCCGACATGCTCTGGTTCCGGGAGCAGGCGGCGCTGGCGGGCGCTGCAGCCGGGGCCTGGGAGCTCCCGCGTTTCGGGCCTGCAGAAACGGGCCTCGAAGCCTCGCGACGACGACGGCTCCAGGCGAAGACCGCGCGGAGGCGTCGACTCGCCACCCGTACGGTGCCGGCGCTCGCGCTCCTCGTGGGGTCGGCGGCGACACTTCCCGTCGCGGCGCTCCGCCATCGCAGTGCAGGAGAGGACGCTCCCGCGGTGCTGGAGGACCCGCCGAGCCTGACGTTCGGGCTCGACGACTTCGGCTTCCGCTTCCCCGCGAGGAAGCCGAAGCCCACACCCGAGCGCACCGCCCGAGCGGACGAGCAGGCACCGGAGCCGGTGCGGGTGCAATGGCACCACGCTACGTCGGTCGGGCTCCAGTACGCCGGCCGATTGATCGACGGCACCCAGCTTCCCCAGAAGGGGCCGAACTGGGTCACGTGGGACCCGGCCACGGACTCGAGCCCGAACCTACCCGGCCGGCTGTACGGTCACGAGCACACGATCCGGGCGATCCTCTCCGTACTGTCGGGATACCGCGCGGCGCATCCGGACGCACCGCGGGTCGTCGTGGGCGACATCAGCCTCCGCCACGGCGGGAGGATGGACGAGCACGTCTCGCACCAGAACGGGCTCGACGTCGACATCTATTACCCGCGGCTCGACCGGCAGGTAGTCGCGCCGACGTCCCCCCACCAGATCGATCGCCGTCTCGCGCAGGACCTGCTCGACCGGTTCGTCGCCGCCGGTGCCAAGGTCGTCTTCGTCGGCTACTCGACCGGGCTCCGCGGCGAGAGCGGCGTCGTCGTCCCGTATCCGAACCACGAGAACCACATGCACGTCCGCTTCCCGGTGCCCGGCTGACACCGCAAGCGCCCCTCACCCCAGCGTCGCGGTGATCGCCTCGGCGATCACGCGCATAGGCCGGCCGGACGATTGGCTCGCGCTTCGTAGCCGCCCGAACGCCTCCTGCTCGGTCAGGCCTTCCTTCGCCATCAGCAGGCCCTTCGCCCGCTCGATCGCCTTGCGCGCCGCGAGCGCCTCGGCGAGCGAGTCCGTCTCCTCGCGGAGCGCGACCAGGTCGTCGTGGCGGGCGCACGCGGTCCGGATCGCCGGGCCGAGGTCGCCCTCCCGGAACGGCTTCGTCAGGTAGCCGAAGACGCCGACCTCGACCGCCCGCCGGACGAGCTCGTCCTCGCCGTAGGCGCTGACGATCACGATCGGGGTCGGCTGCTCGGCGAGGATCCGCCGCGCCGCCTCGATGCCGTCGAGCACCGGCATCTTCACGTCGAGGATCGCGACGTCGGGCCGCAGCTGCACAGCAAGGTCGACGGCCTCCTGGCCGGTCTTCGCCTCCGCGCAGACCTCGAAGCCCGCCGCCTCGAGCATCGCCCGCAGGTCGAGCCGGATCAGGGTCTCGTCCTCGGCGATCAGCACCCTCACTCGCCGGGCTCCGTGCGATCGGGCACCACGGAGACGGAGACGGTCCCGTCCGCGTGCCGATGGAGGTCGACCGGCCAGACGTAGCCGCCCTGCGAGGGCACGCCGACGGAGATCGTCTGCGCCGACCTCCCCACCGAGCGCCGCGCCTCGAGCAGCTCGGCGTGCCGCTTCGCCGCCGCCCGCACGGCCGGAATGACGTCGGTCTCGCGGAACGGCTTGACCAGGTACGTGAATGCGCCGGCCGCGAGCGCCCGGTCGACGAGGCTTCGCTCGGCGAAGGCAGTGAGCATGATCACCGGGATCGGCCGCTCGGCATAGATCCGGCGGCAGACCTCGATCCCGTCCAGATCGGGCATCCGGATGTCGAGGATGGCGACGTCGGGCTCGAGCTGGTGCGCGAGGTCAACCGCCTCGCGCCCGTTGCGCGCCTCTCCGCAGACGACCATCCCGTTGTCCTCGAGCAGGCCGCGGAGATCGGCGCGGATGATCGTCTCGTCCTCCGCGATCAGGACCCGCAGTCGTGTGTCGTCTCGCTCGCTCACCGCCGGCCTCCTCTCTCTCGCGCAACAAAAAAGCCCCCAGGAGCTCCGGCTCCTGAAGGCATCACCGCCTGCACCGGCGCTGCGTCGCGCCCGATGCGTCACCCAGCATAGTTGTCCACCCGGCGGACCCGCAACGAATGGTGCCGTCAGTTACGTTGTTGCCCAGCCGGCGACGCGTACGCTAGGGTCGGGACAGGGTTCGCTGGACATTGAGGTCCGCACCCCCAGGCGACGACGCCCTTCCGAGTCACTCCAACGAAAGGTGCGTCACCATGCAACGAGACGTCAGTCCCGACCATGCGGCCGTGCTGCACGTGCTCACCGCGCCGCAGATCGCGGGGCGCGCGGCCCCGTACCTCGAGGCGGCCGAACCCGACTTCGCCGGCCTCGGCCGCGAGACCGAGACGATGTCGAGCGGCCAGACGCTGCTCGTCGACGTCGCCCGCGACCTCTGGACGGCGGAGCGAACCGTCGGCCTCGTCGACGTCGTCCGGAAGCTCGACCCTCACGCCTTCGCACGCGTCGTGCAGGCGCTGACGATCGCCCGCGGGAATGCGGTTCCGCAGGGCGTGCCCGCAACCGCCGAGAGCCTGGGAGAGATCGCGGCGTAGCGGGACGAGGAGTGGGCCCTACCTCCCTCCTCGGGCCCATTCGGCGGCGGCTTCGTCGGGACGGACGGGGCCGCCGCCTCCCTCTCCTGGAGGCTAGACGCGTCCTCCTTCGAGCGGCAGCCCGGCTTCGGCCCAACCGCTCTTCCCCTCGGGGTAGTGCACCACCGACCGGTACCCGAACTCGACCAGCCGCTCGCCGACGAGCGCGGAGGTATCGCAATCCCGGCCGAGGCAGTAGACCACGATCGGAGTGTCGAGGTCGGGGATGCGCCTTGGCGCAACCTCCGCGACCCGCCCTGGCGGCATGTTGATTGCGCCCGGGAGACGCGACGCTGCGAACGACGTCGGCGAGAGCGCGTCCACGAGGACCAGCCCATCGCCCTGCTGGACCCGTTTCCAGAGCTCGGAAGTTGCGATCGTCGGCAGCGGAGTGTTCACAATTGCCTCCTCGAACGGCAACGCTCAGCCTAGCTCCGAGAGAGCCCGCCTGAGCCCCGCGACCCCCTGGCCGATCCGTTGCTCGTTCTCGACCAAGGCGAAGCGGACGTGGCCGTCGCCGCCCAGACCGAACCCGATCCCCGGGCTGACCGCAACCCGTGCTTCGCGCGCGAGCTTGACCGCGAAGTCGAGCGATCCGAGACTCCGGTACGGCTCGGGGATCTGCGCCCACACGAACATCGTCCCCTTCGGTCTCACCGCGGGCCAGCCGATCCTGGTCAGCCCGTCGCAGAGCGCGTCGCGCCGAGATCGGTAGGTCTCGCACACCTCGGCGGGGAACTCGGGTGCCTCGTTGAGCGCCACGATCGCCGCGATCTGGATCGGCTGGAAGGTGCCGTAGTCGAGGTACGACTTCAGCCGGGCGAGCGCCTGGACGACCTCGGTATTGCCGAGGACGAAGCCCACGCGCCACCCCGCCATCGAGAACGACTTGGTCAACGTGTACAGCTCGACCGCGACCTCGGCTGCGCCGTCGGCCTGGAGGATCGAGGGCGGCCGGTGGCCGTCGAACGCAAGATCGGCGTAGGCAAAGTCGTGGACGACGAGCACCTCCTGCTCGCGGGCGAAGTCCACGACCCGCTGCATGAAGTCGGCCTCGACGGTGGCGGTGGTCGGGTTGTGCGGGAACGAGAGCAAGAGAACCCGCGGGCGCGGACGGGAGCGCTCGAACGCCTCGACGAGGCTTCCCCAGGCGTCGTCGCCGTCCGCCGCAAACGTCTCGACCGTCGCACCGGCGAACGCCGGGGCGAACAGGTGGATCGGGTAGCTCGGCCCCGGGACGACCGCCGCGTCACCGGGCTCGACGAGCACCCACATCAGGTGGGCGAGCCCTTCCTTGGCCCCGATCGTCGTCAACGCCTGCACGTCGGGGTCGAGCGCGACGCCGAACCGGCGGGCGTACAGGTCGCACACCGCCCGGCGCAGGTTCGGGATCCCGCGGCTCGCCGAGTACCGGTGGTTCCGTGGATTCAGCACCGCCTCGCGCAGCTTCTCGACCGCGACCGGCGGCGAGGGGATGTCGGGGTTGCCAAACCCGAGGTCGATCACGTCCTCACCTGCCCGCCGGAGCTCGAGCTTGAGCTCGTTGATCGTCGCGAACACGTACGGCGGCAGGGCTCCGACGCGGCGGAGGTCCATCACAACACGACCAGTCGGTCGCGGTGGACGGCCTCGACGCCGCGTGGACGGCCGGCCAGCTCGGCGGCCGGAACGGAGGCGATTCCGCGGGCGAACGCGCCGCCGTCGGGCCCGACGAGGTCGACCGCGTCGCCGGCGTCGAACGATCCTTCGCAGCCGACGACACCGACCGCGAGCAGGCTTGCTCCATCGTCCACAACCGCCCTGCGCGCCCCGGCGTCGACGGCGATTCGTCCGCGGACCGGCTTGCCGAAGCGAAGCCAGAGCTTGAAGGCCGGCTCGTTCCGCGCCGCCGCGGCGAAGCGGGTGCCGCGCCCCTCGCCGGCGAGAATCGGCTCCAGCACCGAGGCGCCGGTGCCGCCCGCGATCACGGTCGGGATCCCGGCGGCTGCGGCAAGCTCCGCGGCGAGGACCTTGCTGTGCATCCCACCGCGGCCCAGCGGGCTGGCCGCACCGAGCACGGCCTCGCCTGCACGGCTTCCTTCCTCGAGTAACTCTGCCCCCGGCGTTCCCGGCGCCCGCGAGTAGACGCCCGCAACCTCCGTGAGCAGCACGAGCAGCCGTGCGCGGAGCAGGACGGCGACCTGCGCGGCGAGCGCGTCGTTGTCGCCGAAGGTGATCTCGTCGGTGGCGGTCGCGTCGTTCTCGTTCACGACCGGGACGGCGCCGAGCCGCAGCAGGGCATCGAGCGCGCCCCGCGCATTGACGTAGGTGGTCCGGTCGCCGATGTCCGCGGCGGTGAGGAGCACCTGGGCCGCGTGAAGCGGCGCAAGTGCCTCCTCCCAGGCGGCCTGCAGGCGGGCCTGCCCGAGCGCGGAGGCGGCCTGCAGCCGGCTGATGCTGCGTGGCCGCCGGTCCAGCCCGAGCCGCGGGAGGCCGAGCGCGATCGCGCCCGACGAGACCACGCACACCGGCTCACCTCGCCGCACGATCCGACCGATCTCGCGGCCGCGCGTGCGAAGGACCCCGCGGCGGACGCGTCCCCCTCGGCCGACGACCAGGCTCGACCCGAACTTGACGACGACCGTCACGCCCCTGGCTGCCTTCGGCTCCCACCCGGCGGAGCCGGGCTCCGCCGAAGGCTGACGACGCTGGCCGCAGGATGCTGCGTCCGCGGCGCTTGTCCGTACTGGTTCGTACTGTCCTGCGCACGGCGGACTTGCCTCCTTTGCCAGCCCCGCCCCAGGAACGTGACTGAAACCGTCATCGCGACTGGCTTCCGTCGCCGATCACGCGGTACTGGCGGAGCCACAGATCGCGATACGTGACCGGACCCCGTGGCCCAGGGACGCGGTCGACGTTGATGCCGGTCTCGGGCGAGCCGGTCAGCTCGAACCCGTCTGTGAACCGCGTCGGGGCGTGCCAGAACGCCGCCGTCCCGCGGTAGCCGTCCAGAAAGCGGTCGGCCGCGACGGAATCCTCCGTGACGATCCCGGCGGCGAGACTGGAGGTCTCGGTGTTGGCGATCCGCAATGCATCGTCAACGCCGTCCACCAGCGCGACGGTGACGGTCGCCACGCGCTCGGGGTCGCCGGCCCACTCGTAGCCGAGGGGCCGGTCGAGAGGCACCCCACCTGGGACGTCGCCGCGCACCGACAGTCCCTTGGCTGCAAACAGGTCGAGCAGCACTCCGAGCAGCGGCTCGGCGCCGCGGTCGACCAGCGCCAGGTTCAACCGGTTGCAGACGCCGAGCCGGTCGAGACTGGCCTCGGCGAGCGCGAGGGCCTTGTCGCGGTCCGCAGCGGCGTGCACATAGAGGACGCCGCCGCCCTCGGCGTGGGCGAGCGTCCGGACATCGTTCTCTGCGGCGAGCCGCACGAGCTCGGCGGTGCTCGGGCCGCTGCCGCGCAGGATGACGAGCGGCACGAGCG
Source organism: Actinomycetota bacterium (assembly GCA_046733845.1). Taxonomy (GTDB): domain Bacteria; phylum Actinomycetota; class Thermoleophilia; order Gaiellales; family Gaiellaceae; genus DATBLE01. The sequence goes on along the minus strand of JBKPPY010000093.1, from coordinate 7,383 downwards.
CAGGCATCGAGACGAGCACACGCGCGCCTTCGCGGTCGGCGTGGCGGACGAGCCCGACCGCGTCGGGTCCCAGCCCTGCTCCCGCCAGCGCCGGCCGGAGCACCTCGTCGACGAGGACGGTGACAGTGCGGAGCGCGGCTGCACCGGTCCTCAGCACCGCCCCGTTCAAGCTCTTCAGCAGCTGCCCGGCGACGTCGAGCGCGACGTTCGGGCGCGCCTCGAAGTTCGCCCCGACGACGCCGATCGGGATCCGCCGCTCGGACACGACGAGGCCGTTCGCAAGCGTCCGGCTGCCGATCTCGCGCTCGAGCGGCTCAAGTGCGGCGGTCGCCAACACCTGGCGCTCGAGTGCGTCGAGTCGCGCGTCGTCCAGCCGTAGGCGGTCGAGCGTGCCCTCGTCGAGCCGCCCGGTCGCGGCCTCGACGTCGGCACCGTTCGCCGCCTGCACCTCGCCGCGGCGCGAACGCAGGACCGCAGCCGCTTCCGTCAGCGCCGCGGCGACCGCCTCGTCGCCCAGTCTCGCCGCGGCCACACCGGCCAACCGGGCTTCGCGTTCGACGTCGTCGCGGATCGGCACTTTTGTATGTATAGTCGTTCCCGCGAGCGGGCGATCCCCGCTCACATCGAGAGAGGCTGAGGGAACCGGCCCAATGACGCCTCGGCAACCTGCGACGACCGTCGCAAGGTGCCAAACCCGGCGAGCCCAACGGCTCGAAGGATGTCGAGCGAGAGGAAGGAGAATCCGTTGTCCGCCACCGCACTCCGTTGCCGCAACTGCGAGACCGAGCACGCCCTCGAGGCGGTCGGCGTCTGTTCGCAGTGCTGGGGACCCCTCGACCCCGTCTACGACCGCGGCGAGCTGGCCCGGACGGTCAACCGCGAGACGATCGAGGCCGGGCCGCCGTCGCTGTGGCGCTATTCGGCCCTGCTGCCGGTCGAGGCGCCGGCCGAGCAACGGCTCGCGCCCGGCCTGACGCCGCTCGTCCGCGCACCGCGTCTCGCCGAAGCGCTCGGTGTGGGCGAGCTGTGGCTGAAGCTCGACACTGCCAACCCGACGCACTCGTTCAAAGACCGGGTGGTCGCGGTCGCCACCGCCAAGGCCCGTGAGCTCGGCCTGACCACTCTCGCCTGCTCGTCGACGGGCAACCTGGCGAACGCCGTCGCAGCGCGCGCGGCCGCCGAGGGGCTCGACGCGGCGGTGTTCTGCCCGGCCGATCTCGAGCCGGAGAAGCTGACTGCGACCGCCGTCTACGGCGCAACGCTCTACGCAGTCGACGGGACGTACGACGACTGCAGCCGGCTGACGATCGAGCTCTCCTTCGAGCTGCCGTGGGCGTTCGTGAACGTTGGGCTGCGCAGCTACTACGCAGAGGGCTCGAAGACCCTTGCGTACGAGATCGCCGAGCAGCTCGGCTGGGAGGTCCCCGACGTGGTCGTCTGCCCGATCGCCAGCGGGTCCCTGTACACGAAGCTCAACCAGGGCTTCTCGGAGCTAATCGACTTCGGCGTGGTCGAGGGCAGCGTTCCCCGTCTCGTCGGCGCGCAGGCGGCAGGCTGCGCACCGGTCGCGACCGCATTCGCGGACGGCGGTCAGGTGCGCCCGGTCCGGCCGGATACGGTCGCGCGGTCACTGGCGATCGGCAGCCCCGCGGACGGCGACCTCGCCGTCACCACCGCCCACGAGACCGGTGGGGCGATCCACGCCGTCGCCGAAGAAGCGGTCGGCGAGGGCATGGCGCTCCTCGCGGAGACCGCCGGCGTCTTCGGCGAGACCGCGGCCGGAGTGACGGTCGGCGCGCTGCGAGAGGCGGTCGCCACGGGAACCGTTGGAGCCGACGAGCGCGTCGTCCTGCTCGTCACCGGAGACGGCCTGAAGACGCCGGGGCCGGTCGCAGACCGGCTGCAGCCCGTGCGGATCCCGGCCGACGCGGACGCGCTCCTCGAGTCGCTCGCGGCGGCATGAACAGCCAAGACTTCCGTTCAGGAAGTTACTTTACTTTTTGAAGCTCCTTCGCTAGGGTCCCCGAATGGCGGCACCGTCCCGCACCGGAGCTCCCGCTCCCCCGCCTGACTGGGAGCTCGTCTACAAGCGCAATCCGGTCGAGCGCATCAAGCGCGACAAGAGCCCGCTCGGGATCCTCGACGAGCTGCCGGCGCTGATCGCCGCGGGCTACGAGCAGGTGCCCGAGGAGGACATGGTGCGGCTCAAGTGGTGGGGGCTCTACCACGACAAGCCCAAAGTCGGGACGTTCATGCTCCGGATCAAACTCCCGGGCGGGCGAGTCACGCCGCAGGGGCTGCGGGCGATCGGCGAGGTCTCGAACGAGTTCGGCCGCGGGGAAGGCGAGCTGTCGACCCGACAGAACGTCCAGCTCCACTGGCTCGAGCTCGGCGCTCTGCCCGAGGTGTTCGACCGGCTGCACGCAGCCGGGTTGACCTCGGCCGGCGGCTGCGGGGACGCCGTGCGCAACATCACCGGGTGCCCGGTCGCCGGGCTCGCACCCGACGATCTGTTCGACGCCCAGCCGGTCGTCGACGAGGCTGCCGCCTTCTTCTATGGCAATCCCGACTACTCGAACCTGCCGCGCAAGCACAAGATCACGATCGCGGCGTGCGCCGACCGCTGCAACGCACCCGAGATCAACTGCATCGCGCTCGTCGGCGCGGTGCACGACGGAGTCGACGGGTTCGGCGTCCTCGTGGGCGGCGGGCTGTCGTCGGTGCCGCGCATCGCGCGCGAGCTCGGCGTGTTCGTCCCGAAGGAGGAAGCGGTCGACGTGCTCCGCGTGCTCCTCGACGCGTGGAAGGAGGACCTGCGCTACCGAGTCTCCCGGGTGAAGGCCCGGATGAAGTTCATGGTCGACGACTACGGCCCAGAAGGGATACGCGACGAGGTCGAGCGACGGCTGGGACGGGGGCTCGCACGCTTCGAGCTGCCGCCGCCGGGTGCCTTTTCGGATCACATGGGCGTCCACCCGCAGCGGCAGGACGGGCTTTCGTACGTCGGCGTGCCCGTCCACGTCGGTCTCGTCTCGGGCGACCACCTGATCGGCGTTGCCGACCTCGCCGACGAGTTCGGCGGCGACGTCCGTGTCACCCGGCAGCAGAACTTCGTCGTCACGAACGTCCCCGACAGCCGTATCGACGAGGCCGTCGTCCGCCTCGCCGAGATCGGCTTCCCGCTCGACGTCAATCCCGTCCGCGCCGCGTCAATCGCCTGCACGGGCGAGCCGCATTGCAACTTCTCCGTCACCGAGACCAAGCCCCGCGCCGACGCGCTGATCCGCCACCTGGAGAAGCGCTTCGGCGACGAGATCGCCGGGCTCCGGCTGCACCTCGACGGCTGCCCGCACGCGTGCGCCCAACACTGGGTCGGCGACCTCGGCTTCCAGGGCACAACCGTACGCGACGAGGCAGGAAAGCGCCGACAGGCCTATGACGTGTTCCTGCGCGGCGGCCTCGGACCGCAGGCGGCGATCGCCCGGCCCGTCTTCCGGCGCGTGCCGACCGAGGAGCTCGACGAGACGGTCGAGCGCCTCGTGGGAGGCTGGCTGGCGGCGCGCGACGAGGGCGAGAACTTCCGGGCGTTCTGCGACCGAACGAGCGACGAAGAGCTGGGGATCCTGGTCGGCCGCGAGCCGGCACGTGCGAGAGAGAAGGAGGCGGCATGATCGACCTGATCGACGATCTGGAAGCAGGCGAGCTTTCCGTCGAGTTCGAAGGCCGCGAGCCGCAGGAGCTGCTCGAGTGGGCTTTCGAGCGGTTCTCACCGCGGATCGGGCTCTCGACGGCGTTCCAGATCGACGGTGTCGCGCTCGTCGACATGGCGTACGAGCTCGACCCCGAGATCGAGGTCTTCACGGTGGACACCGGGCGGCTGCCCGAAGAGACGTTTGAGCTCATCGAGCAGCTCCGCGACCGCTACCCCGAGCTCAACCTGCACGTGCTCACGCCCGAGCCTCGACAAGTGCAGGCGATGGTCGGCCGACACGGGCCGAATCTCTTCTACCGGCAGGTCGAGAAGCGGCTGCTCTGCTGCAACGTGCGCAAGGTGCAGCCCCTCACCCGCCACCTGGCGACCCTGGACGCCTGGATCACCGGCCTTCGGCGGGACCAGTGGGCGACTCGCACGGACATTCGCAAGGTCGAGATCGACCACGACCATGGCGCGATCGTCAAGCTCAATCCGCTCGCCGAGTGGACCGAGGAGGAGGTCTGGGACTACGTGCGCGAGCGGGACGTCCCCTACCACCCGCTCTACGACCGCGGTTACACGTCGATCGGCTGCGCGCCCTGCACGCGCGCCCTGGCTCCCGGCGAGCAGGGGCGCGACGGCCGCTGGTGGTGGGAGCAGAACGCGCCGAAGGAGTGCGGCATCCACTGCGCGGTCGAGACCGGCGGGCTCGAGCACGAGCTGCGCGCCTTGATTGGGGAGGACGATGACTAGCGCCGTCAGAGTAGACGGATCGGCTCGGGAGGTCGCCCTGGCCGAGGCGCAGGCGGTGCGGGCGCTCGCCTCCGGCGAGGGCTACCGCGAGCGGCTTGCAGACCTCGTCGCCGCAATCGACGAGGGCGAGGTCCAGGGCGAAGACGCCCAGACGCTCGAGGAGCTGCTCGAGCTCGGCCTCCAGAGCGGGCGAATCCGCGCCCACTACGGCCCAGGGGGCGAGCAAGCGGCCCTATCCCTCTACCGCAGGCTGCCCCGCGGTGCGGAGTTGGCCGAGAGCGCCCGTGAGGTCACCGCCGCCCTGCGTGCGCTCGAGGGCCGGGAGCTCGGCTCCGTCCAGCTGACCGCCGTCGGGCCGGGGGCCTTCTCGCTCGCGATCGCAGCAGGCGAGGTCGAGGTCTCGCTCCGACTCGATCGACAGGGAGCGCGCGTCTCGAGCGCGGGCATATGAACAACGGCGCGGAGAAGCGGTTCTACATGGCCTGCCTCGACCTGAACGGGCGGAGCTGCCTCGTCGTCGGCGGCGGCCGGGTCGGGTTGGACAAGGCGAAGGGCCTCCTCGAGTGCGGCGCGGTCGTCACCGTGATCGCCCCGCAGATCGAACCCGAGCTCGAGCAGCTGCCCGTGCGCATCAGGCGCAAGCGCTACGAGACCGGCGACCTCGATGGTCACTTTCTCGCCGTCGCCGCGACGCCCGTCCGGTCCGTGAACCACCGCGTCTTCCGTGATGCGGAGGGGCGGTCGATGCTGGCCAACGTCGTCGACACTCCCGACCTGTGCAGCTTCATCCTGCCGGCGGTCTACCGCCGCGACCCGATCGCGCTGGCCGTCTCGACAGGCGGTGCGTCGCCCGCACTGGCGAAGCGGCTGCGCGACGAGCTCGGCGCGCAGATCGGCGATGAGCACGTGTCCCTGGCGCGGCGGTTGCGCGACCTGCGGCCCTGGGCACGTCGCCACTACCACTCGTATGCGGCCCGCCGCGACTACTTCGAGTCGGTGGTCGAGGAGGCGTTGCGGTGACGGTGTTTCTCGTCGGCGCCGGCCCGGGCGATCCCGGGCTGATCACCGCGCGCGGGTTGGAGCTGATCCGAACCTGCGACGTGCTCGTTCATGACCGGTTGGTCTGCGACGAACTCGTCGACGAGGCACCGACCGACGCGATCCGGATCGGACGCGAGCGGCTCGATCAGGACGAGATCAACCGCCTGCTCGTGAGCTACGGCCGACGAGGGCTGAACGTCGTCCGCCTGAAGGGCGGCGATCCGTTCGTCTTCGGTCGCGGCGGCGAAGAGGCCCTCGCACTCGCGGGGGCAGGCATTCCGTTCCAGGTCGTCCCAGGCGTGTCCTCGCTGAGCGCAGTCCCGGCCGCGGCGGGGATCCCGGTCACGCACCGCGGCGTCTCGTCGCAGGTGACGATCGCCAACGCTCAGGGACCGCTCGACTTCGCCGCTCTCGCCCGGACGGAGGGAACACTCGTCCTGTTCATGGGGCTCGCGCGGCTGTCGGAGATCGCCGAGAGGCTACTGGCCCACGGCCTGGCTGCGCAGACGCCGACGGCGGTGATCTCGGCTGGGACGACGCCAGACGAGGAGGTGGTGACGGCTACCCTGGCGACGATCGGCGAGTCGGCCGCCGACCTGAGCTCGCCGGCGCTGATCGTCGTCGGCGACGTCGTCGCGCTCTCGGAGCGCCTGCGCGCCGTGCATGGGACACTCGCGATCGCGTGAAGATCGCCTGCCTACCCGGAGACGGGGTCGGGGCAGAAGTGACGGCAGCCGCTCGAGAGGTGCTCGTCGTCCTCGTCCCGGAGCTCGAGATCGAAGAGCATCTCTTCGGCGGCGCTGCCATTCTCGCCACGGGCACGCCGCTTCCGGACGACACGCTCGCCGCCTGTCTGACCGCGGACGCGGTCCTGCTCGGGGCTGTCGGGCTCCCGCAGTTCGACGGCGCCGACGTGCGGCCCGAACAAGGCCTGATCGGGATCCGCAAGGCCCTCGACGTCTACGCGAACCTCCGGCCGGCGCGGCAGGGACCGGTCGACCTGGTCGTCGTCCGAGAGCTCGTCGGTGGCCTTTACTACGGTCCGAAGGGGACGCGTGAGGACGGCACGGTCTTCGACACGCTGGAGTACCACCCGACCCAGGTGGAGCGGATCGCGCGTCGTGCCTTCGAGGTCGCCCGCACGCGCCGCAGGCTGGTCACGTCGGTCGACAAGGCCAACGTCCTGGAGACGTCGCGGATGTGGCGACGGGTGGTCACCGAAGTCGCTGCCGACTACCCGGACGTGACGCTCGAGCACCTCCTGGTCGATACCGCTGCGATGCAGCTGGTGACAGCGCCGGAGCGGTTCGACGTGATCCTGACCGAGAACACGTTCGGCGACATCCTCTCGGACGAGGCAGGGGCGGTTACGGGCGGGCTCGGGCTCGCTGCCTCGGCCAGTCTCGGAGACGCAGGTCCGGGGATCTTCGAGCCGGTGCACGGCTCGGCGCCGGAAATCGCCGGCCGTGGGATCGCGAACCCGGCGGCGATGCTGCGTTCCGCGGCACTGATGCTCGAGCACGCCCTCGGCCGGCCGGCCGCGGCGCGACGGCTCTCGGCCGCGGTCGACACCGCGCTCGATCAGGCGCCGACGCCGGATCTCGGGGGGAACGCAACCACCGGCGACGTGACCGCAGCAGTGCTGGTGGCGCTCGAGCGTTGACGAACCCGACGTTCGCCCGTACCCTAGATAGCTCGATGCAGCGCGCCCGCGAACATCGCTCGATTCTCCTCTTCGCGAATTTCGGCGCGCGCGTCTTTACGCGCTAGCCGGCGTTCTCTCCGCCCTCGTCGGCTAGCTCACCCCAAGGCGGACCCCACGCACGAGTCTTCCCTTCTGTCCGAAAGGGCGGTGAGATGCACACCGATTCGACAACCAAGTCTACGTCCACCCC
>JBKPPY010000092.1:0-30357 GCA_046733845.1 Actinomycetota bacterium | reverse complement strand
CTCCATCGTCGCGTTCTCGTACGCGACCGCCCGCTTGGTGACGAGGTTGTAGACGTTCGTCGACCAGTTCTGGATCGTCGTGTACCGGCAGCGCCCGCCCGGCTTGACGATGATCTCGACCACCGCCGAGTGCAGCGAGTCCGACGAGTAGATCGGCGCAGTGCAGCCCTCGACGTAGTGCACGTAGGCGCCTTCGTCGACGATGATCAGCGTTCGCTCGAACTGGCCCATGTTCTCCGCGTTGATCCGGAAGTAGGCCTGCAGCGGCATCTCGATCGAGACGCCCGGCGGCACGTAGATGAACGACCCACCCGACCAGACCGCGGAGTTGAGCGCCGCGAACTTGTTGTCGTTCTGCGGGATCACCTTGCCGAAGTGCTGGCGGACGATGTCCTCGTGCTCGCGGAGGCCGGAGTCCATGTCGAGGAAGATCACGCCCTTCGACTCGAGGTCGGCCTGCAGCTTGTGGTAGACGACCTCGCTCTCGTACTGGGCGCCGACGCCGGCGAGGAACTTCTTCTCGGCCTCCGGGATGCCGAGCTTGTCCCAGGTGTCGCGGATGCCGGCGAGCGCCGGATCGTCCCAGGACTTGGCCTGACCCTCGATCGGCTTGATGTAGTAGTAGATGTTGTCGAAGTCGATCTCGGCGAGGTTGCCGCCCCAGCGCGGGAGCGGGCGGCGCTCGAAGTACTCGAGCGACTTGAGCCGGAACTTCCGCATCCAGTCCGGCTCGTTCTTGTGCCCGGAGATCGCCTCGACGACCTCCTTCGAGAGGCCGCGCTGCGACTTGAAGACGTAGTTCTCCGGATCGGAGAAGCCGTACTTGTAGTCAGCTCCGATCTCGGCGACGACCTGGGTCTCGGTCTTCTCGCTCATGCTGTTGCCTCTTCCAACTCTGGGATGAACGCCTTGTAGCCCTCCGCCTCGAGCTGCTGCGCCAGCTCCGGACCGCCCTCGGCGACGATCTTGCCGTCGGCGAAGACGTGCACGAAGTTCGGCTTGATGTAGTTGAGCACCCGCGGGAAGTGGGTGATCACGAGCGCACCCATGTCCGGGCCGACCAGTCGGCTGACCCCGTTGCCGACGACCTTGAGCGCGTCGATGTCGAGGCCGGTGTCGGTCTCGTCGAGGACGGCCAGGCGCGGCTTCAGCATCGCCAGCTGGAGCATCTCCATCTTCTTGCGCTCCCCACCGGAGAAGCCGTCGTTGATGTAGCGCTGCGCGAGCTCACGGGAAACCTTCAACTCCTCCATTCGCGCGAGCAGCTCCTTTCGAAACTCCGGAATCGGAATCGGGTCGTCCTGGCCGGCGCGCGCCTTGCGCAGCGCATTGATCGAGGAGCGGAGGAAGTTCGTGACGGTCACGCCGGGCACGGCGTGTGGGTACTGGAACGCGAGGAACAGCCCGCGCTGCGCTCGCTCGTCGGCCTCCAACTCGACGAGGTTCTCGCCGCCGAAGAGGATCTCGCCCTCGGTGATCTCATAGGCGGGATGTCCCATCAGCGCGTAAGCGAGCGTGGACTTGCCTGACCCGTTCGGGCCCATTACGGCGTGGACCTGGTCGAGATCGACCGCGAGATCGACGCCCTTGACGATCTCCTTGCCGGTCTCCTCGTGGGAGACGTGCAGGTTCTTTATTTCCAACAAAGCCATCGCTCTGAGTCTAGCCAAGGCGATTCGACGTTCGGGACGGTGAAATAGACGCTACGCTAAGGGTATGCCGGAGATCGGTATCGCTGGTCTTGTCGTCATCCTGATCGTCGCCTTGCTCGTGTTCGGCCCGAAGCGGCTCCCGGAGATGGGACGGTCGCTCGGCAAGGGCATGCGCGAGTTCAAGGACTCGATCAGCGGCAAGGACGACGCGCGCGAGATCCCGCCGCCGTCCGCCGACGACAGGCCGCCCACCAGTTAGGACCATGAGGCCCTTCCCGCGGCGGCTTCGCCACGGCGAGGAGGTCACGCTCGTCGAGCACCTCGGCGAGCTACGGACCCGCCTGATCATCTGCCTGCTCGCGATCGGGGTCGCGTTCATCGTCACGTACGTCTTCCACGGGCGCATCCTCGACTGGCTGAACCGGCCGCTCCCGGACGACCTGAAGAAGCCGGCCACGTTCAGCCCGATCGAGCCGTTTACGACCTCGATCTGGGTCAGCCTCTGGGCAGCACTCATCATCGCGCTGCCGATCGTCTTCTGGCAGCTGTGGGCGTTCCTCGCCCCGGCCTTCTCCGAGCACTACCAGCGCTCGATGTCGATTCTGGTCGCGTTCTCCGCCGTCCTCGGGCTGAGCGGGCTCGCGTTCGGTTACTACGTGATCCTGCCGCCGGCGATCCACTTCCTGACCAACTACGACTCCTCGCACTTCGAGATCCTCCTTCGCGCCAAGGACTACTACCGCTTCGTCAGCTTCGTCCTCCTCGGCGTCGCGCTCGCATTCGAGGTGCCTGTGTTCGTGCTCGGGCTCGTCCGCCTGCGGATCCTGTCGGCCGCACGGCTGCGGAGGACCTGGCGCGTGGGCGTGTTCATCATGGTCGTGATCGGGGTGCTCCTGCCCGGCGTCGACCCGGTGACCACGGTCCTCTCCTGTATCCCCTTGGTTCTCCTCTATGTCCTCTCGATCGGGCTGGCGACGTTCTTCGAACCGCGGTGGCGCCAAGCACGCGAAGCACCGGTCCAGACCAGCGAGCTCTAAAAGAAGCGAACTGACGGGCGGTCCTCGTGGCCCTGGCCTGTCCCCGCGCGGAGCGCGAGCGAGCGGCCGGGCTATGCCCGGCCTGCGACGCAATGAGAAAGACGCAGGGCCGACGTCACCATCACGCCGGATTCAGCCCCCCCGGCAACCGGCGCTTGGACGTACTCGACCCTGCCCTAAGCCGATACCCGGCGCTCCTTTCGTGAAACCGCCTACGGTAGATCGCGCCGGGCGAAGGCAAACAGGCCGATCGCGCCGACGAGAACCAGGTAGACGACCGCCCAGATCACGACGCCGACGCCCGCGCCGGACGAGCCGCCGAAAGGCCCGAGCTCGAGCGCGAACCGCTCGAAGCCGGACGTGCCAGATGTGATCAGGTGCAGACCGCTCTGGTAGAGCGCCTCGAAGGGCAGCACCCACGAGGCCCAGCGGCCGATCGATCGCAGCGTGTCGGAGCCGATCGCGCGGCCGATCTGGGCGAGCAGACCGGCGACCAGGCCGCCGCCGAAGACCATGAACACCGCGATGCCGTTGGCGGTCGCGGTGAGAAAGATCGAGCCGAGCAGCGAGAGCGCGACGACGATCACGACCGCGAGGGCGAGCTCTGCGCCGGCCGCGACGACGTCGTCCGGCCACCAGCCGCCGATCAGGCCGGTCGTGACCGTCTCGATCGCGAACAGCAGTGCGACGTAGAGAGCGCAGACTCCGCCGGCGGCGAGGAAGCGGGCGACGAGCAGCGTGCTCCGGCCGACGGGGCGGACGACCAGCGGCTGGAGCAATCCACGCTCGGCGTCGCCGCGCACAACGCCCAGCGTCAGGAAGATCGCGAGCACCGTGCCCAGGAAGAGGGTCGCGAACATCGCCAGGCCGAGCACGGTCGCACCGGTGACGACGGTCGGGTCGAGGCCGGCATTCTCATTCACGGCAAACGACTCGGTGTCGGTGAATGCCCGCCACACGCCGACGCCGTACAACGCCAGGAACGCGACCGAGAGCAGGAGCACGATCAGGAAGACCTTCCGGCGCATGCTCTCCCGGAGCGCGTAGCCGACGATGACGCCGACCTGGCTGACTTCGTCTCTCACTCAACTGCCTCGAGATAGACGTCCTCGAGGTTCGTCGCCACGACACGGACGCCGTAGACCGGCTCGCCGTCCTCGACCAGACGGGCGACGATCCCGGGCGCGTCGTCGCGTGTCGCACCCTCGAACAACCGCACGCCCGAGGCGGTCTCGACCTCGACGCCGCGCGCCCGCGAAAGCTCCACGGGGCTGCCCTCGGCAACGAGCTCCCCGCGGGAGATGATCGCGACCCGGTCGCAGACCAGTTCGACCTCGCTGAGCAGGTGCGAGTTGAGCAGAACGGCATGGCCGCGGGAACGCAGCTCCTCCAGCAGCACGCGGACGGTTCGTCGGCCGGACGGGTCGAGCGCGCTCGTCGGCTCGTCGAGCAGGAGGACGCGCGGAGAGCCGACCAGCGCCTGCGCAATCCCGAGCCGCTGCTGCATGCCCTTTGACATCTGCTCGACCCGTCGGTCCCGCGCCTCCGTGAGCCCCACGAGCTCGAGGAGCTCTCGGCGCTCATCAGCCCCACCTTCCGACTCGGCGAGGCGCTGGTGCAGGACGAGGAGCTCGTCCGCGCTCACCCAGCCCGGGAAGCGGAAGAGCTCTGCCAGGTAGCCGAGTGCCCGCCGCGCGGGCGCCGAGCCTGCGGGAGCGCCGCAGATCTCGGCGGTCCCCTCCGTCGCCCGCACGAGCCCGCAGGCAATCTTGACCAGCGTCGACTTGCCGGCTCCATTCGGCCCGAGCAGCCCGACGAGCTCGCCCTCGGCGACCTCCAGGTCGACCCCGTCGAGCGCGCGCACCCGGCCGTAGCGCTTCCCGAGGCCGCGGACGGCGAGCGCAGGAGCCATCGCGTCGAGTCTAGGTCAGCATGGGGGAACCCATGGTTCCCCTATGGACCCCCTCCTTCTCCTTTGCGCGTGATATGCCGTACGTGCGCTCCGGCGAGAGCGTCGTCTCGCCTCCGCGCGCAGAGGGCTGATGTACATAGACCGGACTCCGTATCCCAATATCGAGTTGCACGTCCACCTGGAGGCGACGATCCAGCCGGAGACGCTGCTCGCGATCGCGAAGCGGAACGGCGAGGCGCTACCCGTGGACACGGTCGAGGGCCTCCGCGAGCTCTATCGCTTCCGCGATTTCGACCACTTCATCGAGGTCTGGATCCTGACGACGAACTGCCTGCGCAACGAAGCCGACTTCCGCCAGGTCGTCGTCGACTACGCGGCCGAGGCGAAGCGCCACGGCGCCGTGTACCTGGAGGCGATCTTCTCCCCGATCGAGCGCACCTGGCGGGGCGTCTCCTGGGACGAGATCTTCACCGGCTACTGCGACGGCGCCCAAGAGGCGCGCGAGCTGCACGGCGTCGAAGTGCTGCTGAACCCGGACATCACCAGAAGCGCGCCGATCGAGGACGCGTTCACGCTCGTCGAGTACGCCGCCAAGTACCGGGACCGCGGCGTCGTCGCAGTCGGACTGGGCGGCGAGGAGGCGTACTACGAGAACGCACTGTTCGCGCCGGCGTTCGCAGCCGCCCGCGAGGTCGGCCTCGCCTCCGTGCCGCATGCGGGCGAGGCCGTCGGGCCCGAGTCCGTCCGGAGCGCCCTCGACCTGCTGGAGCCAGACCGCATTCGGCACGGCATCCGCTCAATCGAGGAGCCGCCCCTCGTCGACGAGCTCGCGGCCCGCGGGCTCGTCCTCGACGTAACGCCGATCTCGAACGTGCGCACCGGCGTCGTCCGGTCGCTCGAGGATCACCCGCTGCGCGCCCTGGTCGACGCGGGCGTCCGCTGCTCGGTCTCGACCGACGATCCGGTCATGTTCGACACCGATCTCACGCGGGAGTACGTGGCCGCCGAGCAGCTCGGTCTCGATCCGAGGGCGCTGTACGAGACGGCGCTCGTGGGCGCGCTCTGCGACGACGACACGAAGGACCGTCTCGCAGCGATCTCCGCGGCCTACGACTGGGAGGGCTTGGCGGAACCTGGTCTGTGTCGCCAGGGTGCGCTGGACGGCACGCTGCCTCGTCCTCAGTCGCCCCGATAGTTAGTTCACTATCGGGGCTCCCTGCGTCCTCGCATCGCACCGCCCATCGCACCCTGGCGACGAGCAACGTTCCGCCAAGCCCTCCGAGAATCAGTCGCGGCCGAAGCCCGCTAGGCTGTTCGCTCTACATGGCACGGGCTGCGGCAAAGCAACGGCCTCCCGCCCGCCGGCACGACACGGGCAGGAAGCACAAGGACTCGGGCGGCCAGCGCTACGAGGACACGCTGTTCTTCAACCGGCTGCGCACGCACGCGAAGTGGGTGTTCGTACTACTGATCGTCGTCTTCGCCGGCAGCTTCGTCTTCTTGGGCGTCGGCTCGTCCGGTCTCGGCCTCGGTGACCTCTTCAACGGCATCCGCGGCGGAGGCGGCAGTCCGTCGATCGACAAGCCGCTGAAGGCGACCCAGCAGAATCCGAAGAACGCCGCCGCTTGGAAGGAATTGGCGGCCGCCTACGACGCGAAGGCCGACTACGCGTCGGGCCTCGCGGCCTGGCAGCAGTACACGCAGCTACGCCCGAAGGACGTGGACGGGCTCAACTCGCTCGCGCAGGACTATGGCCAGCAGCTCCAGACGCAGGCTGCCGACCTGCAGGCCGCCCAGGCCGAGGCGCAGCAGACGCAGACCCCAGACCTCGGACCGAGTTCGTCGTCCCCGCTCGGCAAGGCGCTCGGCAACCTCTCCAACCCACTCGAGCAGTCGCAGTCGAGCGACGCGACCGCGCGCTACCAGACCGCTGCGAGTGCGTACCAGCAGACCGCCTCGCAGTTGATCGCGACGTACCAGAAGATCGGCAAGCTCCAGCCCAACGAGCCGGGCGTCCAGCTACAGCTCGCCCAGACGGCGGAGAGCATCGGCGACTACGCGGCCGCAATCGCCGCGTACAAGCAGTTCATCAAGATCGCGCCTGACGACGCATCGGTGCCCCAGGCGAAGGCGAGGATCAAGACGCTCCAGAAGCAGCTCGCCGGATCTTCCTCATCCGCGCAGGGTTAGACTCCTGCACGCACCGGAGAGGGACTTCTCGTACCACGAGCTCGAGGGGACGCCGTGAACGTCGCTTTCACAAGGGGGTCGAAGCAGCGCCGCGCCCTGGTTGCGGCCGTCGTGCTTGCCGGCGTCGCGTTCCTTGCGGCAGGCTGCGGCACGGGCGGCCTCCAGAGCGGCAGTGCGGACCGTGCTGCCGGCAAGGAGCTATTCGTCCAGAAATGCGGCTCATGCCACACGCTCGCCGACGCCGGGACACAGGGCACGATCGGCCCGAATCTCAACGACGCCTTCGCCGGCCCCTGCGAGCAGGGTTTCAAGGAATCGAGCATCCGGAACGTCGTCCACGACCAGATCCTGTACCCGGTCACGAACCCCTCCGGGCTCGACGTCGGCGTGAACGGCGTCGAGAAGAAGGTCACCGGGATGCCGGCCAAGCTGGTGACCGGCGACGACGCGAACAACGTCGCCGCCTATGTCGCCTCCGTCGTCTGCCCCCTGCCGGGCGGCGCGACAACAGGCGGGACAACAACGGCGCCCGCACCGACGACCACGCAGGCGACCACGACTGCCGCCACGACGACGCAGGCGACCACCGCCGCGGGCGGAGGCGGCGGCGCGAACGTCGCTGCGGGCAAGCAGGTCTTCGAGACCGCCGGTTGCACGAGCTGTCACACGCTGAAGGACGCGGGCTCGACCGGCACGGTCGGCCCGAACCTCGACGACGCCAAGCCGCCCGAGTCGCTCGTCGTCGACCGGGTCACGAACGGCAAGGGCGTGATGCCCTCGTTCAAGGGCCAGCTGACGCCGCAGGAGATCGCCGCCGTCGCAGCGTACGTCTCCAGCGTCGCCGGGAAGTAGCTCGGAACCACGCCGGGTAGCCCTGACGGGGACCGGTGGCGCTTGCCGCCCGCGCGCGGACCCGTCTACCCTGGATTCGTGAGTCTTCGCACCCGCCGGCATCCCAACGAGCGCCTCGTCGTGCTTGCCGGGCTGGGCGTGGCGTCCGCGCTCTGCCTCGCGCTCGAGCTCTACCGGGAGCACCACTACGGCGCGTTCGGGTTCCGCTTCCTGGTCTGGAACCTGATCCTCGCCTGGATCCCGCTCCTGTTCGGGCTGCTCGTCTACGACCGCTATCAGCGCGGCACCAGACTGCTGACGCTCGCGCCGGCGCTCGTGCTCTGGCTCTTGTTCCTGCCGAACGCGCCCTACATCGTCACCGACTTCGTCCACCTCTCTGCCTCGTCGCCGGCGCCCCTGTGGCTCGACGGGGTCGAGCTGTCCGCCTTCGCCTGGACGGGGATGCTGCTCGGCTTCGTCTCGCTCTACCTCGTCCACGCCGTTGCACGGCATCGGTTCGGCCCGGCGCCGAGCTGGGCGGGCGTGCTCGGCGTGCTCGCGCTGGTCAGCGTCGGCGTCTACCTCGGCCGCGTGAAGCGCTGGAACAGCTGGGACCTGCTCACGCAGCCCGGCGCCCGGCTCGCGCAGTTCCATGCACACCTCGGCGACCCGGCCGCACTGACGCGCGCGGCGGCGATCTCGCTCGCGGTCACCTGCCTGCTCGCCGCCGCCTACCTGGTCTTCTACGTGCTGATGGCCGCGCGGATCGAGCCCGTACGAACCCGCGACTGAAGCCACGTATCGCCTCCGCGTTAGGCGGGTACACCGGAGGCGATGGCGACAATCGAACGCTCAGCCGAGCACCTGGCGTCGCTGCGCAATGCGGACGGCTACATGGTCGAGTCGCCGCACGGCGACGTCGGCGAGGTCGAGGAGGTCTGGCTCGATCCCGACGGGCCGTGTGCGCTGGCGGTCAGGGTGAAGGACGGCCGGCGGGCCCTTCTCCTCGACCGCGACGTCGTGGCCGTCGATCGCGAGCACCGCTGGGTCGTCGTTCCCGAGGACGCACAGCTCCTCGAGCTCGACGCCCCGCGACTGAGAACAGACGGCGCGACCCCGGCCGCCTCCTGGTCGACAACCGGAGACCGCGTCGCGATCGCCCCTCGTGAGGCACCCGCCGAGCGCCCGACTGAGCCCGCAACCGCCCGCGAGCGGCCGCTCTGGCAGATGATCGTGATCCTCTACGCGGCGCTGCTCGTGATCGTCGTGCTCGTGACGGCACTCGTCTTTGCGGTTCCGCTGCTGGTCTAGGCAGACGGTTCGCCGACCGGCGCCGACGCCTCGGCGTCGAGGTCGACGACGACGTGCGTGATCGGAACGGCGAATCGCTCGCGTGCTCCGGAGACGACGCCGCGCTCGAGCCAGTTCGAGCGGCCCTCCGGATGGGTCGAGATGATCACCTCGTCCGCGCCGAACGTCCGCAGCGCGTCTTCGATCGCCTGAACCGGATCGGGGTCGCCGACCTCCCCGTGCGCGTCGATGCCGAGCCGCTCGAGCTCGCGGAGGCTGCGGCCCAGACGCTCGCGTGCGTCCGCACGCGCGCCGTCCTCGTCGGAGGCCCAGTGCCTGAGGGGCGAGTTCAGGGCAGGACAGACGACCAGCACGTGGGAGCGATAGCCCTCGGTCGCGGTGCGAATCTGAGCCCGGAGCGCGACGCCGGCGACCGTCTCGTTCGCGATCACGAGGATGCGCCGCTCGTCGTCGCCACCGCGGTGTCGCGGCAGCGCCGCGGGCTGCCGCTCACGCGCCTCACGCCGGAAGAACCAGACGCCGACCGCAACCGAGAGGACGAGAAACACGCCCAGGCCCCACCAGAACCCGCCGGCCGCGGCCGCGATCGCGATCGCCGCGAAATAGACGGCCGTCCCGAGCACGAACTTGAACGCTTCGGCTTCGCTACGGAACGGGTTCTTCATCCTGCGCCTCTCTTTCCCCCGGGCGCCGGGGTCTATTCAGATGATGTAGACGGTCGTGTAGACGACGATCCACATTACGTCGACGAAGTGCCAGTAGATTCCCGGAATCTCGACCCCGTGGTGGTGCTCGGGCGAGTAGTGGCCGCGGAACGCCCGGACCGTGGCGACCAGGAGCAGTGTCAGCCCGACGAACACGTGCGCTCCGTGCAGACCGGTGAGGCAGAAGAAGATCGTCGTGAAGGCGTTGTCGCGCGGCGCGAACCCGATTCGCGCGTACTCGGTGACCTGCGTCGCCAGGAAGGTGAACCCCATCAGGAACGTGAGGACGAGCCCGGCCTTCAAACCGGTGCGGCTCCCGCGCTTGATCGAGGTCAGGGCCCAGTGCATGGTGAAGCTCGAGGTGACCAGGATCGCCGTGTTGACGCCGGCGACGAAGACCGGCAGGTGGAAGCCGATCGGCGGCCAGTGCGGCGGGTTGTTGACGACCCGGACGAAGAAGTAGGCCGTGAAGAACGAGCCGAAGAGCATGACCTCCGACGCGATGAACAGGAACATGCCGAGCACGCGCGCGTCGACGCCCGAGCTGACGTTCGCCGCGGGCGGTCCGTGGTGCTCGTGGCCGAGGTCGTGCGCTTCGGCGTGCGCAGCCATTTAGGCGGTGACCGGCGCCACTTCAGGCTCCGCCTCGACATGCTCGACCGGCAGGCGGGTCGAGTCGCGCAGCCGCGTGACCACGTCCTTGCGCAGCCAGCTCGAGCGCGTCTTGCCCGGGAAGGTCGAGACGATGATCTCGTCCACCCGTTCATCGTGGACGGCGTGCATCGCCGCTGTGTACGGGTCGGGATGCGCGATCTGCCCGTGGGCGTCGATGCCTGCGCCACGCAGCGCCGCCAGCGCACGCCGCAACCGCCGTTCGGCCTCGGGGTGCCCGTGCATCGCCGGATCGCTCTGGGGGCAGATCAGCATGAAGCTCGCGGGCGGCTGCCTCGCCGCGCGCTCCTTGATCTTCTGCAGCAGCGCGTCGCCGAGCACGGTCTCGTTCGCGATCACAAGCACGTTCGCCAAGCCGCCCTCACGCGAGAGGTCGACGACCACGTGCTCCACGGGACGGTCGCCGGCAACGTCGCGGATCCGCCCGACCACATCGCGCCGGAGCCAGCCCGACTTCTGCTCCGGATGAGTCGAGACGACGATCTCGTCGACCGGCGGCTCGAGCTGGGCGAGTGCGTCGCGCACCGCGGAGACCGGGTCGGCGTCGACGACGAAGCCGTCCGCCGAGATGCCGGCCTCGCGGAGATCGGCAAGCGCCTTGTCGAGCCGTCGCCGGGCGGCGGCGCGCCGCGTGTCCTGGTAGACGACGTACCCCTCTCGCGGTGCGTTCACCGGGCAGACCACGGTCACCTGGTCGGCGCCGTGACGAACGACCGCCTCGGTCAGCTCCTTCCCCGCGACGGTCTCGTTGGCGACAACGAGGAGATGACTCATGCATGGACCTCATCGCGTTCGAGCGTCCGGTCGCCGTTGAAGACCGCGTGCCGCGCGTCGGGCACGCCGTACTCGTACGGATGACCGACGACCTGGGGCAGCTCGTCGAAGTTGAAGTACGGCGGCGGCGACGAGACCTGCCACTCGAGCGTCTTCGACCGCCACGGGTTCGACGGCGCCTTCGGGCCGCGAGCCCAGCTGACGATCATGTTGTAGAGGAACACGATGATCGACGCGCCGAGGAAGAACGACGCGATCGAGATCAGCATGTTCCAGTCGGCGAACCGTGGCGAGTAGTCCGAGACGCGGCGCGGCATCCCCTGGGTGCCGAGCCAGTGCATCGGGAAGAAGGTGACGTTGAAGCCGATGAACGTCATCCAGAAGTGGATCTTTCCGAGCCGCTCGTCGTACATCCGGCCGGTCATCTTCGGGAACCAGAAGTAGATCCCGGCGAAGATCGTGAACAGCGAGCCGCCGAAGAGTACGTAGTGGATGTGTGCGACGACGAAGTAGGTGTCCGACACGTGGATGTCGATCGGCACCGCGGCGAGGTAGATCCCGGAGAGCCCGCCGATCACGAACATCGACACGAACCCGAGCGCGAACAGCATCGGGGTCGTGAAGTGGATTCGGCCCTCCCAGACTGTCGCCAGCCAGGAGAACACCTTGATCCCGGTCGGGACGGCGATGATCATCGAGGTGACCATCATCGGGATCCGCAGCCAGGGCGCGACACCGGCGACGAACATATGGTGCGCCCAGACCGAGAAGCCGAGGACGAGGATCGCCATCAGCGACAGCGCCATCAGGCGGTAGCCGAAGATCGGCTTCCTGGCCATCACGGATATGACCTCCGAGGCGATGCCGAAGCCGGGCAGCATCATGATGTAGACGGCCGGGTGCGAGTAGAACCAGAAGATGTGCTGATAGCCGAGGACGTAGCCGCCGTTCGCCGCGTTGAAGAAGTTCGTGTGCATGATCCGGTCGAACATCACGAAGAACTGCGAGCCGGCGATGAACGGCGTCGCGATCACGACCAGCAGTGACGTCGTGAAGTTCGCCCAGACGAGCAGCGGCATCCGCCAGAAGGTCATCCCCGGCGCCCGCATGGTGATGATCGTGACCAGGAAGTTCAGGGCGGTCAGGATCGACGACGCGCCCGCCCACTGGACGCCCATGTTGAAGAACACCTGCCCTAACGGCTGGTCGGTCGCGAGCGGGGCGTAGCTCGTCCAGCCGGTCGCGAACGCCCCGCCCGGGACGAGGAAGCTGAGCAGCATCATGAAGCCGGCGATCGGGAGCAGCCAGTACGAAAGGGCGTTCAGGCGAGGGAACGCCATGTCCGGCGCGCCGATCATCAGCGGGATCACGTAGTTCCCGAGCCCGGCGAAGGCCGGGATCACGAACAGGAAGATCATCAGCGCGGCGTGGACAGAGACCAGGCCGTTGAAGGTCTGGTTGTCGACGAACTGCATTCCCGGCCGCGCGAGCTCGGCGCGGAAGATCATCGCCATCAGGCCGCCTGCGACGAAGAAGAAGATCGTCGTCACGACGTACTGGATGCCGATCACCTTGTGGTCGGTGTTCGGCCGGAAGTAGTCCTTCCAGGTGCGGCCGCCGTGGCTGGAGTGGTCCTCCGGAATCGTCGGTGCGCCGACCGCGTACCGGACCCAGTAGTCGAAGGCGCCGAGCCCGGCGAGGAACCCGATCGGCGCGGCAGTCAGCGTCGCGACGACCGTGATCACCGGCCAGTCGAAGAGCGGCTCCCATCCGGCCCAGGCGCGGAAGATCAGGACGAGCGAGAGGCCGAAGCCCCAGAAGAGGCACATCATCCAGGCGGCACGGATCCAGCCCGCCTTCAGGAAGTAGTCGCGCGCCGTCTTCGGCGGCTGCGGGGCGGTCACCGACGGATGGTGCTCGGCAACGGCGGTCACGACCCTCCTCGCTTACTCGACTTCACTAGATAGGCCACCAAGGAGTCCAGCTGGTCCTTCGGCAGCGCCGAGAAGGGCGGCATCAGGTTCTTCGGATACCCCGGCTGGACGTAGGCATTCGGATCGACGATCGACTCTCTCACGAAGTCCTCGAGCGGCTTGCCCGCCTGCTTCGCGTACGCGGGGAGCTTATCGAGGTCGGGTCCCGCCGTTCCCGTCGCTCCGGCGTCCTTCAACGTGTGGCAGCTGGCGCAACCGTTGCTCATGAAGACGGCCTTGCCGGCCTCGCCGGGCGGGGCCTGGGCAGCGTTCTTCTGCTCGTGCACCCACGCGGCGAAATCGGCCTGCGTCATCACGATCGCCGAAGACCGCATCAAGGCGTGGCCGAGACCGCAGAGCTCCGTGCAGATCACCGGGTACGTGCCGACCTTCGTCGGCCTGATCACGAGGGTCGTGTCCTGTCCCGGGACGGCGTCCTGCTTCTGGCCGAACTCCGGCACCCAGAACGAGTGGATGACGTCGAGGGCGCGCAGGTGCAGCTTGACGTCCCTGTTGAGCGGAAGCCGGAGTTGAGACGAGGTCAAGTTGCCCTCGCCCGGGTAGGAGAACGACCAAGCGAACTGGCGGGCGGTGACGTTGACGTTCAGGTGGTCCTTGGACACCTGCTCGTTCTTGACCAGGACGACGCCGGAGACGATCGAGATCGCGGTCACGAGGATCGCCGGGACCGCAGTCCAGGCGATCTCGATCCCGGTGTGACCATGGATCGGCGGTCCGTCCGAGTCGTCGTCCGGCTTGACGCGGAACTTGATCAGCGAATACGCGATCACGGCGGCGACGAGCGCGAAGACGGCGATGCAGATCGCGGTCGTGAACCAGAAGACGAAGTCGATCCGGTCGCGCTGCTTGGAGGCGACCGGCGGCAGCCAGGGAACGAGCACCGCGACCAGCGTCGCCAGGCCGCCGAACAGGATGCCCAGCCCCACCAGCTGGAGAATCGAACCCCTACGCACGGAGAACCGAGACTAGACGATTGATCCGCTGCGCGGATCACTCACCTAACTCCTTGGACGTTCCGACGTCTCGGGGACACAAATGGGCCTTTCTCCGACCCTCGGCTGCGGCATGGCCATAATCGGTTCGTGAAGCCGGAGGCGGAGAGCCGGAGCGCAGTCGACGAGCGGCTCGCGGGCGCGGTCGAGATTGCCGAGCGGCTACTCGGCAACATCGAGACAGTCCTGCGCGGCAAGCGCGACGAGATCAAGCTCGTGCTCGCCGCCCTTGCCTGCCACGGTCACGTGCTGTTCGAGGACGTGCCCGGGACGGGCAAGACCGTGCTGGCCCGCGCGATCGCCCGCAGCGTTGAGGACACCGCCTTCGCGCGTATCCAATGCACACCGGACCTCCAGCCCTCCGACGTGACCGGTGTGAACGTTTACGACCAGAAGCTGCGCGACTTCGAGTTTCGCCGCGGCCCGCTGTTCGCCAACGTCGTCCTCGTCGACGAGATCAACCGCGCGATGCCGAAGACGCAGTCGGCGCTGCTCGAAGCGATGGCAGAGCGGCAGGTGACGATCGACGGCCACACATACGTCCTGCCCCAGCCGTTCCTCGTGCTTGCAACCGAGAACCCGATCGAGTTCGAGGGCGTGTTCCCGCTCCCCGAGGCGCAGCTCGACCGTTTCTTCCTCAAGGCGCGGCTCGGCTACCCGCAGGAGGAGGACGAGCTCGGCGTCGTCCTCGACCAGCAGGAGGGCCACCCGCTCGACCGGCTGCGGCCGGTCGTGAACGCGGCCGAGCTCGACCTGCTGGAGTCGACGCTCGGCGGCATCTACGTGGACGAGCTGGTCAGGCGGTGGACGATCAAGCTCGTTCGGGCGACGCGCGAGCTGCCCGAGCTGGCGATCGGTGCGTCGGTGCGCGGCAGCCTGGCGCTCGAGCGGGCGGCCCGGGCGTGGGCTCTGTTGGACGGCCGCGACTATGCGACGCCGGAGGACGTCGAGCACATGTTTTCGCCCGTCTTGGGGCACCGGCTCGTCTTCGCGCCGTCCTTCGTCGCCGAGTCCCGGGGCCGGTCGAGGGAGGCGATCCTGCTCGAGCTGTACGGACGTTGCACGCAGAGCGCGCCTCCGCCGGAGCTCGCCGACGTGGTGGGGGCACGGCCGAGGTGGACGTCGCCGAGCTGACCTTCCCGCTCGTCCCGCGCTGGCGCCCTGTCGGCTCGGTCTTCGGACGCCTCCGTGCGGCCCGTCGCGGGATCGGCTCGAGCGTCGCGACCACGCGCGACTACCGCCCCGGCGACGACCCCGGGCTGATCGACTGGAAGCTCTCCGCGCGGCTCTCGTCGATTCGCGGCACGCCCGAATTCGTCGTCCGCGAGGACTTCGCCGACGAAGCGCCGCGCACGGTCGTCGTCGCCGACCGCGCTCCCTCGATGAGCCTCTACCCCGGCGACTTCCCATGGCTCTCGAAACCATCGGCGCTTCGCTCGATCTGGGAGATCGTGTCCAGGACGTCCGTGCGAGAGCTGGGACTGGCCGGTTACCTCGACACCGCGGGCGGCGACAGCTGGTACCCGCCCCGTCCGGCGGCGACGTTCGACCAGGTGGAGACTCGGCAAGGGTCCGCCCGGTTCGACGGCGGGCCGGACGGACTCGAGCAGGCGTTCGAGCTCCTCGCCCGCGGGCGGCGCTCGCTGCCGGCGGGGACGTTCGTCTTCGTCTGCTCGGACTTCCTCACGCCGCCCAGCCCAGAGGCATGGCTGCGGACGCTCGGTCTGCGCTGGGACGTCGTCCCTGTCGTCGTACAGGACCCGGTCTGGGAGCAGAGCTTTCCGCCGATCGGTGGGCTGGTCGTCCCGTTCGACGATCCCGCCACGGGACGGATCCGCCACGTGCGGGTCGGTCGCCGCGACGCGGAGCGGCTGCAGGACCTCAACGAACAAAGGCTCGCGACCCTCCTAGCGGAGTTCCGCAGTCTGGGACTCGACCACGTCGTGATCGGTGACCCCGACCCGGTCGCGGTCGTCCAGGCGTTCACCGACTGGGCCGAGGCGCGAATCGCGTACCGACGCGGGGGTTGGTGATGAGTCACCGCGCGCTCTGGTTGATTCCGGCTGCGGCAGCGGCGGTCGTCGTCGTGCTGGTGCTCGGGCTTGCACTGGGCTGGGACAGGAGCGGCGACGAGGGCGCCGCACCCCGACCGTTCGCGGCGACGACAGCGCTCTCCAGCCAGACGGTCTCGTTCGGTGACCCGCTCCTCGCCCGGCTCGACGTCGTCGTCGATTCCCGCTCAGTCGACCCGGCGAGTGTCGAGGTCGAGCCGAGCTTCGGTGCCTACCGGATCGTCGACCACACCCTGGAGCGGACGCACGGAAGCGGCGAGCGCCTCGCGTACCGCTATGTGCTCGAGTGCCTGGATCCAGTCTGCATTCCGGCGGGCAACCGGGTCGAGCAACGGTTCCAGCCGGCAACCATCGCCTACCGCACGCGCGCCGGTGAGAAGGTGACCCAGCACGTCGCCTGGCCCCGCTACCTGCTCTCGTCGCGGTTGACCGAAGCCGAGCGGCGCCACCCCGAGCAGAACCTCCGCTTCGACACGACTCCGCCGCCGGCCCACTACCGCATCGACCCCGGGCTACTCCGCGCGCTCCTCGCGGTGGCGGCCGCACTGCTCGCACTGACCACCGCGATCCTCGTTGGGCTCGCACTGCACCCGCGAACCGCCGCGGGCGTCGATCGCCCATCCGAATCGCGGCTCCAGCAGGCGCTGCGGGCGGTCCGGGCGAGCACGGTGAACGGGCAACCCACGGAGCGCAGGAAGGCCCTCGGGTGGCTCGGCCGCGAGCTGCGTGCGATCGAGCGCCCGTCGGAGGCGAACGAGGCCGGGCGCCTTGCCTGGTCGGCCGAAACGCCGACCGCTGAGTCGGCGAGCGACTTCGCGACCAAGGTCGAGACGGAGGAGAAGGCCGGGTGAGCCCGAGGCCGTCGATCCCGTTCTCCTCCACAGGCGCACTCGCACGCTCGGCCCGCTGGACGGTCGCGGCGCGTGTCGGACTCGCCGCCTGCCTGGTCGGAGCGCTGGTCGCCACCTTCCTCGTCACCCACGGCGACCGCGGCGACGCCGCCCTGCAGTCCGGTCGCAGCCCGGTGATCGCCCTCGACCTCTCCTGGAGCGTGTCCTACTACAAGTCGAAGCAGATCGAGCGCACGCTACGCAGCTTCGCCGACTCGGGCCGGCGCATCGGTCTCGTGCTCTTCTCGGACACCGCCTACGAGGCGCTCCCGGTCGGAACGCCGTCAGACGCACTCCGGCCCTTCCTGCGCTTCTTCAAGGGCGGCGCCACGAACCCGTGGCGAGCGACCTTCTCGGCCGGAACGCGGATCTCTGCCGCACTCGACGTCGCCCGTCGGATGCTGCAGAACGCGCACGTGGCCAACGGCTCGGTCGTGCTGATCAGCGACCTGGACGACTCGCCGAGGGATGAGGTCGAGCTCGCCCGCACGCTCGTCACGTACCAGCGCGAAGCGATCCCGATCCGGATGATCGCGGTCGACCCGGTTCCCCAGGACGAGCAGTTCTTCCGCGATGCGCTCCGCTCGGTCGGCACGGTTTCGAGAGCGACGAGCGGATCCCCGACCGGCGGCCAGGGATTCCCGACGCTGCTCGTGGTGCTCGTCGGGCTGATCGCACTCGCGCTCGCGCTGAATGAGCATGCGCTCGGCGCGTTGACGTGGGGCCGACGGAGGGCAGCGTGACCCGCGAGCGGATGCTGCTCGTCGTCGCCGCGCTGTGCGCGGGGTTGACCGTCCTCCCCGTCCTCGTCGCCCGCGACGTCGAACGTTGGGAGACGGCGATGCGGGCCGACGACGTCGCTGCGGCGACGTCGCGCCGACCGCCGGACGTAGAGGAGACGCTGCCGTTCTCGCCGGCGCGCAGCCTGCTCGGCCTCGGCGAGGACGTGAGCTTCCGCCGTGCAGTTGCGCTCTTCCGCCGCGCCTATCCGCACGACGAGGAGTTCCAACGCAGCGTGGAGGGCGGCACAGCGCGCATCCGGGCCGAGACCGCGTTGGCGAGCGTGATCCGCACGGACGGGAACCGGCTACGGGCCTCGACGGCCTCGAACCTGCTCGGGATCCTCACAGTGGTCGACGCCGCGAACGCGCCGACGGGGGGCGCCGCGATCGACCGCAGCGTGGTCGAGTTCCAGAACGCGATCCGCCTCGACCCGTCGAACGCCCGGGCGAAGGCGAACCTCGAGCTCCTCTACCAGCAGAACGCCTCGACGAGCGCGGTCCGCGGCCGCGAGCGGCTCCAGCGGTCCGCACACGCGGGCGCGAGCGCGTCGGAGGCGGGACACGGGTACTGATGCCGATTCATCTTGTGACCCCGCTCGCCGCGCTGATCGCGGTCCTCGGTCTCGTCCCGCTCGCGCTGGCGCTGATCGTGGAGCGACGGAACGCGCGGTCGCGGGCGGTGCTCGGCCTCCCGGATCCGCCCCGATCCTCGCAATGGACGTTGCCGGTCGCGATCGCCGCTGCGGTGCTGGCGCTCGGGCTCGCCGCGGCCCAGCCTGTCATTCGGCACTCGCGACCGCACCTTGCCCGCCTCGACGCCGAGGCGTTCGTCGCGGTCGACATCTCGCGCTCGATGAAAGCGTCGGCGACGCCGCACTCCGCATCCCGCCTCGCACGCGCCCGCCGGATCGCCCTGCAGATCTGGTCGGCACTCCCGGAGGTGCCGACCGGTCTCGGCACGTTCACCGACCGCCCGCTGCCGCTGGTCCTGCCGACGTCCGATCGCGCGGCGTTCGCGGCGGCAGTGACGAACTCGCTGGCGATCGAACAGCCGCCCGGCCTTCAGACGAGCAACACGATCTCGAGCTTCGACGCCGTCGCCCCGTTCCCGCTCGAGGGCTACTTCGCGCCCGCGGCGAAGAAGCGGCTGCTCGTGATCCTGACCGACGCCGAGAGCACCGGCTTCAACGAATCCGGCGTTCGCAAGAGCTTCGAGGCGAAGCCGCGCACCGCCGTCGTCCTCATCCGCATCGGCCGGTCCGGAGAGCGCGTCTTCGACGCGAGCGGGCGACCGGAGAGCGCGTACATCCCGCCGCCGGCAACCGGGTCGACACTGCGGAGCTTCCTCGACGCCACACACGGGCGGGCCTACGACGAGGGGCACATCGGCGGTGCCGAGCAGGCCGCACGCAAGGCGCTGGGCTCGGGGCCGACGGTCAACCTCGGAACATCCTCCGGCGGCCACGATCTCGCGCCCTGGCTCGTCGTCGCAGCCGCCGTTCCGCTCGGCGTCGTCCTCCGGCGCCGGAATCTCTAGAGCAGGGGACAATGGACGAATGAGCGCGGCTGTGACCTGGTTGGGTCACGCGACCGTCGTCGTCGACCTGGACGGGGAGCGGATCGTCACCGACCCCGTCCTCCGCCGCCGAGTCGTCCACCTGCGCCGCGACCAGGCCGCCTCCACTCCGGAAGCCGCGAGCGGCGTCCTCCTTTCCCACCTGCACTACGACCACCTCGACCTCCCATCGCTGAAGACGTTCGCCCGGGAGCTCCCGGTCGTCGTCCCGAGAGGAGGAGCGCGGCTGCTGCGGTCGTTCGCGGACGTCAGGGAGATCGGCCCCGGCGAGAGCGTCGAGCTCGGCGGATTGCACGTCGACGCGGTCGAGGCCGAGCACGACGGCCGCCGGCACCCCGGCGGGGCAAGCGGGCCGGCGCTCGGGTACGTCCTACGTGGATCGCATTCGATCTACTTCGCCGGCGACACCGACCTCTTCGCCGGAATGGCTGCGTTCACGCCACTCGACCTCGCGCTGCTGCCGGTCGCCGGGTGGGGGAAGAAGCTCGGGCCCGGCCACCTCGACCCACAACGTGCTGCGGCCGCGCTCGCGCTCCTCCGCCCACGGGTCGCCGTGCCGATTCACTGGGGCACGTATCGCGCCGGCCGACGCGCAGACGACGCTTCCGGCCCGGCCGAGGCGTTCGTCCGAGCAGCCGCTGAGCTTGCGCCGGAGGTCCGGGTCGAGATCCTGGCCCTTGCGGGAACGCTCACGCTCGAATGACCCTACGATGCGTCGCGATCGCGGCAAACCCCCGGAGAAAGGACGCGAATGCTCGGAACCACGTTTCTGACGTTCCTGTGGTCGCTGATCGTCATCTTCTTCATGGTCGTCTACTTCCTGATTCTGTTCAGCATCATCGTGGACGTCTTCCGGCGGCACGACATCGGAGGCGGGAAGAAGGCGGTCTGGCTTCTCTTCATCCTCTTCTTCCCGTTGCTCGGACTACTGAGCTACGTGATCGTCAACGGGCACGGGATCGCCCAGCGGCAGGCGAAGGACGTACAGAAGTCGCAGGCGGAGTACGACGACTATGTGAGGAGCGTCGCGGGCGGCGGCGGTGCCGAGCAGATCGCGAAGGCGAAGGAGCTGCTCGACGCCGGGACGATCACCCCGGCCGAGTTCGACCAGCTGAAGGCCAAAGCCCTGGCGAGTTAATGCTCCATGCTTCCCGCGGCCGCGACCGACATGGCGGGCGCGGCCCAGAGCGGCTACTGAGGTACAGACTCGGGAAGGGGGCTCGCGGGGGAAACCGGCTGTTTCCCCCCCGCTTCGCCCTGGAACGAGCGGCGCCAGCCGGTCAGCAGTCCGTGCACGGCCGCGGCGCCGACGATCGGCCCCTCGGGGGCATCGAGACCGGCGGGGTACAGGACGAACGGTCTCGTCTGCGGCCCGCCGAGCCCGCCGTGGAACGAGATCAGCTCCTCGAACGCGCAGCCCTCTTCGAGCTGGGGGTCGTAGAAGCTCCCGATCATGATGTCGCCGACGTGCGCGAAGCCGTCCGTGCGCAGCAGGTGCTGCCGGGCGGTGGGTGAGAAGACGGCCAGCGGGTCCTCCCCGACCACCTCGTCGGACTCGAGGTAGCAGGCGCCGCGGGCGCCGAGGACGGCGGCACCCCGCTCGTGCGAGCGGACGAGCAGCCACCCGACGTGCGGGTGCTCGCGAAGGGACGGAAGGAGACGGGGATGCCGCTCGTCGATCTCCTCGAGCGTCAGGCGGCGCGGCTCGTCCATCAGGTAGATGAGCCCGAGGTTCCCCGAGCCGAGCACCACCACCTGCCGGTCGCCGACCTGGCTCTTCGACGGCTTCTGCGGCTTCGTCGCTCCGACCGCCTCGCCGACCGCCAGGCCGGCCATAGCCGCCTGCTCGTCTCCCTCGGCGATGCCCCGGACGCGGCCGCTCTCCAGCGACCGTTCGACCAGCTCGTCGAGCCCGTAGCCGTTCCGCTGCTTGAAGGTCGCGCCTTGCGTCTGCCCGTGGTCCGAGAGGACGACGATCAGGTACGGCCGGGCCGCGTACGGCCGTGCCCGGTCGATTCGCGCGAACTGCTGGTCCAGCTTCCGCAGCGCTTCGAGCGTGTCCGCACGCTCGAGCCCGGAATGGTGGGCGACCTCGTCGTAGCTGGAGAACGTGGAGTAGACGGCGGGCCGGCCGCGCATCATGTCCGCGATCACCCCGTACACGATCAGGTCGCGGACGATGACGCACATCGCAGCCCGCATGAGCGGGTAGATCCCGCCCCGGTGACCGCGGGGCCGGACATCCCGTCTGGCTGCGCGCATTGCCGACGTCCACTCGAGCACGACCTCCCAGAAGAAAAGGACGAACGTGCGTGTCGCGTTCAAGCCGTTGGCGAAGAACGCGCGGTACCCCGGGTTCGCGTGCGTCTCGGCGCTCATCCGGCTGCACGTCAGGATCACCTCGTCCGCTTCACCCGAGAGGAGGTTGCCCCGGCTTGCGCCGCCGTTGACAAGCAGGCCGATGCCGGTCGCGCGTGCCTGCTCGATCTCAGCGCAGTCTTGCGGGCCCGAGCACGCAATGACCCGGCCTGACTCCTTGTCCACCCAGCGGAACGCAGGGATGTCGTCGTTCGAGCCGAGCAGGATCCCCGCCTGGCTGGCTCCGGTCTGCGAGGAGAGGTCCGGCTCCCACTCCACCAGCCGATGCGAGCCCTCCGCGATCCAGCGGGCCATGGTGGGGGCAGCTCCGTCGCGCATCGCCCGCTGGAGAACGGGAAGGGCCAGCCCGTCGATCTCGAGGAAGATCAATCCTGGGACGTCCGTCATCGTGGCGCCGCCCTGCTTCCTTGCGATCCGCCGCGTCATCCGGAGCATGTAGGTGTCGTCCTCGTTCGTGCCGAGCAGCGTGTCGAGCGCGACGCCGAAGGCCGAGGCGACGAGCGCAGTGAGGAGGGCCCAGCCGAAGTTGGAGACCGAGATCGCGGCCCGGTCGATCCGCGCTGCGAGCATGAGCATCACCGCGTCCAGGACCAGCACGACCAGGAACCCGAGCAGGGCCATGAACGGGATCCGTAGCGCAGCCGCGAGCGGCGGCAACGCCGCATTGAGGACCGCGATCACGAGCGCGGTGACCAGCGCCCCACCGAACCCGTCGATCGAGACCCCGGGCACGATCGCAGCCGCAGCGAGCAGCGCGCCCGCGGCCACGAGCCACGAGACGAGGACCGGCAGCGGCCGGTAGCGCAGCCGTGCCGGCTGCCACTGGACCGCGTCGGTCACGTGGCCGGAGCGGACTGCGGGTGCTCGCGGGCGAGCTGGCGGCGCAGGATCTCCGTGCCGACCATCAGCAGCACGAACAAGATGATCACGTTGACCCAGTAGCCCAGCTGCGGTGTCGGGCGCCACCAGAGGAGCAGGAGGAAGCCGCCGATCGTCGCCGCGTAGGCGCCTGCCCCGCTGAGATACGGAGCGAGGAACTCCCGTGCCTGGACGGCGCGCCGCCCGGGGCCGGTAAGCCACACACCGACCATTGCGACGAAGCCCACGATTACGGCGGTCCAGCCTGCCCCCTTGAGCAGGTCGGTGATGATCTCGAACGCGTGCTGACCCGCAGGTCGGACCGAGTCAGACTTGATCAGGTCGAGGCCGACGTACCGCTCCGCGAGCCCGCGGACGATCAGGATCAGGAAGCCGGCCGCGAGGAAGCCGATCGCGATCGCCCGGACCTCGAGCCGACGCCGGCCGCGCGCGAGCCAGATCGCACCGGCCCACGCGATCAGCACCAGCGCCCAGATCCAGTTGGCGACGAAGCGGAGCGCTCTCGTCGCACGTTGGCCGGTCTTCAGCTGGTCGGAATGCAAGAGCAGGATCTGACCCGCCGTCGGCGAGATCTGGCTCTGGTCGATGTTGAACCGGTCTGCCAGCTTGAGCAGGATCGGATGCAGGTCGAGCACGACGTCGCCGTTGGTCGTCTGCAGGCGGGTCGTGTCGCCGTCGAGCACGGCAACGAACTCCCGCTGCGCGCGCGACGCAGCCTGGACGAAGAGCTCCTGAACTTTCGGTGTCGTCAGCAACTCCTTCGCCGCCGAGTCGGCCGCGTTGCGGGCGACGCCGGCAAGCGGGACGGCGAGCTGCTGGAGGTTCGGCGGCAGCTTCTCCTTCAGGGTCCCGGCCACGTCCGTGTTCGAGTAGAGCTGATCGACGAGGGAGAGTGCGAGCTGATCCGTGATCGTGCGGTCCGAGACCAGCTGGCGCGCGGTGGTGCGAAAGCGCGACTCGTCGAGCGCGCCGCGCTTGACGTAGTTCGCGAGCGCGCTGATCACGAGCAGGAGGATCCCGATCACCGTCAGGATCCGCGCGAAGATGAGCCGCTTGCGCGACGGTCCGGCAGACGGCGGCGCCGGGGGGGCACTCATCGCGCGAAGCATGTCACGTTTGGACGGCTGGAACCAGCGCGGCCTGCACGGCGGACCGTCCTCTGAGGTCGTAGAAGAGCAGAGCCAGGGCGATGCCGGCATACGGCATCACGAACACGTACACGAGCGAGCTGATCATGTTGACGACCATGAGCGAGCTCGGCGTCAGGAAGAGGACGACGAGGCCCACGATCGGTCCGAGGAGGTACGCCGTGACGTTGACGAGGGCGGTGATCGCGAACACGCGCGGTCCGTGCCGGCTGACGAGCCCGCCGCTGCGGCGGAGGGCTCCCGACGCGTGCAGGTCCTCGATCACGCAGGCCTGCGTGGTCACGGATTTCCGGACGAGGTACACGATCGCGATCGGGATCCCCACGATCGTGAGCACGAGCAGCCCGGCGACGACGATCACGCGAGACCAGGCCCAGGCGAGCGCGCCGGCGTGCCGCGCGACGCTCCTGTAGGCGTCGAGCGCATCGGGGTGGTCACCCTCGTCGATGAGTCTCAGCACGTAGGCGACCGCGCCGCCCACCGCGATGCTGCCGATGATCGTCGAGAGCTGGCCGAGGAGCAGAGCAGTTACACCGCTGACGATCGGATCGCTCTCGACGACGTCGGCGAAGGCGCCGAAGCCGGTGAATCGCGTGGCGAGCTCCTGCAGCAAGACCGACGAACCGGCGAGCGGCACGAAGATGACGCCGATCCCGAGAAAGAGCAGGCGATAGCGGCGGTAGAGCCTGAACGCGGCCCGGTAGATCTGCCCTCCGGAGCGCAGCTCGTCGATCGGGAACGGCTCGTGGGGCGACCAGACCGTGCGTCTGCTGAGCCAGATGCCGAACATGCCGATCAACACGAACGCGCCGAGGACGAGCCACGGCGTGCGCAGGAACCGCAGGTAGAGCTTCGACCCGGCCGCGACGGCGCCGCAGAAGAAGTCCGTGGCGCTGGGGCCGAACGTCGACTGGAGCGGCACCTGCGTGCTGCTCTTGCGCCACTCGTCCTCGCTCCAGCTGGCGGGCTTCGTCCACTGGTCCTTGGCATTGGGGCCGGTCGGCCCTGTGTTCGGGCCGCTCTCCTTCTGGCCCCAGTGGCCCGCGTAGCCGAGCCACGCGAAGGGCGCCGATGCCGACGTCGGCGCCTCGGCGGGAAGGAGCACCGCGTGTGTCTGGACCAGCTTCGAAGGCTCCGTCGTGTTGTCGCAGCCGAACCCCTCTTGTGCGCTGTGGCCCAGCCAGACGGACTGGCTGAAGTAGTTCGCGTGCGACCCGCGTCCCGGATAGACGACCGGATGCGAACCTCTCTTCTCGAGCTTGTCGTCATCCCAGTCCGCCCGCTCCGCTCCCGAGTGCTGCGAGAACCCGATCTGCGTGGGCGAACGCTTCAGCGCGTCCGACGCACTCGAGGCGTCGAACATGAGCTGCACCATCTCCCAGTCGGACTCGTGCTTGTTGTTCCAGTCGTTGAACGGGTAGTAGAACCAGTACTGGAGCGCGAGCTTGCCCGGCTTGCCGCGCTCCTGGACGACGTGCGCGTAAGCAGTGGTCGGTTTGCCCTTGGCGATGGTGTCGGCCCACTGCTCGTAGGAACAGCCGGGGTCGAGCGGCTCGCCCGGCAGATCGAGGTAGGTGTCCTCGTCGTGGCCGAAGAGCTCGGCGGCGGTCGGCGTGTCCTCGAGCAAGACGCCTTTGGAGTCGACCAGGCGGACGTCGCTCCGGCCGAGCACGAGGTCGGCCGCGATCGGCCGGTAGGGCTCTCCGTCCGAGCTGCACGGTTCCGACTGCTCCTTCAGCGCCACGACCGGGGCGTACCGATCGGCGAGCTGCTGCTCGGGCGACACGTCGTCGGCCCGCGCCGCACCGACTCCCGCCGCCAGCAGAACGAGCGCCACCGCGACCGGCAGCCGAACTCGGGTCACACGCGTCAGGGCGAGCGCTCGCGCAGAGCAGCCTCGAGTCGATCGAGCCTCTGGTCGAGCGCGTCGAAGCGCGCCTCGATCTGACGGAGCTCCGCCGCCTGCTCCTCCCGCTCAGCGTGAAATGCCTTCGTCGCACGAGCGACGAAGGTCGACGTGATCGCCGCGGTGACGATCGCGAGGAACGCGATCCCCTCGAGCATCACGAACACGGCGACGATCCGGCCGGACACCGCGGCAGGCGTGACGTCCCCGTAGCCGACGGTGGTCACGGTCTGGATCGCCCACCACATCCCGACCCAAACGTTCGCGTACTCCTTGTGGTCGACGAAGCGCATCAGGATCCCGCCGATCACGACCACCGAAGCAGTTGCGACGACGATGATCCTCGCCGCGGCCCGCACGGTCGGCGGTTTGCTCAGGAACTTCGCGAACTGCCGCTCGATCACGCTTCCACGCGCCACGGCCTTTGACGTTACGCGAGGCGGCGGCCGGTCTTCGCCGTGTCCGTTCCGCTCAGACCTTCGCGGCCGACCAGGTCTGGTCGCCGGAGGTGCACGTGTAGCCGGTTCCGTTCAGCGTGAACGTCGTGTCGGTCCGGATCGTCCCGGTGGCGGTCGTTCCGGCGAAGCGGCCGGTGATCTTGATCGCTCGGCTTCCGGTCGAGTCGCCGACGCTGACCGAGATCGTGGCGCTGATCGAGAAGCTGCCATCGGCGGCGATCGCATACGGCCCCGGAGCGGCCAGGTTTCCGCCGGAGATGTGCGCGGGCGGGCTGCAGGACTCGTTGATCTGCCCCGTGCGGAGGTTGACGACCGACTTGCCGTCCGCCGAGACGTCGAGGTCGAACGCCTCGTTGAAGGTGGAGCGGCCCTGGTAGTGACCGGGCGTGGCACGCGGAGGCGGCGGCGTCGTCCACGTGACGCGAACGACCCGCGATCTGCCTACGACGGAGGACCCACGGTTGACCCGAGCCTGGAATCGGTCCGAGACGGCGGCCTGCTCGGTCCAGCTGCCGGTACAAGGAGAGCGCCGGCATACGGCGATGCGGCGCCTCTTCGGCTCGCCGCCTCGCGTCACAGCGATCACCAGCCGATCACGTGCGCCCAGGGCCGCCCGCGCGACGAGGCCGACCGTCTGTCCCTTCGTCGCCGTCACGTTCTCGGTGACACCGGTGACAGACAGGCTGACAGTCGCGGATCGTTCGCCGGACGCGCCGCCCGCCAGCACCGCTGTCGCAGCAGCGGCCCCGAGCGCGCAGAGAAGAACCCGCCGCCGCATGAGCTTCTCGACCCTACGGCCGGAAAGCCGATCGAGTCAACGCTGCGCGATAAAGAGTGAAGCGCGGGGCGGCGATCGGACCGCCCCGCGCAGACCCGTGCTAGGAGGCCGTGATCGATCCGAATAGACCGTGCGACTCGTCGTCGGGTCCGGCCGTGAAGAACAAGGTGTTCGGTGCGCCGTTGTTGGGTGCGCCCTTCCCGAACTGCAGGGCCCAGAGCCCGTCGATGGCGAGGTCGCCGCCGTTGCTCCTCAGCCGGCCCGCGTGCTCGTAGTTGCCCGCGGGCTGTTGGCGGAAGGCGTTGATTCGGCCGTCCCCGAAGTTCCCGATCAGCAGGTCGCCGCTGAAGCGACCGAAGGTGTCAGGCGCCTGCGCTATGCCCCAGGGTGCGTTCAGCTGTCCGCGCTTGGCGACGCGGCCGAGCAGCGCCCCTGCAGTGTCGTAGACGTCGACGAAGCCGAGGCCCTGCCCGGCGACGTCGTCTTCAGCGTCGGCATCCTGTTTTGCGTAGGTGACGAAGATCCGGGCGCCGACCGCCTGGATGCCGAACGGTGCAAACCCGGCCGGAACCGACGAGTCGACGAACGCGCCGGGGCTCACGACCTGTGCCAAGCTCCCGTCGAAGACATCGACGCGGCCGTTGTGGAAGTCGGTTGCGTACAGGCGATCGCCGCTCGGGGAGACCGCCAGGCCTTTGTAGATGGCGCCCGAGTGCAGGTCCTTGACCACGACGGCGTCAGGCGAGACGGACGGGTTCCAGCCGAGAATCGTGCCTTCCTCAGTCGCGAACAGGAACAGCGCGGGAGCCGACGTCCCGCCAAGTTCAACGGGGAAGCCCGACCCTGGATTGGCAACCAGGCCGGTCGGTGCGTGCGGCACCTGGACGACGAGCGGCGACGCGGGTGGAGGCGGGAACGCGACGCCAGCGGCGGTGTACAGGGTCGAGACGTCGGTGCCGTTGTCTGCGACCCACCACGGGGACGTCGGCCTGGCATCGAGACCCCACGCGTTGACCAGGTTCGTATCCGTATGCGCCGCGACCCCCGCCTGGTCGGACACCAGGTTGTGGACGGTGTAGGCGTTGCGCTCTGCAGCCGAGCCCACGGCGGCGAGAGCCGCTGCCGCGAGCGCAGCTGCGAGGAGCGCCGGGATCAAGGACCGGCGGCGGCCGGCCCGAGTGGTTGGAATCTTCATGGTCAGCCCTCCCATTGCTCCGATCGCCATCCGGCGATCGGTGGACGTCTACGGATGACCCCAGCCGCGCATCTCAAACCACCACTGTGAGCCCGCTTACATTCCGCCCAGGAAAACCGCACCGTCACCGATGCCGTACTCCGAGCACGAGGAGTGCGCGGGGAATGACCGGCTTGTTGCTCGCCGTCTCGCGGGTCGAACGCCGGCTCGCGAGGCAGGTGTTCCTCTCGTGCCCTCAGCACGCACTTCGCGCCGGGGCTGTGCTCTCGGGTCTGGACCCGTGGAACGCAAAGCTTCTCGTTGTCGACGAGGGAGTCGTGGCGCTCGTCACGGCGGCCGGTTCCCAACAGACCGTCATCGCTCTTGCGCACCAGGGCGATCTGCTCACCACGCCGACTCGAGAGGAGCACGTCCGCGCGCTGACTGCCGCGCGCGTCGTCGCCGTGCCACCGGATGCCTACGACCGACTCCTCGGCATCCCCGGTGTCGCGCAGGCGCTACTCGAGAGCCTTCTCGAGGCGCTCGACAACCGCCAGCAAAGCTTGGCCGGCATCCGGGGAACCCATGCGGAACGCCTGCAGGAGACGCTCTACCGTCTCGCCCGCGACTACGGAAAGGTCTGCGCCGAAGGCGTGGAGATCGACCTACCGCTGACCCACGAGCTGCTCGCACAGATGGTCGGCTCGGCTCGCGAGACGGTCACCGGCACGCTGGCCCGATTTCAGCGCGAGGGACTGCTCGTCCGCAACGGCAGGATCTACCGCCTGATCGTCGCCCCCGACCTCCTCGAGGGCGGGCGAGACGACCCGCGGCCGCTACCACGGGTCGCAGCCCAGCCGTAGTCAGTGGCTGGCCGGATCGTGAACCGCTCACGCGGCGTGGGCCGCCGGCCTGATCGTCTCGACCGCGGGCGCGACGGGCTGTGCGTGCTGCGCACGAAGAAGGTGAATGACCTCATCGGCGGGCAGCGGTTTGCTGAACAGGTAGCCCTGCCCGAGCTCACAGCCGAGCTCACGCACCCGGATTGCCTGCGAGATCTGTTCGATCCCTTCGGCGACAGTCGTGAGCCCGAGTGAGCCGGCGAGCCGGAGGATCGCGTCCACGACGTTGGCGTCGTCGCGGGCGAGCTGGTCGACAAACGTCTTGGGGATCTTGATCATGTCGATCGGTAGTTCGGCGAGCCGGCTGAGCGACGAGTAGCCGGTGCCGAAGTCGTCGATCGAGACCCGCACGCCGAGCTCCCGCAGCCGTTCGAGTGCGACACCGCCTTGCTCGTCCCGACTCATGCTCGACTCGGTGATCTCGAGCGTGATGCGCCGAGGATCGAGACCCGTTCCGCGCAGGACGACCGCAAGCTCGTCGACGAGGCTCTGGTTCGTCAGCTCGGTCGGAGCGAGGTTGACCCAGATCCCGATGTCGGCGGCATCCGGCGTGGTGTTCTGCCACCTCTGGGCGAACCGGAATGCCTGCTCGAGCACGCAACGTCCGACGTCGACGATCAGCCCACTCTCTTCTGCCGCGTCGAGGAAGTCGTTCGGCATGAGGAGTCCGCGCTCCGGATGAGGCCAGCGGACGAGAGCCTCGAAGGCGCGGATGCGCCCGTCGTGGAGCGAGACGACCGGCTGGTAGTGGGCGATGAGCTCACCACGCTCGACCGCATGCTCGAGCTCGAGCGCGAGACGGCCCTGCTGGCGAAGCCGGCTGTGCAGCGCGTGCTCGTACAGCGCCGAGCGGCCGTGTCCCCTCCGCTTGGCGGCATACATCGCGATGTCGGCATTGCGGATCAGCTCCTCGGCCGTGACGGCGTGCGGTCCCGTCGTCGCGATACCGATGCTCGCGTGGATCCTCACCTCCCGGCCGGCAATCGGAAATGCTTCGTTGAGGCTGTCCGTGATCTGCCGAGCCGCGTTTTCGGCCTCGCCCACATCCGTGCTCTCGAGCAGAAAGGCGAACTCGTCGCCGCCAAGCCGGGCGCACAGGTCGTCCGGACGGGCCCTGCGGAGTCGGCCGGCGACCTGTACCAGCAACTCGTCGCCTGCTGCATGGCCCCAGCTGTCGTTGACGTTCTTGAAGTGATCGAGGTCGAGGAACAGGACCGCGTGCGTCCGCCGATCGGCCGCTCCCCTGGCGAGTGTCTTGGCCAGTCGGTCGGTGAACAGCACACGGTTGGGCAAGCCCGTGAGCGCGTCGTGGTACGCCGAGTGCCGGAGTTCCTCCTGCAGCTC
>JBKPPY010000091.1:0-21077 GCA_046733845.1 Actinomycetota bacterium | reverse complement strand
CGTCCGGCTCGCCCGGGGCCGCTTCGGCGTGACAGACGAGGTAGACACGCACACCGCCAGGATACGGCCGGGCTCAGTAGCCAGACGCCGTCCAGACCGCGTCCGCGATCCGGCGGTAACCGGCGTCCGTCGGATGCGGGTCGTCGCGCGAGCAGATCGAGGTGAGGGTGCAGACTCGAGCTCTCTCGCGGGCGACGTTGCCCTGCGGGTTGAAGGCCGGGAAGACGTCTGCGAACCGCGCTTTCCCACTTGCCGCCGCGCGGGCGATGGAGGCGTTGATCGAACGGAAGAGCGGATCGGTTCTCTTGAGGTCGTCCGCGTTGAAGTTCCACGTTCCCGTGACGATGATCTCGGCGGTCGGCGCTGCGGCACGAAGGCGACGCACGATGCCCGACAGGCGGGAGGAGAATTGCGCGATCGCCCGCGGGGCGCGCCGCTGGATGCAGGCGAAGTCGCCCTTGCAGGCATCGGCGAGAGGGCTGACGTCGTTGCCGAAGAGCGTGAGCGTGATCGGGCTGACCTCGCCGCGGTGAGCGGTGAGGAAGGCAAGGGCGGCCTGTTGCTGTGACCTTCGGAAGGGATCGTGAAGCTTCCTCCCCTCCGCGAGCCACGGGCAGCCGCCGCGGGCGAAGGAGACGGTCGACTCGCCGGGGCAGCTGTAGTTGACGACGCGGATCTTCGGCGACAGTTGCCGCAGCCGCTTCACGAAGACGTCGACGTACCCGGTGCGGTAGCCCGAGGGCGGAAGCCCCTTGTCGACCTTGTCCGGTTGGATGCCGTAGGCGATCGAGTCGCCCAGCGCGAGGTAGTAGCTCCGCGGTGTCTGCTGTTCGCCGCCGGCGTTCGCCACAAAGCCAACGAGCGAGCAAAAACCGATCGCGCCGACAACAAGTGGCTGCCGCAACATGCTGACACCGCGACTATACGCTCGTCGCGTGGGAGAGTGGTAGCGTCGCGCCGTGAGCGGGGTTCGGCCCGTGCTCGCCGTGATCGTCGCAGCCTGCGCGACGGGCGTGCTTCTGCCCGCCTCGATCGCCTCGGACGTGGCCAACCCGATCCAGGCCGAGAACGCCAAGGCCGGAACGAGCGACTGGAACACGCCCGACTCCGACGGCATTGCGATCGACGGCTACGCATCGGAGGTCAGCGCGCTGCCGGGCGACACCCTGCAGTTCCACGTCAGCACGCGGCCCGCAGCCCGCTATCACGTCGAGATCTACCGCCTAGGCTGGTACAGCGGCGCCGGCGCGCGGCTGCTGGCCTGCGTCCCGAGCGATTGCGGTTCCATGGAGCTCGGCAAGCCGCGGCCGGACGGCAAGCCGGGCACCGGCGGGATCGTTCAGGCTGGCTGGCCGGTCACCGACCAGCTGAACATCCCGGCGGACTGGACGAGCGGCTATCTGATGGTGCGCTTCCAGCTCGAATCCGGGCAGGCGTGGACGACCTACGTGATCCTGCGCGACCCGCCGACGCGCCGCTCGGCGATCATCGTGCAAGTCCCGGTGAACACATGGCAGGCCTATAACGGCTGGGGCGGAATGAGCCTGTACGAGTTCGACTACTCGCACGGTCTGCGCGCGAACCACGTCTCGTTCGACCGCCCATACGGCTGGAAGCTGATGGGCGGGCAGAGCCCGCTCGTCTGGGAGATCCAGACCGTCCGCTTCCTCGAGCGCATGGGGTACGACGTGTCGTACCAGACCGACGTCGACACCGACCGCGACCCGGGCTCGCTCGTCCAGCACCGGCTCGTGCTCGTCAACGGACACGACGAGTACTGGACGAAGCAGATGTTCGACGCCTTCGACGCCGCTGTGGGTGCCGGCACGAACCTCGCGTTCATGGGCGCCAACGACGCCTACTGGCAGATCCGCTACGAGGACGCCGGGCGAACGATCGTCTCGTACAAGTCGTTTTCCGATCCGATTGCCGACCCGGCGCTGAAGACCGTCCGCTTCCGGGAGCTCACTCCACCTCGGTACGAGTGCGCGCTGATCGGGATCCAGCACCAGGGCGCCGTGCTCAACTGGCCCGCAGGCGACTACACGGTGCAGGCCCAGGCGCTCGGCGATCCGTGGATGGCCGCGACCGGTTTCGTCGCTGGCGACGTCGTCCCGGGAGTCGTCAGTACCGAGTCGGACACGATCCCTGGCAACCAAACCGCCGCATCGTCCTGCACGCACGCGCTCACCGTCTTCTTCCACCGCGACCGTGGCGGCGACAAGGATGGGAATGCGGACGCGATTCGCTACACGGGCATGTCCGGGGCCCGCGTCTTCGCGAGCGGCTCGCACCAGTGGGGCTGGGCGCTCGACCCGTTCCGCGGCAGTCGCGACGGGTCCGGCGTGCCCGCGGACTCGCGGGTGCAGCGGTTCATGGCAAACGCCCTCGACGACATGACCCGGCCGGCACCCCCGATCTCGGTGAGCGCGTCAGTGAGAGCATCGGGGGTCGCCCTCGCCGCCTCGCTGCACGGCGATCCCCGCGTCACCGGCGTCCGGTACACGCGCGTGCCGGGCGGCCCCGTTGTCTGCGCCGGCTCGACGCAATGCACCGACCGCCCGCCCGGCCACCGCACCTACGCCTACGAGGCAGTCACGGTCGATCCGTGGCGCACCTCGCTTCCGGCGGTCAGCCCTTCCGTTCGTGTGCCGGACACGCCGCCGTCGCTGCGGCTGCTCGGACCACGGCTCGTCCGGCGGGGAAGTGTGCACTCATATCGCGTGCTCGTCTTCGACCGCGACGGAGACCACGTGGCGGTGCGGTGGCGTGTGGACGGGAGGCCGCGGAGTGCCGGGTCGCGTGTTACGGTCATCCGCTTCGCCCGCCCGGGACGCGAACGGATCGCCGTTTCGGCCGACGACCGCCACGGCGCGCGGGTGCGCACCGCGATGGCCGTTCGAGTGCGGTAGCCACATAGACTCGTCGTGTGCCGAGGTATCGCTACGTCGTCTGCGACGTCTTTACGGACACGCCCCTGACCGGCAACCAGCTCGCAGTCTTCACCGATGCGCGCGAGCTGCCGGAAGGGCGGCTGCAGGAGCTAGCCCGCGAGATGAACTTCAGCGAGACCGTCTTCGTCTATCCGTCCGAGGCGGCCCACGCCCGGATCCGGATCTTCACGCCGGGGGTCGAGCTCCCATTCGCCGGCCATCCGACGCTGGGATCGGCGTTCGTACTCGCAGGGCCACTGCAGCTGGACGAGATCAGGCTGGAGACCGGCAGCGGCGTGGTTCCGATCCGGCTCGAGCGTGAGGGTGCCCGCATCGTCTTCGGGCGGATGGAGCAGCCGCTCCCTACCGTGGAACCATTCGAGGACACGGCCAGGCTGTTCGACGCCCTCGGGGTTGCGGGCTCCGAGCTTCCGGTCGAGCTCTACGACAACGGCATGCGCAATCTGTACGTC
This sequence comes from Actinomycetota bacterium, assembly GCA_046733845.1. GTDB lineage: Bacteria > Actinomycetota > Thermoleophilia > Gaiellales > Gaiellaceae > DATBLE01. The sequence continues at coordinate 17,671 of JBKPPY010000091.1, read as the reverse complement.
ACTCTCGGCTCCAAGGAAGAGGTCGCCGAGCTGAAGCCGAACCTCCCAGTGCTCGGCGACCTGGGGGAGATTCTGGGGATCAACACGATCGCGGGGTCTGGCTCGTCGTGGAAGAGCCGGATGTTCGTCCCGGGCGGCGGGATCGCCGAGGACCCGGCGACCGGCTCGGCGGCAGGTCCGCTCGCGCTCCACGTTGCGCGGCACGGGCGGATCGCGTTCGGCGACGAGATCGAGATCACCCAGGGCGTTGAGATCAACCGGCCGTCGAAGCTGTACGCCCGTGTCGAGGGCAATGCCGACCGCGTCGAGCGGGTCGAGGTCGGCGGTTCGGCCGTCATCGTCGCGCGGGGCGAGTTCGAGCTGTAGCCGCAAGTAACACAGTGTTACTTGCAGGTTCGGCGCGGAGGCGTGACACGCGCGTGACACGTCCAGCGCCACCATTCGGCCATGGTGACGATGGCGCCGCGGATCTCGGGTCGGCTGATCGAGGCGATCGTGCGTTTCGACGATCGGAGCCGGCCGATCGCGGAGACGTACCGGCGGGTCGGTGCTGAGGCGGAGCGCTTGGGGTTGACGAGACCGAGTTACCAGCGGATTCGTGAGCTTGTGCATCAGGTGCGGAATCTGCGCCCGCGGTTGTCGGTGTCGGATCTGGTCCGGATCGTGTGTACGCCGCTGAAGGGAACCGATGACGCGATCGGTCGGCTCCAGGAGCTGGGGGTGCGGCCGGTCCCGTTGTGGGGGTTGGAGTCGGAGCGGCGCCGGCCGCCCTAGTAACACTGTGTTACAAGGGGCTTAGGCTTGGTCAGAAGGTCACGGCTTCGATCTCGGGCAGCTCGACTGACAGGCTGCGCCAGAAGCGGCCGCCGTCGCGGGAGGCGTACAGCCGGTTGCGGGTCGCGTACACGACCACGTCGGGGTCCTCCGGCGAAACCGCGACCGCCCGGCCGGGTGGGAGGCCGCGGCCCGACTCGCGCCACGTCCGGCCGGCGTCGTGGGAGACGGCCAGCGGCGGTTTCGCATCGACCACCGCCACAACGGTCGAGCCGGCCGAGGCCGCGGCGACGAGGCGCGGCAGTGAGAGCGACGGCGGGGGGAAGGGCTCGAAGGTCGCGTCCGGCTCGATCGCGACGAGGGTCTCGTCGTCGAGGTCGACGAGGGCGACACCGTCCGTGGTCTTCACCGAGGCAATCACGCCGCTCTGCCCGAGAGGATGTCGGTGACGAGCGCGGCCGCCCGCCGGGCCGCAGACGTCGGCGCGGTGCCCGTGCTGCGCGCGGCGAGATAGGCGGTCGCGAAGACGTCGCCCGCGCCCGTCGGGTCACTCGAACGCACGGCGTGCGCGCGGACGAGTTCCGCCACACCGTCGGCGTAGACGATGCAGCCGCGCGAGCCGAGCGTGACCACAACCTCGCGGACGCCGAGCTTCGCAAGCGCCCGCTCGTCGTACCCGTCGACGAGCAGCTCGGCCTCCTCCTCCGACAGCTTCAAGATCGAGATCGACCGCAGGACGGCCGTGTCGTAGTCGCCGTCGAGCGTCAGCGGCCCGACCTGCGGCAGGCGCGCCAGCCCCTGGCCGTCGAGCGACACTCTGTGCCTGCTCGCAAGCGCGGCGAGCGTCTCGGTCGGAAAGTCGGCGCGGGTCAGTGGAGCGACGTGCACCCATCTGGCGCCGGCGACCGCGCCGGTCACCTCCGCCGGAGTCCAAGGGTCGGCGACCGCCTCGACCGTCATGTTGCGCCGTTCGCTCTCATACGAGAAGGAGAACGCTGCGGACACCGACGAGTCCTGCCAGACGACGGGAACGCCGAGCCGGATCAGCGGCGGCAGGAGCAGCTGGCGGTCGGGCGCCGCGCATTTGGCGACGATCACAGCCGGCGTGCCCAGGACCCTCAGTGCCCGCGCCGCGTAGAACGGGCAGCCGCCGATCCGAGGCGCTCTGCCGTCGACCGAGTCGAGCGACAGGGAGCCGGCGACAGCGACCGTCATCGAGACCGAACCGCAACGCGGCCGAGCGCGACCAGGAGCCCGACGGCGGCGACGACGCCGACCGCTTCGAGGGCTACGCCGCCGTTGAGCGGCGTGGCGGCCGCGGCGAGCACGACCAGGCCCACGAGCACCCCGCCGAGCGCGACGAGCACAAGCGTTCCCGCCCGCCGCGCGGCGAGCGTCGGCTCGGGCTTTCCGGCCCTGCGCTCGAGGGCCGCGAAGGCGAGCTCTGCGGTGACCAGGAAGACGGCGCCGTAGAGCGGCGCTCGCACGTCGATCGTGTCCCCGCGTATGACGAACAACACCGCGTACTCAGCGCCGAGCAGCGCGAGCGCGGCCGTGATCAGCGGTGGAAACCGAAGCAGCAGCGCGGCGACGAGAACGCCGACCGCGATGCCGCCGACGATCGCGAGGACGACGCCGAGCCGTGAAGCGACCACTGCGGCGTACACGGCGAGCCCGGCCGCGCCGATGACGGCCGCTCCGCCGAGGCTCAGGCGCGCGCGAGCGTGGCGTTGCGCCGAAATGCCGTCACCTCCTCGATCGGTCTCGCCAGCGGGTCGTCTTCCCGCCATTCGACGACCGGGACGCCGGCTGCGTAGAAGCGGGCACGGAGCGCCTCGCGCTGGAGGCGCCACAACCGGTACGCGAGCTGCTCCGCCTCGCTCTCTCCGGGGTCGATGAACGCGGTCGGAGAGAGCTCGATCACGTCGAGGTCGAAGCCGCGAGCGCGAAGGTGTAGGAGCGCTCCGACCGAGCGCTCGTCGAGCAGCGGCGTGAGGGCGACGACCAGCGCCTGCGGAGGCAGCGTCCGGGCTGGAACGATGTCGATCGCCTTCCACGCGGCGCTCAGCATGATCTCGGTGTCGAGCAGCGCGTCGACGATCCGATACAGCTGCGCGAGCCCGCCGCCGGGTGCGAGCCAGCGCAGGTAGCCGCCGAAGGAGATGAGTCCGACTCGGTCGCGGCGCCGGATGTAGCGGCCCGCGAGGGTCGCGGCCGCCCGCACTGCCAGGTCGAGGGTGCTTCGCGAGCCGCGGCGCACGTCGGCGAAGGTGTCGACGAAGAGGACGACGTCGACGTTGCGCTCCGGGTGCTGCTCGTTCACCCACAGCTCACCGCGACGCGCGCTCGCTCGCCAGTTGATCCTACGTACGCGGTCGCCGAAGGCGAACGGCCGGAGGTCGGCGAACTCGAGGCCTTCGCCTTTGGTGCGGGCGAGCTCGTCGCCCGAGTAGAGCTGGGTCTCGGCCGGCTGGAGAAGCCGCCGCAACGCTTCTTCGCGCGGGTACACCTTGATCGGCACGCCGGCCGGGATCCGGCCGGTTCGCGCGAACAGGCCGAACGCGTCACGGGCGCGGACGGTGAGATCGCCGACGCGATACGCGTCCCAGCGATCGGCGCGCAGGCGAAGGGTCAGCGTCCGACCGCCGCCCGGAAGCCGGACCGCCATCGGATTGTCGCCGTCGGCGACGGTCACGCCCGGAGGAAGCTCGAGCAGCAGCTCGAGTCGTTCGACCGCGTGTGCTGCCTCGAGGTCGACCTCGACCGTGAGCTCGTCACCTTCGATCAGCCGGTCGTCGTCGATGCGCACCGAGGCACGCAGGTCGGGGTCGGCTGCCCCGAGTAGGCCGAGCCCGAGCAGCAGGAGGAACGGGGCGCCGATCGCGGCCAACTCCGGCCGCCGGGTGACGAGCGCGGCGATCAGGGCAATGCCGCCGAGCGCCGCGTACGCGGTCAGCTTCGGCGACGCCGCTCGGTTCATCGCTCTTCCGCCGGCGGTGTCGGAACCGTCGCCAGGCGTTCCGCGACCACGTCCTCGCCCCGAATCTGCTGAACCCAGAGCTCCGGGCGAAGCGAGAGCCGGTGGGCGAGCGCAGGGGCCGCGACCGCTTTGACGTCGTCGGGAACGACGAAGTCGCGCCCGTCGAGCGCGGCGCGCGCGCGGGCAAGCTTCATGATCGCGAGGGAGCCCCGCGGGCTCGCCCCAACTTGCACACTGGGCGCGTCGCGCGTCGCCCGGACGATGTCGACGATGTAGTAGCCGACGCTCTCCGCGACGTAGACGTCCTCGAGTGCCTGCTGCATCTCGCGCAGCGTCGCCGCATCGACCACTCCGTCGAGCACGACCTCGTCCGCCCGCCGTTCGCGGCGGTGGTCGAGGATCCCCAGCTCGTCGTCGCGCGATGGGTAGCCGACCGAGATGCGGAGCAGGAAGCGGTCGAGCTGCGCTTCGGGGAGCGGGTAGGTGCCCTCGTGCTCGATCGGGTTCTGAGTCGCGAGGACCAGGAAGGGCCGGTCGAGCGCGCGCGTCAGCCCCTCGCTCGTCACCTGGTGCTCCTGCATCGCCTCGAGCAGCGCTGCCTGCGTCTTCGGAGGAGCGCGGTTGATCTCGTCGGCGAGCAGCAGGTTGGTGAAGATCGGGCCGGGCCGGAACTCGAAGTCGGCGGTGCGCTGGTTGTAGATCGATGACCCGGTCACGTCAGATGGCATCAGGTCCGGCGTGAACTGGATGCGGCCGAAGCCGAGCCCCGTCGCCTGCGCGAACGAGCGCGCGATCAGCGTCTTGGCCAAGCCCGGGAAGTCCTCGATCAGCACGTGGCCGTCCGCGAGCAGGCCGAGCAGCACGAGCTCGAGCGCTTCCCGCTTGCCGACGACTGCTCGCTCGACCTGGTCGAGGAGCCGGTTGGCGAGGACGGCGACCTCGTCGAGCTTCACAGCTCCTCCACCGTCGCGACGATTGCGGCGATGCACTCGATCGGCAGGCCGGGTGCGTCGTGGTCGCGGGGGCGGGGACGACCCGGCCGGACCAGGTCCCACACCTCCGGCCCAAGGAGCGCCTCAGCCGATCCCGACGACGCGTCGAGGTCGACACCGCGCAGCCGGAGCCGTGCTGCGGCGACCTCGCGAATGGTCGGCCGGAGCCGGTAGTGGGCGTCAAAAGCCGTCTCGGTAGAGAGCGCGACTTCGCGCTCGAGCTTGACGAGCTCCCGCGGGCGGGGAGGTCGGATGTTGGCCGGCGGTCGCACATCAAGTCGGGTCGGTCGCTCGCGCGGCAGCGTTCCGAGAGTGCGGGCAATCGCGAGCAACAGCGCGAGCGTGCCGACCGCGATCAGATAGGCGTCCGCAGCGGGCGCCGCCTGGCCGGGCGCGAACGCGATCGCGATCCCCAGGCCGAGGGTCGCAAGCACCGTCAGGAAGACGAACGTCCGCAGCGCGATCAGGGGGTGCTCCGCAGGTCGTCCCTGAGCAACTCGAGTGCGTCGATCGCCTCGTCCTTCATCGCGGCGTCGATCGCATGGGGGCTGAACTTCGCGCGTTCGAACAGCCGGGTTAGCCGCTCGACCGATGCAGTCTGGGCGCCGACGTCCGGCAGCACGCGGCCCAGGTACTCGCGCGGCGCCTCGTCTGCGCGGCGGGTGAGACCAACGCCCGCGAGCGCGTGCTCCATCTGCGCGTACGCCGCGATCACCGCGATGCGCGGATCGGGCTCCGACCGCAGGTCGGCGATCGTCCGCTCGAGCAGGGCGGCGAGCTCGGCGGCGACCTGGGTCTGCTTCGGCTCGGTCCGCAGATGCTCGTGGACCAGCCAGGCGCCGACGACGAGCGCCAGAACGGCGAGCGAGGAGACGACGATCACCGGCCCCCAGTCGAACCGGACGGCACCGGTCGTCCTGGTGCCGTGCTTCGCCAGGCCGAGGAGCTCGCTCGCCGGGTTGCTGTGCGAACCTCGATGGTCGTGCACGTAGCGGAGCACAAGGACAGCGACGACGCTCACTGCGATCATCGAGATCAGCAACGCCGGCATCCAGTTCTTCCGTTGGGGCAGTGTGCTGACGACATCGTCATCGCGGCCGGCGACGAACAGGTACAGCGCCACCGGGAGGACGACGGCCGCGAGCGCGACGAGCAGCAGGAGCAGGTACTCCAGCAGGATGTCCCGGCTGATCGACCGGGTGTGACCGCCGCCGGCGGGCGTGTGCGCGCGGCTCGCCAGCCCGACTGCCGCAACGAGGGCGACGCCGACGAGCGCTCCGACCAGGATCCTTCCCGATCCCTTCCCTCCGCCCATAGCGGAATGCTACGGACGGCTAGGTCTCGGCGAAAGCCTCCGGCGTGCGCCTCGAGCGCACGAGCAGCGCGGCCGCTCCCGCGAGCAGGAACGCCGCCGCGAAACTCGGCAGGGAGGCCGTGAAGTCGATCGGTGCGGGGTCTGTGTGCGCCACCCAGCGCTGCCACCAGCCGGGCCCCTGCGGCGAGAGCCACTGGTAGAGACCGAAGCCGACGAGCCAGGCCACGATCATCTCTGGACGGAACGCCGGCCCGTCGAAGACCTTCTCGCGCGTGTAGTGCATGCCCTCGACCAGCCAGTCGGCGAGCAGGACGCCGAGCAGCGGCACGAAGAAGGAGCCGAGCAGGAAGAGGAAGGTCGCGAAGTTGGACAGGTTGAGCACCAGCGCGCCGATCGTGGCGAGCACGGCGCTGGTCACGATCAGGAACCGCTGGGGAACGCGGGGCACGACGTTCTGGAGCGAAACCGCGGTCGAGTAGACGTTCGCGAACGCCTCGTCGCTCTCGTCCACCGTGACCGCGAGCAGGGCGAGCACCGAGACGACCCCGCCGGCGACGACGGCGGCCGGCAGCTGCGCGGGGTCGGAAATGTCGCGCGCGAGGAAGAGCAGTACGCCCAGCGCGTAGAGCCAGACGACCGGGATCAAATAGCCGATCGACGCGCCCCAGAACGACGACCGCCTCGTCCTCGTAAAGCGCGTGTAGTCAGCGGCCAGCGGCGTCCACGAGATCACGCTCGCGAGCGTCAGGTCGACGCCCTGCCAGAAGGTCGGGAAGCCGCCCTTGCCGTCGGCATTCCAGAACGCGGTCAGGTCGGACTTGTCGATCGCCCACCAGGTCAGGTAACCGAGCGACGCGAGGACGAACCAGATCGCGAACTTGCGGACGTAGCGGCGAACGAAGCCGATCGGCCCGAGCAGCGCAAGCGCGATCGCGACCCCGCCGAAAATCAGCGTCCACAGCCACTGCGCCCGAAAGCCGAAGACGCGGTCGGACAGCGCGGCGCAGGCGCTGGCGATGATGATCAGCTCGTAGACCGACCAGCCGAGGCACTGGACGACGTTCAGTGCCGTCGCGAGGTACGAGCCGCGCTGGCCGAGCGGCGCACGCATCAGCACCATCGCGGGGACGCGCGCATCGGTTCCGACCGCGGCAGCCGCGCCGAGCAGGGCGCAGCCGACGACCGAGGCGACCAGGATCGCGAGGAGCGCCTGCTTCAAGGAGAGGCCCGGGACGAGCAGCGCACCGGCGACGATCACGAGCAGGCTGACGGCCAGGTTGCCCCAGAGCAGCAGTGTGTCGCCGAGCCCGAGCACGCGGAGCCGTTCGGGAACGGGCTCGATTCCCCACTGTGGTGCCTCGATGCTCATCGGATGATCGACCGGTGATTCGCGTGGTCGCGGGGAGGGCTTGCGCCAAGCAGTGTGGTCGACTCGACCGGTGGCAAGGCCGGTGTGCCTTGGCGCCGGGCGAGGCGGCCGCAATGCGCCGCGTGCAAGCCCCCATCCGCGGCTGCGTGGAATTGCCGGTCAATCATCAAACCCTCCCTTCGCCGGTACGAACCGGATCAGGTTCGACGGGTGTCATCTCAGCCCGGCCATGCCGGGCACCCCGGTACCGGCGAGTCTAGCGTCTGGTCTCGAGCAAAGAAGGGCCAGACTTCAGTCTGGCCCCTGCCTTTCGGCTCGGCAACGCGAAGGCCTGGGGACAGGCTGAAGCCTGTCCCCTCTGTATATTCCTAGGCAATGCCTAGGAAGAAATCGTACAGCGCCGCTGAGGCCGCCCGCGCGCTCGGGATCAGCCTCGACACGCTCCGCCGCTGGGATCGCGCCGGGCGCATCCGCACCGAGCGGGACGCCGCCAACCGGCGGATCGTCCCGGCAGCCGAGATTGCGCGACTGAAGGGCGGCGAGGCCGACCGGATGAGCGCGCGCAACCACTTCCGCGGCGTCGTCCGGGAGGTGAAGGTCGAGGGCCTGCTCGCGCAGGTCGAGCTCGACGTCACGGAGCCGGCCCGGGTCGTCGCGATCATCACGCGGGATGCAGCCGAGGAGCTGGGCCTGAAGCCGGGAGCGTCCGCAGCCGCTGTCGTGAAGGCGACGTCGGTGATGGTCGAGCTGTGAACCGCAGCCGGTTCCTCGCCGGCGGTGCCGCCGCCGTTCTGCTCCCGACCACCCTCGCCCCGCTCGCCCGAGCGGACGTCTCCGAGGGTGACCTCGCCTATGCGAACTTCGCGATCGCCTGCGAGTACCTGATGGCCGACTACTACGCGTGCCTCCTAAAGGCAGAACTCGTCCACGGCTCCGCCCGCAACGGAGCGACCGTCGCCCACCGAAACGAATGGGAGCACGTCGCCGCATTCGCGCGCTTGCTCACGGACGCAGGCCAGGGCGTTCCGGCCGCGGACGACTTCGCGTTCGTCTGGCCGGCGAAGACGTTCACATCGCTCGGATCCGCCGCCGAGACAGGCGCGGCGATCGAGGCCGCAGTGCTCGGTACCTATATCTCGGCCGCGGGGACGATCTCGGTAGAGGCGTACCGTTCGTTGTTCGCGCGCGCCCTCGCGGACGAGGCCCGGCACCTGGCCGTGCTGACGTGGGTCGCGGCCGGTAAGCCCGTCGGCAACTCCTTCCCACCGGCGCTCGACTTGGAGGAGGCGACGAACGTCGTGGAGACCTACCTTGGCTAGAAGGCTGCTTGCCGCGGTCGTTCTCGTCGGCCTGCTCGCCGCGCCGGCGGCCGCACGGGAGAGCGCCTCGAAGCTGACGGTCTTCGCAGCTGCGTCCCTGACCGAGGCGTTCCAGGCCTTCGACCCGGCTCAGACGTACAGCTTTGCCGGCTCGAACACGCTCGCCGCCCAGATCAAGCAGGGTGCCCATGCCGACCTCTTTGCGTCGGCGAGCCCCCAGTACACCCAGGATCTGTTCCGGGCGGGCCTGGTCGAGAGGCCGGTGACGTTCGCGACCAACCGGCTCGTCTTGATCGTGCCGAAATCGAACCCGGCGGGGCTGACGTCCGTCTACGACCTCGCGCGGAAGAACGTCAAGCTGGTTGTTGCCGCACCGGCCGTGCCCGTCGGCTCGTACACCCGCACCGTCCTGCGCAAACTCGGCCTCTCGTCCGTCCTCTCGAAAGTCGTCAGCCAGGAATCGGACGTGAAGGGCGTCGTCGGCAAGGTCGCGCTCGGTCAGGCCGACGCCGGCTTCGTCTACGTCACGGACGTGAAGCCGGTTGCCGGAGACGTCGCCTCGATCCGGATCCCGGCCTGGGCGCAGCCGCGTGTGCGGTACGAGATCGCGGTCGTCAGCTCGTCGTCCCAGAAGGCGGCGGCGCGCGCTTGGGTCGCACGCGTGCGCGGGAAGGCCGGTCAGGCTGCCCTGACCCGGGCGGGCTTCGGGAAGCCGTGAACCGGCTCTTCTCGGTGGGCGTCGCTGTGGCGACCGGGATCGCACTGCTGTTCCTCTTGCTGCCGATCGTCGCGATCTTCGCCCGCGTCCCGCCCGGCGACCTCGTCTCCGCACTAGGCCGCGGGCAGGCGACCGACGCGCTGATCGTCTCGCTGGAGACGAACCTGGTTGCCCTCGCGCTGATCGTCGTCGCGGGTACGCCGACCGCGTGGCTGATTGCGACCCGGGCCGGTCGATTGCGCGACGTCGCCGTCACACTGGTCGAGCTGCCCCTCGTGCTTCCGCCCGCGGTCGCCGGGATTGGCCTGCTCGCTGCGTTTGGCCGTGTCGGGCTCGTCGGTGGTCACATCCACGTCATCGGGACCTCGCTCGCCTTCACGAAGGCCGCGGTGGTGGTCGCGATCGTGTTCGTTGCCAGTCCGTTCTACATCCGCTCTGCAATCGCAGCGTTCGAGGGCCTCGATCCGGCGATGACGCAGGCGGCACGAACGCTCGGGGCAGGCCCGGGGCGAACGTTCTTCCGCGTTGCGCTCCCGCTGGCCGTCGGTGGCCTCGGCGCCGGCGCCGCGCTGGCGTTCGCCCGCGGGATCGGGGAGTTCGGCGCGACGCTGATGTTCGCCGGCAGCTTGCGCGGCGTGACCCAGACTCTGCCGCTCGCGATCTACGAAGCGTTCGACCTCGATTTCGACCTCGCCCTCGCGATCAGTGCCGAGCTGGTGGCGATCAGCGCGGTGATCCTCCTGACCACGAAGCTGATCTTCAGATGGCGCTCGACGTCTCCTTCGACCACCCTCTTCGCTCCTTCGGTGCCTCGGTCGGCCTGAGCGTCGAGCCCGGCGAGACGTTCGCGCTCGTCGGGCCCTCGGGGGCAGGCAAGACGACTGTGCTACGGGTGGTCGCTGGCCTGCTCCGACCTCAGATCGGGAAGGTGGTGCTCGACGGCGACGTGTGGCTGGATACCGAGGCCGGCGTCTGTCGCGATCCTGACCGAAGAAGTATCGGGCTCGTCTTCCAGGAGTACGCCTTGTTCCCGCACTTGTCCGTGGAGGGGAACGTGGGCTTCGGCGGCCGTGCGCGGGTCGACGAGCTCCTGGAGCGGTTTCGGATCGCGCACCTGGCGAAGGCGAAGCCGGAAGACCTATCCGGCGGAGAGCGACAGCGAGTCGCCCTCGCCCGAGCACTCGCCCGCGACCCAGCCGTGCTCCTGCTCGACGAGCCGATGGCGGCGCTCGACGCTCACACGCGCGCGGCCGTGCGGGCCGAGTTACAGGAGCTGCTGCGCGACCTCGGGCTTCCGACGATCCTCGTGACGCACGACTTCGAGGACGCCGCTGCGCTCGCCGACCGCGTCGGCGTCATCGCCGACGGAAGGATTCTCCAGCTCGGCAGGCCGGACGAGCTCGTCGCCGCGCCCGGCGATGCCTTCGTCGCCAGCTTCACGGGCGGCAATCTGCTGCACGGCTTCGCCCGGCCGACCCGGGAAGGCCTGACCGAGGTGGTGCTCGACGGCGGCGCGGTGGTGTTCTCGACCGACCAGGCCCAGGGGAGGGTCGGGGTCGTCGTCCATCCGTGGGAGGTCTCGATCGCTCACGCGGCGGCGGCCGACTCTGCCCTCAACCACGTAAGCGCGCCGATCAGCTCGCTGACGACGATCGGCAACCGCGTGCGCGTACGGGTCGGGCCGCTTGTCGGCGAGGTGACGTCGACCTCGGCCGACCGGCTCGGGCTCGAGCGCGGTCAGATCGTGGTCGCGTCGTTCAAGGCGACCGGAGCCCGGCTCGTGCCCCTCCGAGACGCCTGATCACCCGCGCGGCGGGATTTCCTGGACCGACCAGCCGTTGCCGTCCGGGTCCTCGAAGAAGACGAACTTGCCCCAGGGGAACTCCTGGACGTCGCCCACCTCGACGCCGCGCTCGAGCAGCTCGGCGCGGGCGGCGTGGATGTCCGGGACGACCAGCTGGAGGCCCTTGATCGAGCCCGGCGGCATGTCCACGATCCCGCTTCCGATCGCGATCGAGCACGCCGATCCGGGCGGCGTCAGCTGGACGAACCGCAGCTCGTCCGTGACCTGGTGGTCGTGGTCGGGGTTGAAGCCGACCTGGTCGACGTAGAACGCCTTGGCGCGATCGACGTCGGAGACGGGGACGGCGACGAGCTCGAGCTTCCAGTCCATGGCAGAAGTACTACACGACCAGGTTGGGCTCGCGATCTCTCGCTCCATAGACCCGCATTCGAAGCGGGATCAGATCCCTTCTGGCCCTGGCCGTTCCCGCGCGGAGCGCGAGCGCGTGGCCGGGCCTTGCCCGGCCACGCTGCGACCTACAGCATCGGGATCTGCCGGAGGATGTCCGGCTCGATCCGGTCGAGGATTGCCATCAGGCTCGGGCCGGTCACCGTGATGCCGTGGTTGCGGAGGCCGATAACGGCTTCGTCCGGGTTGGGCTCCGCGGCCAGGAGCTCCGCGACGCTCACCGCGAGCTCTTCGGTGCCGCACGGGTAGTTGACGTCGGTCGCTGCGATGTCCTTCATCCACGCGTGGACGTGCAGGATCGCGCCGACTCCGGGATGGGCCTGGTAGATCATCCAGTGCTCGATCGCGTCCACCGACACCCGCCGCGGCTCGACGTTCGGCGGCACGCTCAACACGATCCGGCCGTTGTCGTGGTCGTATTTCGAGACGAGCAGGATGTCCCGGCCGGGCGTCTCCAGTGCAGACTTGTCCACGCCGCTGGCGCTCATCCAGAAGCGCCGCGCGTCCTTGCGCTGGGAGAGGTTGCCGTAGGAGAGGCCGCCGATCCCGTACAGCCGCTTCACGTGGCGCAACTCGCGCTCGTTCAACAGATCCTCGATCGGAAACGGCGACGGCAGCAGGTCGAGATCGCCCAGCCGCGCGCCGGCCGCGATGATCTCCACAGTGTTCTCGTCGCCGGTCCAGAGCTCCGGCTCGAGATCGGTGACGAACTCGTTGTCGATGACCAACCGCGACCGGGCGAGCGGCAACAGCCGCTCGACGACTGCTGCCGCGAGAACCTCCTCGCCGCCCTCGGCCGCGTCGCCGTAGTGGCCCCGCTCCATCGTCGTGAACCACGCACCCTCACCCGGCACGTAGCAGAGCGCGATGTTCGCCAGCGCGCGCACCAGCATCGGGTAGTCCTCCGGCAGCGAGTGGCTCTCCCGCTCGTACAGGCCGACGACGAACGTACCGCGGGACTTGCGTCGGAACGGTTTCGCGTTCTCGGCGTCGACGACGTTGATCACGAGGTCGGCCGAATCGGCGTCGGTCGACTCCGTGAGACCCTGGTTGCCGAGCGCGTTCCGGAGCAGGGTGACGAACCGCTCGAGCGATTCGGTCGGAGCACGCCCGACGACGGCGAACGACGCCGTCGACGAGTCTCTTGTGCGTGGCGAAATCCGGCTAGGTGCTGACATCAGGCGATCTCCGCAAGGACGACTCCGAGTATCGGAATGGTGACAGTAAGCGTAAACGACACCCATCCCACGAGCACCAGGCGAGGCCTGCTCACCGGCGGGCGGCCTTCGCGGATCTCCTGAGCGACCCTCGGGCCGAGCACGAAGTCGTGCAGGTACGCGAACACGAGCAGGGCGACGAAGAGGCACATCTTCACCGTGAACACGGCCTGCGCACCGGCGTCGCTGTCCGGGAGCACGTGCGACGCGAGCGGCGCGCCGGTGGCGACCACCACCAGGAGCGCGGTCCAGCCGATCGGGCGCCAGCGCCGGCCGAGCTGCCGCATCGCGGTCTGCCGCGGCTCGCCGGTCAGGTTCCGGATCGCCGGAACGGCGATGAAGGTGAGCGCGATCGTGCCCCCCACCCAGACGGTGGCGCCGAGTACGTGCAGGGCGAGGAGCGTGATCTCGAGCCAGTGCGGCACCACGCCACTCTGCACGAGAATGCGGGAGTGAATCGCGAGGACTGGAACGCGCGGCACGGGGAAGCCGGGCTGCTCTTCGGCGCCGAGCCGAATCGCTTCCTGGTTGCCGAGGCGGGTGGGTTGACGCCCGGGCGGGCGCTCGACCTGGCCTGCGGCTCGGGCCGGAACGCCGTCTGGCTCGCCCGGCAAGGATGGTCGGTTATCGGAGCGGATTTCTCCGACATCGCGCTGGAGCAGGCCCGGGCGCTCGCGGTAGAGCGCGGCGTCGAGGTCGACTGGGTCGAGGCCGATCTGAGGGAATGGGAGCCGCCCGTGCGAGCGTTCGACCTGGTAGTGGTGCTCTACCTCCAGCTGCCGTCTGAGGAGCGTGGACCGATCGTGCGGCGCGCGGCTGAGGCGGTCGCCGACGGCGGGACCATCCTGGTCGTCGGCCACCACTCCGACAACCTGGCCGCCGGCTCCGGCGGCCCGAAGGACCCTCGCGTGCTCTTCACACCTGCGGATGTCGCCGCCGAGCTCGACGGGCTCGAGATCGAGAAGGCGGAGGCGGTGCTCCGGCCGGTGGAGGGCGATCGCGACGCGATCGACGCCCTCGTGCGCGCCCGGCGCGGATGATCGCCGTTCTCGAGCTCCGGCGATACACGCTGAAGCCCGGTGCTCGGGAGACGCTGGTCGAGCTTTTCGACCGCGAGTTCGTCGAGTCCCAGGAGGCGCTCGGCATGCACATCCTCGGGACCTTCCGCGACCTCGACGATCCGGAACAGTTCGTCTGGTTGCGCGGCTTTGCCGACCTCGCGGGTCGCGCGCCGGCGCTGGACGCCTTCTACACCGGGCCGATCTGGCGCGAGCACGCCGCTGCGGCGAACGCAACGATGGTGGACAGCGACAACGTCTTGCTCCTCCGGCCCACCGCTGAGGGGCCGCCGCTCGAGGTTGATGCGTCGCGGCGGCCGCCCGTCGGCGCGCCGGAACGGGACGAGGTGCTCACAGTCGCGATCTCCTCGGCCGAAGCCGATCTCGATGCAGTCGAGGCCGCCCTCGGAGCGAGCGTCCTCGCCCGGTTCGTCACGGAGCACGCCGAGAACGACTTCCCCGCGCTGCCTGTGCGCGAGGACGTCGACGTCGTCGTCTGGCTTGCTTCCGGCGAGCACGAACTCCGGGTCGACGTCGACCGGCTACGGCTCCAGCCGACCCCGCGCTCGCTGCTTCCCTAGGGCGGTGAGCAGCTCTCGCCGTGCCCGTCCACCTCGGGGAGGCGGCCGAGCAACTCGCCTAGCGTCGCCAGCTCGTCTGGAGAGAAGCGCTCTTCGAAGATCTCGCGGACCTGAGCGATGTGCGTGCGGGCGGCTGACTCGAGCCGCTCGCGCCCCTCCTCGGTGAGAACCGCATACGTGACGCGCGCGTCGCTGTCGCACTGGCCCTTCTTCACCCAGCCGTCCCGCTCCAAGCCGTCGAGCAGGCGGGTAACGCCGGAAGGCGTGAGCATCAGCCGTTCGGCCAGGTCGACGCGGCGCAACGAGCCGTTCTCCGCATGGGAGAGATGCAGGAGGGCCTCGTAGTCGTTGATCGTCAGCCCGTGGTCCGTGACGAGGCGCGCCGAGCATTCGCGCCACAGCGTGGCGTGCGCGCGTACGAGACGCGAGAACGCCGATACAGAAGCTTGAGTGGTCAATACTTGACTAGTCATGTTTTTCTGCTACATTTGCTTGCGGTCGCAATTAATTGTAGCGAACGAAGGAGACAGAACAATGACCAGCATTCTCACCGAGCAGGCCCTTCCTACCGGGACGTGGACGCTCGACAAGACTCATTCAACCGTGTCGTACTCGGTGCGGCACAGCGGCGTGTCGCTCTTCAAGGGCGGCCTGACCGACTTCGACGCCGCACTCGACAGCGGGCAACTGCGCGGCTCCGCGGCGATTGCCAGCATCACGGTGCAGGACGAGAACCTCGCGGGACATCTGCTCTCGCCCGACTTCTTCGACGCGGAGCGCTTTCCGAGCGTCTCGTTCGCGTCGACCAACATCAGGCGTGACGGCGATGAGATCGTCGTCGAGGGCGAGCTCGAGATCCGCGGCGTGAAGCAGCCGATCACGCTGGCCGGCTCGATCGCAGGCCCCGTCGCCGGCCCTGCCGGCGAGAAGCTTGGTCTTCACCTGGAGACCGTGATCGACCGGACGTCCTTCGGGATGACATGGAACATGGAGCTCCCGGGTGGCGGCTTCATCCTCGACAACGAGGTCACGCTCAGCGCCGACCTCGAGCTGGCGAAGGCGCAGGCGTAACGAACATGAGGGTCCTCGGCGTCAGCGGGAGCCTGCGGCGGGATTCGCACAACCGCAGGCTCCTGCTCGAGGCGGCGGAGCTGCTGCCGCCCGGCACGGAGCTCGAGCTGTACACCGAGCTGAAGTCGGTGCCACCGTACGACGAAGACGACGACGGCGAGGAGGCCGATCCGGTCGTCGAGCGCCTGCGGGACGCGGTGTCGCGTGCGGACGCAATCCTGATCGCGACGCCGGAGTACAACTCGTCGATCCCGGGCCAGCTGAAGAACGCGATCGACTGGGCGTCGCGCCCACGCGGCGCCGCATCGCTAATGAACAAGCCGGTCGCAGTGATCGGCACGAGCACGGGCTCGTTCGGCGGCGTGTGGGCACAGGCCGAGCTCCGCAAGGTGCTGCGCACCGCCGGCGCCCGGGTTCTCGACGTCGAGCTGGCCGTTCCCCGTGCCCACGTCAGGCTCGGGGAGGACGGGCTGCTGCTCGACGACGAGCTCCGCGAGCGGGCGCAGATTCTGCTCGACGAGCTGCTCGCAGAGGTGCGCACGCGCCGCACCGCGCTCGTAGCAGCTTAGGCTTCTGCGATGTCCGGTGGGGCGAGGGCCGCCAGGTGCTCGCTCGCCGCCCTGGCCATCTCGGCGTCACGCGCGCTCTCTAGCTCACGGCGCAGATCGAGGAGGTACCTCGCGAGCTGCGGGTCGTCGATCCGGATACCCAGCCGCTCGATCGCGCAGCCGGGCTCGACGACCGCGCCTCCGTGCTCCCAGAACGTACACCAGCCGTGCGGACACGCCTCGTCGTTGCCGGCCACGACCGAGAGCCTGCAGAGCTCGTTCATACCCGGACTGTGGGCGGTCAGCTCGTCACTGCCATCGGTGGCGACCCCGAACCGGGCTGCGGCCTTGCCGCAAGCCGTCGCAGCCGCTCGGCGCAGAGCACGGCGAGCACTGCGAGGATCACGTCGCTCGCCAGGCACCACTGGCAGATCGCGTCGATGACCGCGACCTGGATGACGATCAGGTAGATCCCGAATGCGAGCCCGCCGAGGACGATCGCGGCACCGATCGCCGCCGCCTCGACCCTCGCCGACAGCACGGTCGCAAAGACCGCCAGGTACGCGATGAGCCCCAGCACGGCGACGGGAACGCCGGCCGCCTTCGCGTACTTCGAGTGCTGGACGGTCTCGCACCCGCCGGTCGTGCACGCCAGTCGCGTCCCCGTGTAGCGGGAGTAGACGAGATAGGCGGCGACCGCGGCGCCCACGAGGGCTAACAGCCCGATCGCGACGCGCAGTCGCCGATCGGCCTCGTCTCTCATCCGGTCAACGAATCGAGCGTGGGGCGGAACGCGTCGGGCGTCAGCGACGAGACTGCGATCTGCTGAAGCCGGCCGCCGGTCGGCCCGGCGAAGAAGGTCGGGGTCTGATTCACGTGGGCGTCCGACGCCTGTTGCGAGGATGCCGCCAGCGCGGCGTCGACCACGCTCGAGTTGCGGTCGACCATCATCTTGTCGGTGTCGAACCCGGGGATCGAGTCGCCGATCTGCCGCAAGAGCGCGTCGGTGATCCAGCCCGAGTTCTCCGCACCCTGGCTCTTGTAGAGCAGGTCGGAGAAGTTCCAGAGCTTGCCCTGCAGACCTGCCGCATAGGTCGCGCGCAATCCCTGCTCCGAATTCGGGCCGATGACCTCGATCCCGAAGTAGATGAGCTTGACCTTGCCGGTGCGCACGTACTCCTTGACGATCGCCGGCAGGGCGTCGAGTGCAAACTGGCGGCAGTAGGGGCACTGCGGGTCGGCAAACTCGACCATCGTCACCTTCGCGTCGGCCTTGCCGACCTGGTTCAGCCGCTGAGGGATGCCGGCGAAGAGCGCTGCGGTCGCGGCTGCCCCGGGAGCTTTCCCCGGCGTCGTCGTCACCCCAGGGCCGGAATTCGTTGCGGCGGGCGGCTCAGAGGCAGTTTGCGTGCTGCTCGAGCCGGATCCGAGGGCGCTGACGAGGATCAGGGCAACGGCGATGCCGGCGGCGACGACCC
>JBKPPY010000090.1:0-3913 GCA_046733845.1 Actinomycetota bacterium | reverse complement strand
ACGTCCCTTTAGCGTCGTTCTCGCGGACGACCAGCGTGCCTACAGGGAGGGACTTGCACGCGCGATAGCGCAGCATTGCCGCCTCGAGCTGGTGGCGGTGGTCGCACGCGGCGACGAAGCGTTCCAGGTGATCGAATCACTCCGGCCGGACGTCGCCCTGATCGACGTTCGGATGGGAGGTCTGCTCGGCACCGGCGTCTGTGAGCTGCTCCGCGAGCGCCATCCCGATCTGCCCACTCGCCTCGTGCTGATGAGCGCTGACGGCACGGCCGCCGTGGAGTCGGAGCCCGGCGTGGACGGGTTCGTGGCGAAGGACCGCTCGCGGCGCGAGATCTGCGAGGCGCTGGTGCAGGCGGCTCAGCGCTCGCGCGTGCTCACGACGAGCTGAGCCCGCGCAGCAGCCGCGCGAACACGCCGCGCAGGGTCTCCTTGCCGTACGCGTGATTCGGGCTGCCGGTGGTGAGAACGGCCACCGACACGCGCCGGGCGCCGTTGCGCAGCAGCGCCACCTGGTGGTCCACCGCCCCCGTGCCCGAGCCCCAGCCGCCCTTGAAGAACACGCGCCAGCCCGGAACGCGGATCCGGCCGATGCCCCAGCGCTGCTCCGGGACGATCGTGGAGAGCAGGTGGAGCGCCGTGGCGCGGTGGCGCGGCACGACGCGGTCGTCGATGTGGAGGAAGAAGCGCGCCTGATCGATGGCGTCGATCCGGCTCTGGCCCCAGATTCCGGTGACAAGAGAGAAGCGGCGCATGCCCGCGTGGCGGGCGATCGCGTAGACGCCGGCAGGGCCCACGATGCCCAGCACGCGCGTCGCAGCGGTGTTGTCCGAGCGCCGGATCATCGGGCCGATGAGGCGGAAGTCGGCCTTGGTGAGTGCCCGGTGGCGGACGCTCGGCTTGTCGAGGTAGGCCACGAGCAGCATGGCCTTGAGGACGCTGGCCGACGGCACGGTGTCGCCGCCGTGCCACTTCCACAGCCGTCGCTCGGTGCGGACCGCGAAGCGCACGTGGCCGGCGCGCTTGTTCGCGTAGGCCGCCGCGGAGTGCACGTGGGGATGCCAATCGCGCGCCGCCGCGGGCGCGGGGACCAGCAGCAGTGTGACGATCAGGCCGGCTCGCGCTCCGCGAGGTAGACGTCGAGCGCCTTGCTCTTCTGCGTGTCCTCGTAGACCTCGTAGTCCTTGAGGAGACCCCACTCCACCCGGCCCCAGATCACGTAGCGGTTCTCGTACACGCGCTCCCCGCTCGGCGCATCGAGGTGATCCGTGCCGCGAATGCACAGCGTCATGTTCCACGGCCAGCCCTTGACCACAACCTCGTCGGCATAGATCTGCAGCCCTACCTTGACGAATCGCTGCAACCAGCGCTCGAGGTCGTCCTTGCCGTGAACCTCGCCGGCCCACGAGCTGTCGCCCGGGAAGCGAAAGCGGACGTCCTTTGCGTCCATGCGCAGCGTGGGGCGGTAGTCGCCGGCGCGGATGCGCTCCATGTTGCGCCGCAGCAGCGCTGCGATCAGCCGCTGCCTCATGCGGTCTCCTGAAGGAACCTGCGGATCTCGGCGGCGAGCATTGCGGGCTGGTCCTCGGGGATCAGCGTGCGGCTGTCCGGGATCTCCACCAGGCGGGCGTTGGGCAGGAGGGCGGCGAGCTTGCGGCCGTGGTCGCGCGGCATCACGCGGTCCTCGGCCGCCCAGGCCACGAGCGCGGGGCGCTGGAAGTTCGCGAGCCGCTCGGTGCCGGCCAGAAGCTGGCGGCTGCCCTCCTTCGCGCTGACCGCGTACTTGCGCAGGTCGCGGCGGATGGCGCGCTGGCCCAGCGCCGGCTCGAGCCACGTGTCGGTGACCTCGTGGGGAATGCGGCGCTTGGTCATCAGCCCGAGCGCGATCGGGCTGCGCCGGAGGGGGCGAAAGCGCATCGGCTGAAGTGCGGCGTTCAGGCCGCCGGGCAGCTTGGCCGCGAGCGAGACCATGTGACCGGGCAGGCCCGGCGGGACGTTGTCGAATGCCTCGCACGAGGTCAGCACCAGGCGGGCGATGCGCGACGACGCGCCGTTCGAGGCGAGCAGCAGCGGGCCGCCCCAGTCGCTCACGATGAGCGTCACGTCGGTGAGGTCGAGCCGCTCGAGGAACTCCGAGACGAGCCCCGCGATGCCGGTCATCGACAGGTCGGCGTCCTCCCGCATCGGATGACGGTGCGCGCCGAGCGGGAGGGTTGGGACCACGCAGCGGTAGTCGCCCCGCAGCTCCTTGACGACGTTGCGCCAGAGCGAGGAGTCCATGACGAGGCCGTGGGTGAGAACCAGGACAGGCCCATCACCACCGGTGTCCTCGTAGTCAATGACTCCCGCCGAGAGCTCAACCTGTGATCTGTGATCTGTCACCTGTGACCTGCCTCTTGATAGATCGCTCTAGCGATTTGCAAGGTATCATGCCTGTCGCGATGCCTGCGGAGACAAAGGACCGCATAGTCGGCGCTGGGGCGGAACTGTTCCGCCGCCAGGGCTACACGGGCACGGGCGTGAAGCAGATCGTGGCCGAGGCGAACGCGCCGTTTGGCTCGCTGTACCACTTCTTTCCGGGCGGCAAGGAGCAGCTCGCCGCTGAGGTCATCCGCTGGTCCGGCGGCATGTACGCACGGGTTGTGGTCGAGGCGATCGCGCCGGCGAAGGACCCGCTCCACCTGGTCGACCTGTTCTTCACGGGCGCCGCGGAGCATCTGCGGGAGACGAACTACGAGGACGCCTGCCCGATCGCCACGGTGGCGCTCGAGGTGGCGAGCACGAGCGAGCCGCTGAGGCAGGCCACCGCCGAGGTGTTCGAGGGCTGGATCGCTGGACTGGCGGCCCGCCTCGTGGAGATTGGAGTGCCCGAGGGCCAGTCGCGGGAACTGTCGGTGGCGATGCTTCTAGCGCTCGAAGGAGCCTTCGTATTGAGCCGCGCCGGACGCACCACCGAGCCGCTCGAGGTGGCCGGCCGGGCGATGGCTCAGGTGGTCGGGAACGCCCTGCCCCGTTGCTAGGGTCTCCTGGCCCTGAGTCAGGCGACGGACACCCTTCATCACACGCCGCTCCACGCTCGTCACGTGGCTGCCGGGGCCCGGCTGGTTCCATTCGCCGGCTGGGAGATGCCCGTGCAGTACGAGGGCATCCGCCAGGAGCACGTGGCCGTGCGCCGCTCCGCGGGTCTCTTCGACGTCTCCCACATGGGCGAGGTGGAGACGAGCGGCCCGGATGCCGAGGCGTTCCTTCAGCACCTGCTCTCGAACGACGTCACTCGGATTCCCGATGGCGGCGCCCAGTACTCGCTGCTCTGCCGCGAGGACGGCGGCGTGCTCGACGACCTCTTCACCTACCGGCTCGGGGATCGCTTCCTGACCGTCACCAACGCGGCCAACCACGGGCGCGACTTCGAGTGGCTCGCCGCGCACACCGACGGATTCGACGTGCACGTCACGGACGTCGCAGGCGACTATGCGATGCTCGCCTTCCAGGGCCCGCGCGCGCGAGAGATCCTGGCGCGCCACCTCGAGGGCGAGGCGCCGGCGCGGATGCGGACCACGCGGGCGAAGGTCGCCGGCGTCGACGCGCTCGTGTGCGGCACGGGCTACACCGGCGAGGACGGCGTCGAGCTGCTGCTGCCGCCGGACTCGGCCGGCGAGGTTTGGGACGCCCTGGTGGGCGAGGGCGTGATCCCGGTGGGCCTCGGCGCGCGCGACACACTCCGGCTCGAGGTGTGCTTCCACCTCTACGGCAACGACCTGTCCGAGGACCGTAACCCGATCGAGGCAGGGCTCGGGTGGGCGTGCAAGGTCGACACGAACTTCATCGGCGCCGATGCGCTGCGCGGCTTCGAGCCCGAGCAGACGCTTGTGCCGTTCGCGTTCACCGGTGAGGGGATCCCGCGTCCCGGCAACCC
>JBKPPY010000089.1:0-21957 GCA_046733845.1 Actinomycetota bacterium | reverse complement strand
CTGCGAAAGCCAACCGGCGACGCAGCTTGGACTTGCGGATCGACTCCTGCACCGGCTACCTCCTGCTCGACGAGGAGTCAAACAGGGAAAGCTGAGGATTCGCTGAGAGCGCCTACGACAGGACCGGCAGCGCTTTGAACGTCTGCCGACCGGCGTGGATTGCCTCTGCGATCCGGACGATCGCCTGCGAGGTCTCGGAGTCGGGCTCCGCCCAGACGAGCGGCTCGCCGGCGTCGCCGCACTCGCGGAGGCGCGGGTCGAGCGGAACCGTGCCGAGCAGCTGCACGCCGATCGAGGCAGCGAGCCGCTCGCCTCCGCCGCTCCCGAAGACGTCTGAGGTCATGTTCTCGACGACGCCGATCAAGCGCATGTTCGTCTTCTGCGCCATCGTCGCCGCCCGCGAGGCGACCT
Source organism: Actinomycetota bacterium (assembly GCA_046733845.1). Classification (GTDB taxonomy): domain Bacteria; phylum Actinomycetota; class Thermoleophilia; order Gaiellales; family Gaiellaceae; genus DATBLE01. The sequence goes on along the minus strand of JBKPPY010000089.1, from coordinate 21,546 downwards.
CCTGCGCAAGCGGCTGCGGCGTGGTCACGATCACCGCCTCGGCCCGCGGCAGGAGCTGCCCGAGCGAGATCGAGACGTCGCCCGTGCCCGGTGGCATGTCGACGAGGAGCAGGTCCAGCTCGCCCCAGTGGACGTCGGAGAGGAACTGCTCGAGCGCGCGATGCAGCATCGGGCCGCGCCACATCACCGGCGAGTTGTCCTCCAGGAAGAACCCGATCGACATCAGCTTCAGGTCGTCCCTGACCGGCGGCACAATCATCTGGTCGACGACCACCGGGCGCTGCGTCACGCCGAGCATGTGTGGGATCGAGTGGCCGTAGACGTCGGCGTCGAGGACACCTGTCCGGTGGCCGAGCTGCGAGAACGCCGCGGCGAGGTTAACGGTCAACGAGGACTTGCCGACGCCGCCTTTGCCGCTCGCGATTGCGAGCACGCGAGTGTTCCGGTCGACGGAGATTCCCTTGCTGCGCTGCTCGACGCCGCCACGCAGCTTCGTCGTCAGCGCCGCCTTCTCCTCCGGGCTCATGACGTCGAAGCCGAGCCGGACCCGGTCGACACCCGGCACCCGGCCGACGTGCTCGACCACCTGCTGTTGGAAGCTTTCGCGGAGCGGGCAACCCGCGACGGTCAGTGCGATCGTCACGGACACGTCGCCGCCGTCGATGCCGATGTCGCGCACCATGTCGAGCTCCGTCACCGGCCGCCGGAGCTCCGGGTCGATGACGTTCTCGAGCGCCTTCAGGATCGCGTTCCGGTCGGGCTCCATTGCTTCGAGGGTAGCGGTTCCGCAACTCAGCCCGTATCCGCTGTGAGCTCGGCCAGTGCCGTCACCGTCCGCCAATTTCGTGTCGTCGCCGGCACACCGAGCTGCCGCTCGAGCATGGCGTTGTTCAGCCTCACTCGCCCGTACCCGTTCGGGAAGAAGAGGCAGATGTCGTCGCCGACGAGCTTCCATCGCTCCGGGGCGAAGTCGCGCTCACCCAGCTTGCGCACGCGTGCTGCGGCCGGCTTCGCGGCCAGGAAGGTCGCGTGCAGCGTGTTCGGCCGGATCTTCTTCTTCACGAAGGGGTTGCCGGCGACGAGGTTGCGCAGCTGCCGCTCGGTCCTGATCACGACGGTGATGTCGTGTCCGAGCCGTTTCTCGACGGCTTTCTCGATCGCCTGCGCCAATGCGGAAGCGGTGCGGTCACTGCGGAGGACGACATTGCCGCTTTGGACGTAGGTACGGACGTCGGTGCAGCCCAGATCCTCGACCAGCTCACGTAGGTCGGCCATGCCGACTCGTTTATGGCTGCCGAGATTGATGCCGCGGAGAAGAGCGGCGTAGGTCGTCGGCTTTGCTCGCGCAGGCATGGCGGCGTCGGTGAGGATAGACGGCGTGACCTGGGGCGGGTTGGTGCTCAAGAACCTCCTACGGCGCAAGGCGCGTACCGCCCTCACCGTTGCCGGGGTTGCGATCGGCGTCGGGCTCATCGTCGCGCTGCTGTCGATCACCGCCGGCGTGAAGGAGACGGCGAACGAGCTGATCCACGTGGGACGCTCCGACTTCGGGCTGTTCCAGGACGGGGCGTCGGACCTGACGCGGTCGGTGCTCCCCCAGAGTCTGTTCCCGAACGTGAAGGCCGACCCCGGCGTGGCGGACGCCGCAGAGATCTTCCTCCTCGTTAGCAAGGTCGAGAACCAGGACGAGTTCCTGCTCTTCGGCTATGCGCCCGGCCAGTTCACCGAGCGACGCCTCGTCGTGACCGTAGGACACCGGGCGAAGGGAAGGGAGGCGATGCTCGGAGATCAGGCGGCGCAGGCGCTCCATCTCGGCCCCGGCGATTTGCTCCACATCGGGAAACGCGCCTTGCCGATTGCCGGCGTCTACCACTCGGGCGACCGGTTCGTCGACCTCGGCGCCGTCCTCCCGTTGTCCGTCGTGCAGTCGCTCGCTCAGCGGCCGCACGAGATCACCACGATCGGCGTCACAGTCAAGCCGGGCTCGACGCCGAAAGCGGTGGCCGAGCGCCTCGAGCGGAGGTTCCCAGGCGTCCGGGCGGTCGTCGAACCGGGCCAGGCGGTCCGCATCGACACCTCCAGCCGTTTGATCGTCACCGCCGGTTGGATCTTCTCGTTGCTCGCCTTGATCATCGGCGGCATCGGCGTCACGAATACGATGGCGATGTCAGTGTTCGAGCGCGTGCGCGAGATCGGGATCATGCGCGCGGTCGGCTGGACGTCCGGACGGATCGCAGCCCTGATCGTCAGTGAGGCGCTGGGGATCTGTCTGCTCGCCCTCGGCCTGGGGTTGCTCGGCGGTTGGCTCGCTGCGGTGCTTCTCACTCGGAACAGCTCGCTGTCGAGCCTCACGCACGCGAACTTCACGGCTGGGGTGTTCGCCTGGGGTCTCGCCTTTGCGCTCGGTGTCGGCTTACTGGGTGCGCTCTACCCGGCTTGGCGGGCGATCAAGCTGACGCCGATCGAGGCGCTCCGGCGCGAGTAATCTCCTCGATCCGCCCATCGCGGATTCGCAGGATCCGGTCGGCGGAGCCGGCGATGTCCGGGTCGTTCGTGACGAGTAGGATGGTCGTCCCACGCTGGTCGCGGACATCTCGCAGCAGTTCGACGATCTGTCCGCCGGTCGCGGTGTCGAGCGCACCGGTCGGCTCGTCGGCGAGCAGGAGCAGCGGCTCGTTCGCTAGCGCACGAGCGATCGCCACCCGCTGACGCTCTCCGCCGGAGAGCGTCGGCGGATACGCGGAGCGACGTTCGGAAAGCCCGACCTCGCCGAGCAACTGGGCTGCCCTCGCCGCGCGCTCCTTCCGCGCCGGCCCACGACCCAGCATCGGCAGCTGCACGTTCTCGGAGGCCGTCAACGTCGGAATCAGATTGTGGAACTGGAAGACGAAGCCGACGACCGAGGCGCGGTACGCGGCCCCGTCGGCATCACCGACCCGCTTGCCGGCGACGGTGATCTGACCCCCGTCCGGGCGGTCCAGAGCACCGATCAGGTTGAGCAGCGTGCTCTTGCCGCAGCCGGATGGGCCCGTGACCGCCACATACTCCCCTTCCTCGACACGGAAGGTGACGTCGGCGAGCGCAGCGATCCTGCCGTCCTCGAACGACCGTGAGACGTGGTCGACGACGACTTCAGCGCCGCCGTTCCGCGGGCTCACCGCGCTTTGACGCAGTAGGTGACAGTTCGCTTGCCGAGGCGGGTCTTGACCGTGACCCGAAAGGTGAGCTTGAAGCCCTTCGCCGACAGCGGGTACTGCACATAGTCGGCCAAGCGCCCTTTGATCTTCACGTTGGTGATGAACTTGCCCTTGCAGCAGCCGTACTCGACGGGGTGGACGCCGCCGAGCGGGTCGACGATCGCGGCCGAGACCGTCGCCGGCAACAGGCGCCCGGCTGCGGTCGTGACGATGATCGACCACGGCCAGCGCGCGTTGACCTTGGGAGTGTGGGTGGTTGCGCGGAAGGTGACTCTAGGTGTTTCCTTCGTCCCAGCCGCAGCCACCGCAGGCGGGAGGCAGAGCGCGAAGACGAGTAGCGCGAGAACGCGGGCCCTCACGACGAAGATGCTAATCCGGGTGTCAGCCCAGCCGCTGCTTGAGCCAGAGCCCGTTCTCGACTGCGTACCCAGCCCAGTCGTTGTTGAAGTAGGCGTAGACGTCGCCCACATGACGCCACTCCTCGATGCGTCGCGCCCAGCTTCCAAGTTGACGATGCGAGTAGTTGCCGTCCCCGCCGCCGTGGTGGAAGCGCAGGAAGACGAAGTCGGCCGTTCGCTCATGGGTCTGGAACCGCCGAATCTCCGGCCGGTCGGCGATCACGAGCGCGACACCGTGCCGCCGGAGCAGCTCGTAGACGTCCGGGGTGAACCAGCTCGGATGCCGGAACTCGAAGGCGTGCCGGCCCGAGGGCAGCTCCGCGAGCGCGTGCGCCAGGCGCTCGTCGTTCCGGTGGAAGTTGGGGGGCAGCTGCCAGAGCACAGGCCCGAGTTTCGGCGACCGGGCCAGCGGCTCGATGCGCTCGTAAAAGCGCCGCGTGCCGCGATCCATGTCGGTGAGACGCTTCATGTGCGTGAGAAAGCGGCTCGCCTTGGCCGCGAACACGAACCCGGACGGTGTGTGCTCTACCCAGCCGGCGACGGCGGCGGCCGAGGGCAACCGGTAGAAGGTCGTGTTGATCTCGACCGTGTCGAACAGGGTTGCGTAGTGGTCGAGCCAGCGTCTCTCGGGCAGGCCCGGCGGATAGACGACGCCGCGCCAGTGCTTGTAGTTCCAGCCCGAGCAGCCTATGCGGACAGCGCCGCTGCCACCTGTGCGCACAACTGCGTTGTTCCCGCTGCAACAACGCGCGAACGTCCGTCGAGGTCGAGCGGAGCGGCGGTGAACGGCGGATCGCCCGGCAGATCGATGGCGTAGCCCTGCTCCCGGACCAGCAGCTGCGCTGCGGCTATGTCGACCGAGCGGGCCGCCTTCAAGGAGCAGACGGCGTCCACGCGGCCGTCGGCGAGGTGGCAGAGCGAGAGTGCCAGCGAGCCGAACACGCGCAGCCGATGGACGAGGCCGACCAGCGGCGGGGTATGACGCGCGACGAGATCGGTGCGGGTCGCCTCGAGCGCGAGGATTTCGATCCGATCCTTGGGCGGCTCGCCGGCGAGCGGCCTGCCGTTCAGTCTCGCTCCATTCCCACGCTCCGCTGTCCATTCGTCGCCGGTGGCAAAGTCGTAGACGTACCCGAAGGTGACGTCGCCCATCGTCCCACCGTCGGCGACCGCAACTGAGAGCGAGAAGAACGGCAACCCCCGTTTCGCGTTGATCGACCCGTCGATCGGATCGAGCACGACCCACGTTTCCCGGCCCCAGTGAGAATCACTATCACTCTCAATCACCGACCGTGACTGAGAATCACTATCACTCACAGCAGGGCGGACGCCGAGCTCCTCCGAGACGAGCGTGAACGAGCCGCCGGCCGAGTCGAGGCGGGCGACCACCGCACGCTCGACTGCCGCGTCGATCGCGGTGGTTTCGTCACCGCCGACGCCCGCCCCGATCACCGGCTCCCGGTCAGATCGGGCGGGCAGGTCCGCGAGCACGCCGCGAACGTCCTCGACTGCCGCGCGGCAGGTCGCGAGCCAGTCAGTCAAGCGGCAGGAAGAAGAGCCCGGAGGTGAGCTTCGGATAGAAGAACGTCGTCTTCTGCGGCATCGTCCGACCGGCCTTCGCGGCCGCCGCCACCTGCTCGACCGTCGGCGGCCGGAGAAGGAACGCCGCCTCTGCCTCGCCCGCATCGACCGCCGCCCGCGCCTCGTCGGCGGAGGGCGTGTAGCCGACGTCGGAGGCAAAGCGGGCGACCAGGTCGACGTCGAGCTCGCCGGGCTTGCCGCGCAGATAGCCCGAGCCGGAACGCGTGTACACCTCCGCGATCGCGCGGTCATCGCCATTGGACGAGGGTTCGAGCGGAGGGAGGGGCTTCGTCCGAGCCGCGATCCGGTGAGTGGGGAAGATGGTCAGGCCCTCCTGCCGGGTCGGGACGATCACGACGGGCATCCACGCACTCGCCTCTGTCCCGTCCTCTTGGTGGAACGCGAGCGCGGTCTCGTAGCGATGGTGCCCGTCCGCGATCACGAGCGGCGTTTCGGCGAGAGCCCCCGGCGTCTCCCCCTCGAGCCGCCACAGGCGGCTGCGGACACCGTCGAGCTCGACGTCGACGAGCGGATCGCCGGTCGGCCCGTCCAGCCGGCCCTCGTAGAGCAGGAAGATCGGCTCGACGTGCGTGCGGGTCGCGCGAAGCAGGCGAAGGCGCCCCTCCTTCGGACCCGCGTGCGTGCGCTCGTGCGGCAACACCACTCCAGCGTCATAGGGTTCCACCCGAAGGGCGCCGACCAGACCGTCCCGGCGGCGGGCAATTCCATCGGGACCCGAATAGTCCTGTGCAAGCCACCACAGCGACGCGTCGGGGTCGCGGGCGAGCACCCTATCGGCTTCCCATTCGGCGAGAGCGCGAGCCGCATCCTCCTCGTCGTCCGGAAGTGTTACGTGGACGACGTTATAGGGGCTCTTCGCAAGGTACCGCTCCCTCATCTCAGCCGAGATCACGTCGTAGGGCGGGGCGACAAGGTCACGCAACGGGCCCGACCGGCGCTCGCGGTAGCGGAGCGGCCGAAACGGCTTCACGACGGCCACGGACGTGACCCTAGCAGCCGCTTCCAGACCTAGACTCGCGACGTGAGCACGATCGCCGAGTTGGCCGAGGACCGGGTCGTGGAAGGCATCTACGCAGTCGCGCGCAAGCGGCGGCTGCGCACACGGACCGGCTCCTCCTACCTCGCGCTCGAGCTCGTCGATGCGAGTGGGCGCATCGAAGGCCGGGTCTGGAACGACGTCGATCTGCTCGATGCCCGCTTCGGCGAGGGCGACGCCGTTCGCGTCCTCGGTCGCGTCGAGCGCTATCGCGACCGGCTTCAGCTCGAGGTGCGTTCGATCGAGGCTGCGCCGAACCAGGATCCGGCCGAGCTTACTCCGGCAATGCGCCGCGACCCCGACGAACTCGAGGGTTTCCTCGAGTTCCTCGCCGGTGAGATCGCCGACCAGCGGCTGCGGCACACGGTCGCGAGCATTCTCGACGACACAGAGATCAGGCGACGGTTGCGCGCCCTGCCGGCCGCCCCAGACGGACACCACGACTACGCCGGCGGCCTGCTCGAGCACACGGTCGGCGTCGCCACGATCTGCCGCGAGCTCTGCCAGCTGCACCCGCGGCTGCGCTCCGATCTGCTGATCGCCGCGGCCCTCGTCCACGACGTCGGGCGCACGGTCGAGCTGACCCCGGGTCCCGGGTTTCGGCAGACCGCCGAGGGGCGGCTGCTCGGCCACGTCCACCTCGGCACCCGCCTGATCGAGGAGCGTGCGGTCGGTCTCGACCTGGATGCCCGTGCAGAACTGCTGCACGCCGTGGCCTGCCACCACGACGCCCGGGCGGCGAAGACAGCCGAAGCAGCCGTCCTCTACCACGCGAACCAGCTCGACGCGGTCGCCGCGACGCGACCCGTGGACGGCTCAGCCTAGTCTCCGCCCGTCGTGGCCGCCGTTCTGCTGGCGCTCGCCGCGAGCGCATCGTGGGGAGTCTCCGACTTCCTGGGCGGGTTGAAGACCCGCGCGGTTTCTGTCCTGACCGTGCTCGCGGTCTCGCAGCCGGCCGGCCTGATCCTGCTCGGCACGATCGTTTTCGTCCGCTGGCAGTCACCGCCCGACGGCCTGCCGATCCTCTGGGCGGTGCTCGCCGGGATCGGCGGAGCGATCGGAATCGGTGCGCTGTACCAGGGGCTCGCCGTCGGGTCGATGGGGATCGTCGCGCCGATCACCTCGACGTCGCCGCTGATCCCGCTTACCGTCGGACTGGCGCGGGGCGAGCGCCCGAGCAGCGTACAGCTCGTCGGCATTGCCGTCGCTCTTGTCGGGGTCGCCCTCGCCGGCTGGGAGCCGGGAGCACCGGGCGCTCGTCGCCAGTTGAGCGCGGGCGCCGGTCTGGCGATTCTGGCCGCTGCCTCCTTCGGATCGGCACAGGTCGCCCTCAAGTCGGCCGCCAGCGACGATCCCTACTGGGCGACCTTCATCCTGCGCCTCGCCTCCTCGGCACTCATCTTGCTAGCGCTCACGCAACGCCGCCCCGGCCGGGGGCCGGCCGGGATCTGGGGCGTGCTGATTCTGATCGGATTGCTCGATAGCGGCGCGACGGAGCTCTTCGCGATCGCGACGACCAAGGGACTGCTCAGCGTGGTCTCGGTGCTCGCCGCCCTCTATCCCGTGCTCGTGGCAATCCTGGCCCGCGCCTTCCTCCACGAGCGGCTCACGGCCGTTCAGCGAGGCGGCGCGTTGGCGGCGGTCGCGGGCGCCGCCGCGATCAGTACGGGTTAGCCTGACCCTCTTAGCGCCGCGGGCTAAACGTTGAAGCGGATGTTCAGGACGTCGCCGTCCTCGACGACGTAGTCCTTGCCTTCCAGTCGCTGCAGACCGCGCTTTGCGACCTCCGCACGCGAGCCGCAGTCGACGAGGTCCTGCCAGCGGATTACCTCGCAGCGGATGAAGCCGCGGGCGATGTCCGAGTGGATCGTGCCGGCCGCGTCGAGCGCAGACTGGCCGCGTCGCAGTGTCCACGCACGCGTCTCTTTCTCCCCCGCGGTAAAGAACGTGACCAGGTCGAGCGCGTCCTTCAGGCGACCGGCGACCTCGTCGAGAGCGGATCGCCCGCCCTCCCGAAACGCCTCTGCCTCGTCCTCTTCGAGCCCGGCAAGCTCTTCCTCGAGGGCGAGGTCGATCACGAGCACGGCTTCGTCTGCAGCCGCAGCGGAGCCGTTGACGACGACGACCACGGGCTTCGTCGTCAGCGGGTCGAACTCGGGCGGGAGCGGCTCGCCGAAGTCGGCCAGGGTGCCGCCGCCCTCGACGTGCGCGAGCAGGCGCTCGAGATCCTCGACCTCTTTGCGCAGCTTTGGATCGCCGGACTTCGCCTGCTGACGCACGCGCTCGAGGCGTCGCTCCACGTGGTCGCGGTCGGCAACGAGAAGCTCGAGCCCGAGCTCCTCGGCGTCGCCCGGCTCGCGGACGACCATCAGCAAGGCGTCCACCTGCCGCAGGTTCCCGAGCAGTTGAGGGCCCGTGCCCGGGACGTCCACGACCCGGATTGCAGCGGGCGTAATCTTCCGCGCCTTCTCGACTGCGGCCACGGGCTCCAGCCGGGGATCCGAGATCGGCGCCATGCCCACGTGCTCCTTGAGGTCGTGTGCCTGAGCGCCCGCGCGGGTCAGCGAGTTGAAGAGCTGCGTCGTGCCCGCCCCCGGCAGGCCGACGATGCCGACCTCGAGCGCCACTGGGGCCGGCTAGGCGCCGAAGCCGACGCGGCCTTCGCGCGAGAACCGCTTCACGTACACGATGCGGCTGAGGGCGACCGTGTAGCGCCCGTCCTCGACGTCGAGCGCAAACGAGCCGTCCTCACGCGACGCAAGCGCGGTCTCGAGCCGGTCGACGGTCTCGCCGTCGACCACGGCACCCATGATCTGCCCGCCGTCGAAGCCGATCTCGATGCGGGTGCGCTCAGCCACGCGCGACCAGCTCCGAGAGGACGCCGTGGGCCGAATCCGGATGGACGAAAGCGACCTGCATCCCGAATAGGCCAGGCCGAGGCGTCGTGTCGATCAGCTCCGCCCCTTCGTCCTCCAACCGCGAAAGTTCGCCCGGCAGGTCGTCGACCTCATAGGCGACGTGGTGCATCCCTGGGCCGCGCCGCGAGAGGAACCGTCCCACCGGGGTGTCCGGGTCGAGAGCGCTCAACAGCTCGACGTGTCCCGGGCCGATCCGAAGCGAGGCGGCTTCGACGCCCTGGTCGTCCTGGGTCGCCCGCTCTTCCAGCTCGGCTCCGAAGAGGCGCCGATATGTGGAGATCGCCTCGTCCAGGTTCTCGACGGCGAGGCCGAGATGATGAATGCTGTTCGCGGCCATCGCCCGCGATGCTATCGGCAGCTCACCGGACGACGCGGACCGTGCCGACCGTCTCGGCCGCACGCGACTCGGGCTCGACGTCGGCCAGCAGCGCGTCCATCTCGTCCTTGTTCAGAGTCTCGCGGTCGAGCAACGCGCCCGAGAGCCGGTCGAGCGGCGCTCGGTGCTTCTCGATCAGTCGCACCGCCTCCTGGAAGGCGCTGTCGGTGAGGCGGGCCTGCTCGGCGTCGCGTAGGCGCTTCGTCTCCTCGGACAGGGCGTAGTTGTCGGCGCGAAGCGTGCGGCTGGCGACGGCGTCGCCCATGCCGTACTCGAAGACCATCGCGCGCGCGAGATTCGTCGCCTTCTCGAGGTCGTTGGCGGCGCCGTTCGTCACGCGTCCGAAGACGACCTGCTCCGCGGCTCGGCCCGCGAGGAAGACCTTCATCATGTCGATGAGCTCCTCCTTCGTGTGGAGGAACCGGTCTTCCATCGGCAGGTTCAATGTGTAGCCGAGCGCCTGGCCACGGGAGACGATCGTCACCTTCTGCACGGGAAGCGCCTCGCCCATCAGGTACGACATGAGCGCGTGCCCGGCCTCGTGGTAGGCGAGGATGCGCTTCTCTTTCTCGCTGACGACCCGGCGCTGCTGGAGACCGGCAACCACACGTTCGAGCGCGGCCTCGAATTCGGCTTGACCGATGCGATCGAGGTCGCGGCGGCCGGCGAAGATCGCCGCCTCGTTGCAGATGTTTGCGAGATCGGCGCCGGCCAGACCTGCCGTCTGACGGGCGACAGACTCCAGGTCGACGTCGTCGGCAAGCGGCTTCCCGCGGGTGTGGACCTGGAGGATCTTCTCACGGCCGGCAAGATCCGGCGGGGCGACCAGCAGCTGCCGGTCGAAGCGGCCGGGGCGGAGCAACGCCGGGTCGAGATCCTGGATTCGGTTGGACGCGCCCATCACGACCACCTGGTCGGCAGAGGCGAAGCCGTCAAGCTCGACGAGGAGTTGGTTGAGCGTCTGATCCTGCTCGCGGTTGAAGCCGTGCCCGGTACGCGCCGCACCGACCGCATCGAGCTCGTCGATGAAGATGATCGCGGGCGCGTTCTTCCTAGCGGTCGCGAACAGCTTCCGGATGCGCGAAGCCCCGAGGCCGGCGAACATCTCGACGAAGGCGGCGGCGCTCTGCGAGTAGAAGCTCGCCCCCGATTCCTGTGCGACCGCCTTCGCGAGGAGCGTCTTCCCGGTTCCCGGTGGACCGTAGAGCAGGAGCCCCTTCGGAACGCGGGCGCCGAGACGCGCGAACCGCTTCGGGTCGCGCAAGAAATCGACGACCTCCTGGAGCTCGGCCTTGGCGTCTTCGACGCCGGCGACGTCCGCAAACGTCACGGACGACGTCGAGTTCGGCTCGGTCATGTTCGGCTTCACCCGCGGCATCAGCGAGATCGTCCGCCAGATCAGGACGACGAGGATCGCGAAGAAGACGATCGGCAGCCACGTCAGGGCTCCCTGCGCGATCTCGTGCAGGATCGACGAGAGAGGCATGCGCAGTGCATCGGCAGCCGCCGTCAGCCCCATTAGTACGCTCAGCGAATGGAGCTGCTGCCGCTGCCGCCGCACTGGGATCCGGACTCGATCACGGAAGTCCGCAAGGTCTCCTACGAGGAGCGCGCCGCCGAGGCGGCAGGGTGGGCTCGAGAGCATGCCGTCGCGCCCGCCCGCGATGACACACCCCGGGTCGGGCTGCTGCTCGTCGACTGCCAGAACACGTTCTGCACGCCTGGCTTCGAGCTGTTCGTTCCCGGAGCGCCCGACGACAACCAGCGGCTCTGCGAATTCGTCTACCGCAACCTCGCCGCAATTACGCAGATCGTCCCGACGCTTGACACCCACCATGCGTTTCAGGTCTTCCATGCCTCATGGCTCGTCGATGCGGAGGGACGTCACCCGGCGCCGTACACGGTCGTGTCCGTGCAGGACGTCGAGGGCGGCGTCTGGAGCGCCGCCGATCCGGCCGAGCAGGAACGGCTGCTCGAGTACGTGCGGGCGTTGGAGGCGGGTGGGCGCTACCGGCTGACCGTGTGGCCGTACCACGCGATGTTGGGCGGCATCGGCCATGCGCTCGTGTCAGCTGTGGAGGAGGCGGTTTTCTTCCACGCGATTGCGCGCGAGATCTCACCGGCGTTCCAGGTGAAGGGGGACGATCCGCAGACAGAGGCGTACTCGGCACTGGGACCGGAGGTCGGGGGCCGGCGGAACGACGAGTTGGTCGACCTGCTCCGGTCATTCGACCGCGTCCTGCTCGCAGGCCAGGCGAAGAGCCACTGCGTCGCCTGGACGGTCGAGGATCTCCTCCAGGACGTGCCGGCCGAGCGCCTGTACCTGCTCGAGGACTGCATGTCGCCGGTCGTCGTACCGGGCGCCGTGGACTTCACCGCGGAGGCAGACGCTGCCGTGGCCAGCTTTGCCGAGCGCGGCGTCAACGTGGTTCGTTCAACGGACGCCGGGTGGCTCTGATCTAGGTAACGGCCTCGAGGCGGTCGTTCGACCGGAAGCGCCGGCCAACCTTGGCGGTCGGGCGGCCGTCGGTCAGGACGATGTCGGCGGTGAAGTCGTTCTCGCCCCGGATGAGCGACGACCCGACCCCGTACGCGTCGACGGGAACGCCCGCCTGCTCGAACGCGCTGATCCGGTCGACGGTGAAGCCGCCGGAAGCGACGATCTTGACGCGCTCGAACCCGTCCCGGTCGAGGGCGTCGCGCACCTTGCGCACGAGCCGCTCGTTGACGCCGCGTGGATCGAAGTCGCCCATCTCGTTCCAGAGCGCGCGGTCGACGAGCTGACCGGACGTGTCGAGCCGAACGCCCCAGAGTCGATCCTTCAACGCTCGGGCGACCTCGAGTGACGTCCGCACGGAGTCATTCTCGAAGTCGACGAGAACGACGATGTTGAAATCCTCGGGCGCCCACTCGGCGAATTTCGTCGCGGCCAGCACCGTGTTGCCGCCGTAGGCGGCGATCAGAGCGTGCGGCACGGTCCCGATCCCGCGGCCGCCCCACCACGACGATTGCGCGTCGGTGGTCACGCCGATCTCGGCGCCGACAAGCGCGCCGGCGACGTAGGCGGCGTAGCCGTCGCCGGTCTGGACGCGGTGATGGTCGTGCCGGGCCGGCATGAAGATGATCGGCTTGCCGGCCGCGGCCTCCAGAACGCGTGTGACGTTTGTCGAGATCAGCGTTCGCCGCGCAAGCACACCGAGGTACACGGTCTCGAGGTGAGCGAACAGCGTGTAGTCGCCCTCGACCGTCATCACTGTCTCCCACGGGTCGATCCGATCGCCGTCGTAGAGGGCGTGGACGGTCAGCGCGTCCCAGTCCTCGGAGCACAGCTTCAGGACGGCGATCGCCTCGTCCATCCCACCGAGCACGGCCCGGTGCTTCTGGAAGACCTGCATGACGACGCGTGGGTAGCGCCCGTCGGCCAGCAGGGCCGACCGCGTGTGGTTGAAGTAGGCATCGGTGTAGTAGCCCTCCCGCATCTTGTCGACGGGAAGGTCGAAGATCTCAGGCGGAAGCCGCTTACCCTGTCGCCTGGTGTTCAGCGCCATGGCGGTGCGCTTCCTCGGTCTCGAGCCGGAGGCACGCGTCGAGGGCCGCCTGGGCAACCTCGAGCTGCCCGGTGTCAGGCTCCGCGGTGGCGATCCGGTGCTGCAGCTCGTGCCCGGGCCATGCCAGCGCACGAGCGACCGGGTGTTCCGGATTGCGCACCATCCACGAGAAGACCTCGGTCGCGACCGCGATGCTTCCGACCGCGGCGACCACACGAGCGAGGCCCCTGGCCTGCACGGGCACCTTCGCGGCGAGCGCCGCGCCGAGCGCCGAGGTGACGAGCAGCGGGCCGATCAGGTGCGAGCCGCAGCGCTCGTGCTCCTTCCCGTGCGGCTCGCCGTGCTCGTACGTCCCGATCGCGATGTGCTCGGCGCCGTGATAGGCGGCGAGGTCGGAGCCCCTAAGCGCCAGCGTCGCGGGCACGAGCGAAACCACGCCGCCGAGCAGCTCTCTCGTCGCCGGTCCGAGCACCGACGAGCGCCGCAGACCGTGCGCGACGATCGCGCTGGCGACCATCGAGGCGAGCACGACCGGCCGCTCGAACGGCAGCCGCGCCTCGGGCCGCGCTCGGCGAATCCGAGGGAGAAGTGCAAATGCGTCGAGGATCCGCACCGGACCTCGGAGCAGCGGGTTGGTGACATTGGCACCGCGCACGCTCTTCCTTCCGGAGGCGACCCGAAGCTCGCCGGCATCGGTGCGGACGGCAACCGCCCAGGAGGTCGGCCCATGCACGAGTACGCCGTTCTGGAGCGCCATCCCGCCGAGGCGGATCTTCCCCTGCTCGCCCATCGCCACCCAGCGTACCGCGCACTCACCGCTGTTCGTTGCACAATCGGCACCTTCCCGTCACACCCGCGTGACGGTTTCACCGCTACGCTCGCAGTGGGGAGGAGGCCGGGAACGCCTAGGCAGCAGGACCCCGGGCCGGTTCAGGCGCCTCCGACCGTCAGCGCGACCTGCCGGAGGAAGTCGGCGCCCAGCTCCAGGTCGTCCACCGTAATCCGCTCGTCGGCGGAGTGGATCAATCGGGCGGCCAGGTCGGAGCTCATCGCCCGCATCGGCAGGAAGCCGTAGGCGACCGTGCCGAACGCCTCGCGTAGCCAATGCGAGTCCGTGAATCCGGCGACACCGAACGGCGCGAGACGGGCGCCCGGCTCCAGCTGGGCAACGAACGCCTCGATCGCCGACCAGAGCGGCGTCGCCAGCTCCGAGCGCGTACCGCCTTGGCCGTCGCGCCACACCAGGTCGTAGTCCCCCTCGCCGAGCCATGCCCTGAGAACCCCGTCGGCCTCCTCCTCCGTCTGCCCGGGCAGGAGCCGGCAGTCCACCGTGATGTCGCACCGGCCGGGGATCACATTCCGCTTCGCGGACGCGGCCACCATCGTCGGCGCGACTGTCATCCCGAGCAGCGGCTCCACCAGCTCCGCGGCCAACTCGTCGACCGATCGTGCCGCCGCCAGCGCCTGCTCGGCCGAAGGCACGCGGTCCAGGAACGCAGCGAGAAATGCCTCGGTCTCCGGCGTCAGCACCGGGTCGGGCGCGAACTCCCCGAGCCGCTCGATCAAGGGTGCGGCTTTCACGAGCGCGTTGTCGGCGATGCCGGGCATGGACCCATGCCCGCTTCGTCCGTGGACTCTGAGGACGACAGGTGAGCTTCGCTTTTCCGCCGAGGAACAGAGGTAGAGCACCTTCCCGCCAAGCTCGATCCGGTCACCGCCGCCTTCGTTCACGGCGTAGTCGCAGCGCACCGCGTCGGGATGCTCGGAGCACAGCCACTCGAGCCCGTAGGCGACCCCTTCGCCCATCTCCTCGTCGGCGGTCGCAGCAAAGATCAGGTCGCCGCCCGGCCGAAATCCCTCGCGCGCCAGCGAGGCGATCGCGACCGCGCTCGCCGCCACCTGACCCTTCATGTCCAACGCGCCGCGTCCCCACACGCACCCGTCCCGTAGCTCGCCCGACCAGGGCTCGACCGACCACTCGGCTGGATCGGCGAGGACGGTATCCGTATGCGAGAGGAGCATCAGGCTCGGGCCGTCGCCGCGTCCGGGGATCCGTGCGACGAGGTTCGCGCGCTCGGGAACGCGCGCGTAGAGCGCGCACTCGATCCCGAGCGGTTCGAGGTAGTTGCGCAAGAGCTCGGCGGCAGCGGTCTCGTTCCCGGGCGGGTTGACTGTGTCCACCCGGATCAGCGCCTGGAGCAGCTCGACGGCTTCGTCTCTCAACGGCACGTCCCCAGAATCAGTACGTACTCACGGGTGAGCGCGCCGTCTCCAAGCAGCTGCTTGTAGTCATGGCCTGCGCTCTCACGCTCGCCCGGCCCCAGGGTCTCGAGCCAAGCCTTCAGCGGCGGCACCGAGGTCGAGAGCAGCTGCCAGCACTCGTCCGTCGACGCCGCCGAGATCGTCACCTCGCCCCGCTCGAAGGACACCCCGGCCTCAGGGAAGAGGTCGCGCACGTACTCCTCGTCGGCCCAGCGTTGAGAGCTGATGCCTTCGTAGTCCGGACGCAGCCGCATGCCCAGCCGGAACCATTCGTCCCGCGTCCACGTCGTGATCGCGAACCCCGCACCGGGCCGGCAAACCCGCGTCAGCTCGGCCGCCGCCCGTGCGTGGTCCGGCGCGAAGATGACCCCGAACGCCGATGCCACCGCGTCGAATGCGCCGTCCTGGTACGGCAGCGACTGCGCATCGCCCTCGTCGAAGCGAACCGACAGCCCGGCGTCCGCGGCCGCCGCCCGAGCCTTCTCGATCTGGTCGGCAGAGATGTCGAGCCCGGTCACGTCGGCGCCGGCCCGCGCGGCGATCAGCGCAACGCCGCCCGTGCCGCAGGCGAGGTCGAGGAACGGCTCCTCGGCCGACGGCGACAGGGTCTCGACGATCCTGTGGTGGACGGGAGCGAACGCCTCCGCGATGCGCTCGTAGGTCGCTCCGCTCCAGGCAGACGCCCGGTCGCTCAGGCTTGCCCCTCGATCGCGCGGTTCGTCAGCTCCGTCCGAACCTTCCACAGCTCCGGGTAGAGCTTGCGCTGGACGAGTTTGCCGAGCATCTCCACCGGCGTTCCCTGTGTGCCGACCACGTCGCCGCCGATCGTCCGCTCGACGACCATGAAATGGCGCACGCGCCAGGTCGTCGCCCACTCGTCGATGTCGGTCAGCGCCTCGGCCAGCTGGTACAGGTCCTCGCGGTCGCGCCCCTGCGTGTAGACGTCGAGCAGAGACAGTCCTTCCTTGCGCCGAAGCTGATCGAACGCCTGCAGCAGCGCGGGGGCCGCATGCCTGACCCGGTTCCACCCGGGCGAGTCGAACCCGCTGCCATGGCCGAGAACGGGTCTCACGGCCTCGGTGTACTCCCACGGCGACATCAGCTCGAGCATGTCGAGGGCGTGCGTGACGAGCTTGAAGCAGAGCACGACGCGACCGAGAAGTCGGAGCGCGGGCCGCATCTCACCCCTTTCCAGGTGGGCGGTGGCAAGCTCCATCTCCTCGCCCGCCAGCTTCAACCAGAGCTCCGAAGACTGGTGCGTCGTCTGGAACAGCAGCTCGTCGTGATGCGCCCGCTCCTCGCGGGTTTTCTGGAGCGCGAGCAGCTCGTCGGTGCGCAGGTAGCGCTCGTAGTCGCTTGCACCGCGGCCGGGCAGGATCGGCGCGAACTCGTCGGCCAGGCCGGTTTGCTCCTGCCGCGACATGCGCTGAGCATACTTCTCGCCGTGTCGGACCTGTTTGCAGACGCCGCCGAACGGCGCTCCGCCGAGCACGCTCCGCTGGCGATCCGGCTGAGGCCGTCGACACTCGACGAGTTCGTCGGCCAGGAGCACGTCCTGGCGGAAGGCTCGGCCCTGCGGCGGGCGATCGCGGAGGATCGGGTCGGCTCGGCGATCTTCTTCGGCCCGCCCGGGAGCGGCAAGACGACCCTCGCGCGGATCATCGCTGCGACCACGGGCGCGGCCTTCGAGGAGCTCTCGGCCGTGTCCGCGTCGGTCGCCGACGTACGCGGTGTGCTCGGGCGGGCGACCGAACGGCTCGGCGGACACGGGCAACGGACGATCCTGTTTCTGGACGAGATTCACCGCTTCAACAAGGCCCAGCAGGACGCCCTCCTGCCGGCGGTCGAGAACGGCCTCATCACCCTCATCGGTGCGACGACGGAGAACCCCTACTTCGAGGTGAACTCCGCGCTCCTGTCGCGGGTCCAGCTCTATGAACTGAACGCGCTGGGTATGGAGGAGCTGACGACCGTTGCCCGCCGAGGCGAGGGCGCACTCGGTGTGGAGCTGGCGGACAACGTGCGCACCCTGATCGCCCAGCGTGCCGGCGGCGACGCACGCAGTGCCCTGAACATCCTCGAGCTCGCTGCGCAGACCGCGGCGGGCGACACGATCACCGAGGCGCACGTGGAGGACGCTGCCCGGAAACGGCCGCTCATCTACGACAAGGG
The DNA here is from genome assembly GCA_046733845.1 of Actinomycetota bacterium. GTDB lineage: Bacteria > Actinomycetota > Thermoleophilia > Gaiellales > Gaiellaceae > DATBLE01. The sequence goes on along the minus strand of JBKPPY010000089.1, from coordinate 4,037 downwards.
CGGCGACGCCCACTACGACTTCACCTCCGCGTTCATCAAGTCGATGCGAGGCTCCGATCCGGACGCGGCCGTCTACTACCTCGCTGCGATGCTGGAAGGCGGCGAGGACCCGCGCTTCGTCGCCCGCCGGATGGTGATTCTCGCCTCAGAGGACGTCGGCAACGCCGACCCGCAGGCGCTCGTGGTCGCGGTCGCTGCCGCCCAGGCCGTGGAGCACGTCGGTCTGCCGGAGGCGCAGCTCAACCTCGCGCAGGCGGCGATCTACCTGGCACTCGCACCGAAGTCGAACGCCGTACCGGTCGCGCTCGGCGAAGCCCGGCGAGACGTTCGTGAGCAGGGCAACCTCCGACCGCCCAAGCAGCTCCGCGACGCGCACTACCCGGGAGCGAAAAAGCTCGGGCACGGACAGGGCTACATCTACCCGCACGACGATCCGGCCGGGTTCGACGTCGACCACCTGCCGGACGAGCTGAAGGGCCGCAAGTACTGGCGTCCTTGACGCTAGAGAATTCTGGCGCCGAGCGCGCTGGCGACCAGCTCGACGGCGAGCTTCGCGGTCTCGTTCTCGCGGTCGAGGATCGGGTTCACCTCGACGACTTCCAGGGAGTCCATCAGCCCCGACTCCGCTACCAGCTCCATCGCAAGGTGGGCTTCGCGGTAGGAGAGCCCGCCGCGGACCGGGGTTCCCACCCCGGGGGCGACGTCAGGATCGAGCGCGTCCATGTCGAGACTGACGTGGACAAACCCCGGGCCGTCGACCTGCTCGAGCGCCTTGGTGACCGCCTGCTCGACCCCCAGTCGATCAACGTCGCTCATCGTGAAGACGGTGGCGTTCAGGTCGTGCAGAAGCGCGCGTTCGCCGTCGTCGAGCGAGCGGACGCCCACGAGCGCCACCCGGCTCGGGTCGACGGAGGGAAAGGGAATGCCGGGAACGTCGAAGTCCGGGCCGCCCAACCCCATCGCCGCGGCAAGCACCATGCCGTGGACGTTCCCGCTCGGACTCGTCTCGGGCCGGTTCAGGTCGCCATGCGCGTCCACCCAGAGGACGCCGCCGGCACCCGACTTACGCGCGAGGCCGCCAAGCGTTCCGAGGGCCACGGAGTGGTCCCCGCCGAGAACGAGTGGCAACCGCCCCTCCGTGTTCGCGACGGCCACCCTATCGGCGACGCGCTCGCAGGTGTTGAGGATCTCGTGGAGGTAGCGGATGCGTTCGTCGCCGACGACCGCGGCCTCGGCGACCGCGGTCTGGACATTGCCAAGGTCGATGCAGTCGCGGCCCAACGACCGGATCCGCGCCTCCAGACCGGCGTACCGGATCGCGGAGGGGCCCATGTCCACACCACGTCGCCCGGCGCCGAGATCGAGGGCGGCGCCGATCACCGCGACCGCCTTGTTCGTTTCCGTTGTTTCCACGTCGGGCAAACTACTGGAGAGTGACCCCGGCCTCCGAACACGGCACGATCAGAGTCCTGCTCGCAGACGACGACCGGCGCTACGCCGCAGCGCTGCGACTCCTCATCGAGGAGCAGCCCGAGCTGACCGTCGTCGCGCTTGCGTACGACGGCCACGAGACGCTCGACCTGGCCGAACAGCTCGAACCGGACGCGGTCGTCGTCGATTTGCACATGCCGAACATGGACGGCGTCACCGCCATCCGGAAGCTGCGGGAGGACCATCCCCACATTTGCCTGATCGCCCTCACGGGCGACGAAAGCACCGCGATCCACGACCGGGCGACGAACGCCGGCGCGGACGACGTGCTGGTCAAGGGCCAGATGCTGGAAGCGCTTGTCGAGCGCCTGCGCGCAGCGCGCACGCACTAGTCGCGCCGTTTCTCTTGGCTACACTCCTCCGCGCGGCGAGGTAGCTCAGTCGGTAGAGCACACGGCTGAAAACCGTGGTGTCGCCGGTTCGATTCCGGCCCTCGCCATCCCGAATAAAAGGACGTCCGGGCCGGTGCTACCGTGCCGCGGACGTCCCTTGATCGAGGACCCTAACCGATCGAGCACGGCCGTCAAGAGCGTCTTCACCGCGCGAGATGGATGACGAGCCGCTGTCCGGGCCGGATCGCGAAGACCTCGGCGGCGTTGCCGTCGGTGATCGCGACGGCGACATTCTGGTAGGCGTCTTCGTAGAGGATGATGTCGCCGGGCCGTGCGTCGGCGAACGTGCTCGCCGCGGTCGCGTAGTAGCGGTCCACGCCCAGTTCGAGCTCGACCTGGCGGCCGGGCAGGATCCCCGCCTGCTCCACATCCGATCGAGAGAGGTTGAGCTGGACGTTGCCGTAGCGGTCGACGTAGAGGACCGTGGCGAAGATCCGGGACCCGCCGACGTCGGGCGCAGGCAGCTCGAGGCGCACGAGCGACCCCGGCTCGACCGGCGGGCCGAGCTCGGCAGGATCGAGCCCCACCGCGAGGTGCGCGGCCGCCGGTGCGAACACGTCCCGTCCGTGGAACGTACGTGACACCGGCTCGAGCATGTACGTCGGGTTCGCCAGCTCCCACGCACTCTCGACGCCGCCCTGTCTTTCGGCCGCCGGGACGAGCAACCCGTTGTCCGGGCCGACGTAGAGCCGTCCGGCGGTATCTCTGACCGCGAGCGGCCGCCGTCCGGTCCCCACCCCCGGATCCACGACCGCGAGGTGAACGCCCTCCGGCATGTACGGGATCGTGTTCGCGAGCACGAGCGCGCCCTGGAGAACCGCCTGCGGCTCGATGCCGTGCGTGATGTCGATGATCGTCGTCTCCGGCGCGATCCGAGCGATCACTCCATGGCAAGTGCCGACGAAGTCGTCCTGCAGGCCGAAGTCCGACAGAAACGTGATGACCACGGCGGGAGGCTACCCCTCAACCGCGCGAACGAGACCGGCGGCGTCGGCCGTGGGCGCCTCCCGCAGGACGTCCAGGCCTGAGCTGCGGGCCGCCGCGGTCGTCTCGGGCCCGATCGTCACCACCGGAATCGCCCGGTTCACGTCGGCGAGCGCTCGCGCCGCCGACGGGGAGGCGACGACCGCGAGGTCGCCTTCGATCTCAGGCGCGAGCGCCCGCGTGCGGTAGAGAACGACGACGTCGGCGCCGAGCTCCTCGGCCAGCAGCGGTCTGGCGTCCTGCGCACCCGCGAAGAGCACCCGCCCGGCGGGCCGCGGCAGCTCGGCGAGCAGGCCCTCCTGCGAGGCCACCCGCGGCACGAGGTCGACCTCCCCCCAGGCGCGCGCCGTCGCCGAGCCGATCGCCGCGACGCGGTCAGCACGGCCTGTCGCCCGACGCTTCAGCTCGTGGGCGCCTGCCGCGCTCGTCAAGACGAGCCAGTCGTAGCCGTCGAGCTCGACCGGCCCCGTCTCGATCGGCTCGATCGCGATCACCGGCGCGACCACGACATCGTGGCCGAGCCCGCGCAGCCGCGCCGCCAGCTCCTCGTTCCGTCCTTCCGGACGGGTCAGGACGACGCGAGCCGTGCCAGCTCCTCTCCGAGTGCAACCGGGTCATCGCCGCTGCGCCGCTCGATCCAGCGGCCGTCTTCGTCGGCGACGAGGGCGGTGAGCGTGGCCCCGTCGTGATGGGCGGCCACCGGCGCCAGGCATCCCCCGCCGACGGCGGCGACACAGGCCCGCTCCGCCTCGACCCTGCGCCGCGTCTCAGGATCGTCGGCCGTAGCGACCAGCTCCTGCTCCCCCGCCCGCACCTGGAGCGCCAGCGCTCCCTGTCCGGCCTCCGGCAGCAGCTCGGCGGGATCGAAGCGCCGGCCGATCTCGGCGGCGAGTCCAAGCCGGTCGAGACCGCATGCCGCAAGGACGACGGCGTCGAGGCCGCGTTCGCCCCGCTTTCGCAGGCGGGTGTCGATGTTGCCGCGCAGCGGCTCGATCGACAGCGACGGCTCGAGGGCTAGCAGCTGCGCACGCCGGCGGACCGATGCGGTCCCGATGCGCATGCCCGGCCGGACCTCGTCCGCGCCGCAGAGCGCGTCTCGCGGATCGTCCCGCGGGAGGTAGGCGCCGACCGCCAGCCCTGCGGTGTCGGTCGAGGTCATGTCCTTGGCCG
>JBKPPY010000088.1:0-25758 GCA_046733845.1 Actinomycetota bacterium | reverse complement strand
GTCGGCGAGGCGGACGAGGCGCCACCGAGGAGCGGCAAGCCGAGCGTCGTCATCATCGGCTCGGGGCCGAACCGGATCGGCCAGGGAATCGAGTTCGACTACTGCTGCGTCCACGCCGCGCAGAGCTTCCGCGCGCTCGGCTACGAGGCGGTGATGGTCAACTGCAACCCGGAGACCGTCTCCACCGACTACGACACGTCGGATCGCCTTTACTTCGAGCCGCTCGGCGCGGACGAGGTGCTGGCGGTCTGCGAGCGCGAGCAGCCGGAGGGAGTGGTGATCCAGTTCGGCGGCCAGACGCCCCTGAAGCTCGCCCGTGCGATCGAGGGTGGGGGCTTCCGGATCCTCGGGACGCCGTACGAGGCGATCGACCTCGCCGAGGACCGCGAGCGCTTCGGCGAGCTTCTTTCCGGGCTGGGCATCCGCTGTCCGGCGTGGGGGATCGCCGAGAGCGGGCGGGAGGCGGCTGAGATCGCCCACCGGATCGGCTATCCGGTGCTCGTGCGGCCATCCTACGTGCTCGGCGGTCGCGCGATGCGGGTCTGTTACCGCGGAAACGAGGTCGTCGAGGCCTTCCATCGCGATCTCAGCGGCAAGGTGCTCGTCGACCGTTTCGTCGAGAACGCGATCGAGATCGACGTCGACGCGCTCTGCGACGGCGAGGAGACGTACGTGGCGGCGGTCATGCAGCACGTCGAGGAGGCGGGCGTGCACTCGGGCGACTCGGCCTGCGTCCTGCCGGCGCCGTCGCTCGACGTCGCCACCGCACGCGAGGTCGAGGGCGTCGTGCGCCGGCTCGCGCCCGCGCTGGGCACAGTCGGGCTGATCAACGTCCAGCTCGCGGTCGGCGAGGACGGCGTCTACGTGCTGGAGGCGAACCCGCGCGCCTCGCGCACGGTGCCGTTCGCGTCCAAAGCGACGGGGCTCAACCTCGTCGAGGCGGCCTGCAAGCTGGCCGCCGGCCGGAAGCTGCGGGAGCTGGCGCTGCCCCCGGAGCGCCCGCCCGCGCAGGTCAGCGTCAAGGCCGCGGTGCTCCCGTTCGCCCGCTTCCCAGGGGCGGATCCCGTGCTGGGGCCCGAAATGCGGGCGACCGGCGAGGTGATGGCCTCGGCGTCCGACCTGCCGACCGCTTTCGCGAAGGCCGAGCGGGCCGCCGGCAGGCCGCTTCCCACCAGCGGCACCGCGTTCCTGTCCGTGCGCGATGCCGACAAGCCTGCGCTGCGGCCCGTGGCGGCGGCACTGGCAGGCCTGGGGTTCAAGCTCGTCGCGACCGCAGGGACGGCACGTGAGCTGCGCGACGCAGGGCTCGAGGTCGAGCAGGTGGCGAAGGTGGCGGAAGGGGCCGAGGCGAGCGTGGTCGATCTCGTGCGTCGCGGACGCTGCGACCTCGTGATCAACACGCCGTTCGGCGGTTCTCTCCAGCGAACGGACGGCTACCGGATCCGTGAGGCGGCGCTCGTCGCGCGCATCCCCTGCATCACCACGATCTCCGGCGCCGCAGCCGCCGTCCACGCGATCGCGAACGCGCGGACGGAGCTCGCCCTGTCCCTTCAGGAGCGGATCGAAGTTGAGACGCGAGCAGCTAACGGTCACAAGTAGCGAAGCCGTCGGGCCGTACACGCTGTTGCGGCTCGAGCGCGGCACGCTTGACCCGGGTTTGCCCGGCCAGTTCTTCATGCTCGAGGCGCCCGGCCGGCTGTTGCCGCGCCCGATGAGCCTTTGCATTGCGCCGACCCGTGAGCTCGGCTTCCTGATCGATCCGATCGGGCCCGGAACGCAGGCGCTCGCGGCGCTCGATCCCGGCGACGCGATCCACGTGCTCGGTCCGCTCGGCAACGGCTATCGACTGAACATGGACCGGCCGCTCCTCGTGGGCGGAGGGATCGGGATCGCGCCGCTGCCGTTCCTCTCGCAGCAGCTGGGCTCTCCGCCGGCCGCGCTCGGGTTCCGCTCCGAATGGCACGCCGAGGCGGCCGCCCTCGTTTCGAACGCCGCGGTTGCAATCGACCCGACCCTGGTCACCGAGCTGATCGAGCCCGGCTACGACGTGCTCGCCTGCGGTCCCGAGCCGATGCTTCGAGCCGTACGCGCGATGTGTCCCGATGCCCAGCTGGCCTGGGAGGCGCCGATGGCCTGCGGGTACGGCGCCTGCTACGGCTGTGCGGTCGAGATCGACGGCGCGTGGAAGCGGCTATGCGTCGAAGGACCTGTTCTGCAGGCGGCTGCCTGATGCTGCTGAACGCGTCGGGCTGCCTGGATGCGCTGACCGCGCCCGAAACGGCACGTATGTTCGATGCATTCGTCACGAAAACCGTGACGCCGCTTCCACGCAGCGGAAATGCTCCTGTTCGTATCGCGGAGACCGACGTCGGCATGCTCAACTCGATCGGGCTCGCAAACCCTGGTAGGGAGCGGTTTCTGGCCGAAACGCTACCCCGGCTGCGAGAGCTGGGCGTGCCGCTCTGGGTCTCGGTCGGCGGGTTCTCGGCCCAGGAGTACGCCGACACCTGCGCCCTGCTCGAAGACGTGACGATCGAGCTCAACCTGTCATGCCCGAACGTTGACGAGGCGCCGGAGTCGGCGGCGGAGATCGTGGGAACCTGCCGCGCCGTCACCGAGCTCCCGCTCTACGCGAAGCTCTCGCCGGCCGCGTGGGACATCGGCGAGGTCGCGCGGGCGGTGGAGGCGGCGGGCGCCGACGGTTTCTCGCTCGTCAACACGCTCCGCGGCCTGAAGCTCGACGCCGACCTCCGGCCCGTGCTCGGCACCTCGACCGGCGGGCTCTCCGGTCCGGCGCTCAGGCCGGTCGCCCTCGCGGCGGTCCACGCGTGCTTCCGGGCGACCGAGCTGCCGATCGTGGGGATGGGCGGCGTTGCCTCAGGAGGCGACGCGCTCGAGCTCTTCGCCGCCGGCGCGAGCGCGGTCGCGCTCGGGACGGTGCTCTTTTCGGACCCCTCGGCGCCGTCCCGGATCCGTGCGGAGCTCGACGCGGAGCTCGCCGCGCGAGGGCTCTCGTCGGTCGACGAGGCGTGCGGCGTCGCCCACGAGAGGGCGTTGCCACGGAGAAAACACCTCGACGTCAAGTCGAGAGTTTCCTAAAAAACCCTGCAAAAGAGGCGATTCGACGTCGGTTGACCGACGGGAGCAAGCTGTTAGACTCGCACCCTCGCATGCCGACGAAGACCCAGGCAACGGCGCCGGTTCGCTCTCTCGATCAGCGCATGGAAGCCCTCGCGAGGGCAAACGACATCCGCGTCCGCAGGGCGCAGCTGAAGAAGGACCTCAAGAACGGAACGGTCCAGATCGAAGAGATCCTCAACGACCCGCCGGAGTACGTCTCCACGGCGAAGGTGTTCGACATGCTGATGGCGGTTCCCAAGTTCGGTCGGGTCAAGGCAGCCCGCTTCCTGAACCAGTGCCGGATCAGCCAGTCGAAGACCGTGGGCGGGTTGTCCGACCGCCAACGCGCCGAGCTGATTGGGCTCTTCCACCGGACCGTCTGACGGCACGCCCGTCTTCGTGATCACCGGGCCGTCGGGGGCCGGCAAAGGCACCCTGATCAGAGCCCTCCTCGAACGCGTGCCCGAGCTCGAGGTGGCCGTCTCTGCGACGACCCGCCTACGCCGTGACGGGGAGGAGGACGGGCGCGAGTACTGGTTTCTCTCGGACGGTGACTTCGCCCGCCGGGTGCACGAGGGCGATTTCCTCGAGCACGTGACGTACGTCTCAGGGAAGCGCTACGGCACCCTTCGCTCCGAGGTCGACCGAATCGCGGGTGAGGGGAAGATCCCGGTTCTCGAGCTCGAGACCGAGGGCGCGCTGAACGTGAAGGAGGACGTCCCAGGCGCGGTCACGATCTTCATCACCGCGCCGATCCCCGAGCTGGAACGACGGCTGCGGGAACGGGCGAGCGAGAGCGAGGGCGAGATCGGCGAGCGCATCGGCCTGGCGCGCAAGCAGCTCGCGCAGGCGGAAGAGTTCGACTACGTCGTCCTGAACGACGAAATCGACCGCGCGGCGCAGGGGCTGGAGGACATCGTCCACCGTGAGTTAGCGATGGCCGGTACCATGGGCCGGCCGTGATCCATCCAAGAATCGATGAGCTGCTCGACAACGTGGACTCGCGCTATGCGCTGGTCATCGTCGCCGCGAAGCGTGCCCGGCAGATCAACAACTACCACCACCAGCTCGGTGAAGGCACGTTCGACGAGTTCCCACCCCTTGTCGAGTCACGCTCGAAGAACTACTTGACCATGGCCCTCGAAGAGACTTCCGAGGGCAAGATCAAGTACACGTACAAGAACTAGGCTCCTCTGCCATGGCCCGGCGGGTCCTCCTCGGAGTGACCGGTGGCATTGCCGCCTACAAGGCGTGCGAGCTTTGCCGACTCCTCGTTCGGGCCGGCCACGAGGTGACGCCCGTGCTGACACCGGAGGCCGAGACCTTCGTCGCCGCGCGGACGTTCGAGGCGCTCGCCCGACGTGAGCAGCCGCGGGAGCTCTATCCGCACCTGACCGACGCCAACCTGCTCGTGATCGCCCCGCTGTCGGCGAACACGCTCGCCAAGCTCGCGCACGGGCTGGCCGACAACGTCCTGACGCAGCTGGCGCTCGCCTTTCGCGGGCCCGTCCTGATTGCGCCTGCGATGAACGTCCGCATGTGGGAGCACGCGGCGACCCAGGCGAACGTGGCCACGCTACGCGAGCGCGGCGTGGACGTGATCGGCCCCGAGGAGGGAGAGCTCGCCGAGGGTGAGACCGGTCTCGGGCGCATGACCGAGCCGGAGGCGATCTTTGCCCGGGTGCGGGAGCTCTTCGGCGAGACCGAGACTCTCATGGGAAGGACCGTGCTCGTCAGCGCCGGCGGAACGCGCGAGCCGCTCGACTCGGTCCGGTTCGTCGGCAACCGCTCGTCGGGGCGGATGGGCGTGGCGCTGGCCGAAGAGGCGCGCCGGCGCGGCGCTGATGTGACCCTGCTGGCGGCGAACCTGGCCGTGCCGGCGCCGGCCGGGGTCCATGTGGTCCAGACCCCGACGGCCGCCGATCTGGCGCGTGAGGCAAAGGCGCGAGCGGCAGCCGACGTCGTGCTGATGGCAGCGGCGGTCGCCGACTACGCGCCGGCGCCCGTCAAAGGAAAGCGGCCGAAGTCCGGTGACGCCTGGGAGGTTCGGCTGGAGCCGACCGAGGACGTGCTCGCCGGCCTGGCCGCGGCGAAGAACGGGCGCCTACTGGTCGGCTTCGGGGCAGAGGAGGGCGAGGCCGGGCTCGAGCGTAAGCGCAAGATGCTCTCCGAGAAGCACCTCGACCTCGTCGTTTTCAACGACGTCTCACGCGAGGACATCGGCTTCGACGCGGCGGAGAACGAAGTCGTGCTGGTCACCGCCGACGCCGAGCGCACAGTGGCGAAGGCGCCGAAAGAGCGCATCGCCGCCGAGATCCTCGACGAAGTCGAGCGGCTGTTGCGCCGCCGAGGATGACCGAGCTCGTCGCCATCGAGACCGTCGGCAGCGAGTTCGAGGCAGACATCGTCTGCGGGGCGTTGCGCGACGCCGGGATTCGCTGCATGCACCAAGCGACCGCCATGGGCGCCGGAACCGTCGACGGGATGCCGGGCGGGGGGCCGCGAGTAGTGCTCGTTCGCTCGGAGGACGCCGCACGGGCACACGAGGTGCTCGACGCCCATCAGAACGACTAGACCGGCGCGAGCCTGAACCCGCCGGCCTCCTCGAGGCGACGGATCCGGTCCTCGAGCGGCGGATGGGTGTCGAAGAGCCCTCGGAACGCCGTACTGACGCCCGTTGCCTGGTTCTGCGGGTTCTCGATGTAGAGGTGCGCGACAGCACGGCTGGCGTGCTGGGTCGAAGTCGTATCGATCAGCAGCTTCCGCAACGCGAGCGCGACGCCCTCACCGTCGCCGGTGATCTCGGCCGCCGATGCATCGGCGAGGTATTCGCGCCGCCGCGAGATACAGAGCTGGATCAGCACCGCGGCGATCGGCGCGATGATCAGCGCCGCGATCCCGAGGGCGAACGCGATCAGGCCGGCGCTGCCACCGCTCCTGCGGCCGCCGCCGAAGAACGAGATCCGGAGCAAGAAGTCGGAGAGGAGCGCGACGACGCCGACGAGAACCGAGACGAGCGTCATCAGGCGGACGTCGTGGTTCCGGACGTGGGAGATCTCGTGAGCGATCACCCCTTCGAGCTCGCGTTCATCCATCAGATTGAGCAACCCGGTGGTCACGCAGACGTACGCCTTGTCGGGGCTGCGGCCGGCGGCGAAGGCGTTCGGGGCCGGGTCGTCGACGACGTAGATCGGGGGCGGCTGGGGAAGGCCGGCGGCGATCGCGACGGTCTCGACCACGTGGTAGAGCCGCGGGTACTGCGCCTTGTCCGCTGGCTGCGCGCCGGTGGCACCGGCGACGATGCCGCCGGCGGCGATCCAGCTGAAGATCCCGTAGACGATCCCGACGACGCCGACGACGATCAGCAGCGACGGCTGGAAGGCGTACCCGAGCACGGCACCGAGCAGGCCGACCATCAGCGCGAAGAGAAGGAGCAGCCAGAGCGTCCGCCAACGGTTCGCGCGGATCTGCTGCTGGAGCGTCACTGCTGGCCGGCGAAGGCGACGACCGGCGCGTCTCGACTCTCGTCGGTGCCGAAGAACTCCCGCTCACGGAAGCCGAACGGCTTCGCGATCAGCACGGCCGGGAAGGTCTGCATCGCGTTGTGGTACGCGTACACGGTCTGGTTGTAATACCGCCTGGCCGCGGCCAGCTTGTCCTCGATGTCCGACAGCTCCTGCTGGAGGGCGAGGAAGTTCTCCGAGGCGCGAAGCTGAGGGTAGGCCTCCGAGACGGCGATCAGCCGGTTGATCGCCCCGCCGAGGTGCTCGTTCGCCTGGGCCGCCTCGGCCGGCCCGCTCGCCTGCTCCGCCGTCGCGCGTGCCTGCGTGACCGAATCGAACGTCTCGCGCTCGTGGGCGGCATAACCCTTCACCGCCTCGACGAGGTTGGGCACGAGGTCGTAGCGGCGTCGGAGCTGAACGTCGATATTCGCCCAGCCGGTCTCGGTCTCGTTCCGCAGCCGGACGAGCCGGTTGTACGTGTAGACGAGGAAGAGGAGAAGCAGGACGACAACCGCGCCGACGACGATCGCCACCCACACGGTGTCCGATACTAGTTTCCGTGCAGGTCGTCGTGATGGCGGCGGGGGAGGGGCGCCGGCTCCGCCCGCTGACCGAGCGCTATCCGAAGCCGGTGCTGCCGATCGACGGCCGTCCGGTGATCGTCACGCTGCTCCACGAGGTGCGCGCAGCCGGGATCGAGTCCGTGACCGTCGTCATCGGCCATCTCGGCGAGCAGGTCGAACGCCTCCTGCACCGGTTTCCCCTCGACCTACGGTTCGTGCGTCAGCCCGCACCGCTCGGTTCCGCGGACGCAGTACGCCGAGGCTTGCGGGAGGTGCCTGCCGTGGTCGTCGCCGCCGACACGGTGTTCTCGTCAGGCGACATCGGGCGGTTCGCGGCCGTTGACGGGCCGGCGATCGCGGCGCGACGAGACCCGCCGCCGAACCCGCCGCATCGGTACGCGCTCGGCGTCGAGAACGGCCGCGTCACGAAGGTGCTCGACGACGATCCTGCGAACCCGCTGGCGTCGGCCCCGCTCTGGCGGCTCGACAAAACGTTCGATTCGGCGTTGCTCGACGATCTCAGCGGGCCGCCGTTCGAGCTGTCGCAAGTCTTTCAGCGGCTGATCGACGAGGGGGAGACAGTGCACGGCGTCGAAATCGGCCCGACGCGTGACTTGACGCATCCGCTTGACTGTCTGAAAGAGAACTTCCCCTACCTGAGGGCATTGTGAGCGAGGTCTACGACTACTTCCAGCAGGGCCGGCGGCATCTCGAGCAGGGGATGGCCGCACAGGCAACCGTGGCGCTCGAGAAGGCGAAGCGGCGTGAGCCGAACAAGGCGTCGATCCGCGAGTCACTCGGCATCGCCTACTTCCGGATCGGGCGCTACGACGAGGCCGCGGACGAGTTCCGGGCGATGCTCGAGCTCTCTCCGGCCGATGACTACGCCCATTACGCACTCGGCCGCTGCCTCGAGAAGCAGGGCCATGCGGCGCAGGCGAACGGGCACTACAAGCTCGCCCGCTCGCTGCGGCCCAGCAGCAAGCAATACGCAGCCCGCGTCATGGAGCTCAAAGGATCCGATCCTTCGTCCTAGGGTCTGACCCCGAAGGGGTCTGACCCTGCAGGCGGCGGCCGAGCCGCATCTTGGGGGACAGTCCCCTGCGGGGTGTCCCCTGCGGGGACAGTCCCTGCCGAGCGCTGCGAAGATCAGGCCGTGAAGGCGGTCATCCAGCGAGTCTCACGCGCCCGGGTCACGCCGGGCGGCGAGATCGGTCCAGGCTTGTGCGTCCTCCTCGGCATCGCGCGCGGAGACACGATCGACCAGGCAGAACACCTGGCCGGCAAAATTGCGCGCCTGCGAATCATCCAGAACGAGGACGGCAGGTTCGATCGGTCGCTGCTCGACTCAGGCGGGGCAGCGCTCGTCGTCTCCCAGTTCACGCTGATCGCGGACACGGCGAAGGGAAATCGTCCGAGCTTCTCTCACGCGGCTCCCCTGGAGGAAGCAGAGCCGGTCTACGAGGCCTTCGCCACGGCTCTCCGGGGCCAGGGGGTGGCCGTGGAGACGGGTGTGTTCGGCGCGAGGATGCAGGTCGAGCTCGTCAATGACGGCCCGGTGACGATTGTGATCGGCGACCGATAATTTTCGCTGGTCCCGTTCGTCTGATAGGTGTCAGAGATCTCTCGACTCCGGAGGTAAGGCGATGGCACGGACTGTTCTTCTGGTCGGCACCCGGAAGGGATGCTTCCTGCTCGAAAGCGACGGCGACCGGCGCGATTGGAAGCTGCGCGGTCCCTTCTGCGAGGGATGGCCGGTCTACCACGCGATCTACGACCAGTCGTCCGGATCGATCTACGCAGCCGCAGCAAGCGAATGGCACGGCTCAGCTGTTTGGCGGAGCTCCGACCTCGGCGAGACCTGGGAACACTCCAGCGAAGGCCTCGCGTATGAGGCGGACGGTGAGAAGAAGATGTCCAAGGTCTCGAACCTGGCCGCGAAGAACGGGCGGCTGCTCGTCGGCGTCGAGAACCCAGGGATCTTCGAGAGCCGCGACGGCGGCGTCACGTGGTCGCTGCTGACCACGCTTGCCGGCCAGCCCGGCAGCGAGGATTGGGACGATCCTGGCAATCAGCCGCCGGGCCACCTCGGGATCTCGGCGATGATGTTCGACCCCGAGAACGACAAGCGCTTCTGGGCGATCGTTCAGGGCGTCGGCCTGTTCGAGACGGAGGACGACGCCACGTCGTGGACTCCCCGGAACAAAGGCCTGCGCGCCGACTGGCCGCGCGAGCACGAGGACGTCGGCTTCTGCGTCCACAAGCTCGTCCGCTCGCCCGTCGACGGCGACCGGATGTACCAGCAGAACCACGTCGGCATGCACCGAAGCGACGACGCCGGCAAGACCTGGACCGAGATCACCGACGGCCTGCCGACCGAGTTCGGGTTCGCCGCCGGCGTCCACCCGCACGACCGGGAGACGTTCTACGTGATCCCGCTCGATCCAGGGCACGGCCGCACGATGCCGGACGGCAAGGCGGCCGTCTGGCGCACGCGCGACGCGGGGGAGAGCTGGCAGCGTCTCGACAACGGCCTGCCGGCGGACGACGCCTGGGTCGGGGTGCTGCGCGAAGGAATGGCGATCGACGCGGAGGACTCGCCGGGTCTCTACTTCGGCACGAGCACCGGCCAGGTCTTCGCGAGCATCGACGAAGGCGACAGCTGGAGTCAGATCGCCGACTACCTCCCGGCGATCTCCTCGGTCGAGGTGGCTGTTCTCGACTAGGGGGCGACGATGGCCGAGATCTTCCTCCCGTCCACGCTCCCTCCGCTCTTCCCGGGGCTGCCGCGCCGGCTCGAGCTCGAGGCGGCGACCGTTGACGAGGCGATCGGACAGCTCGACGCGTCGTGGCCGGGCCTGCGGGACCGCTTGTGCGAGCCCGGCCCGGCCATCCGTCCACACATCCACTTCTACGTCGACCGGGAGCGGGCTCAGCTCGACACGCCGCTGGAGTCGCGCTCCCGGGTGGATGTGATCGCGGCGATCAGCGGCGGTTGAGATTACGGGAACAGGAGGGCCAGACTTCAGTCTGGCCCCTGCCTTCCGTCTGCACGCGCGCAAGGCCTGGGGACAGGCTAGAGCCTGTCCCTTCTGAGTCGGCTCCGGGCCGAAATTGCCCGCCGTTGCTATCCTGCTTTCACCACATTTCACCGGCTTGGCGAAATGGGCGCGCGGCGCCCATTTCTTGTGTAGGAGGTCTTTTGGCGCAGGTCTACGAGAAGGAGCGGCAGCTGACGAGAGAGGTCACGAGCACCGTGGAGCAGGGGCTTCCGGACGTCGAGGTGCTCGCCGTCGAGCTGTCCGGGCCCGAGCGGTTCACGGTCTACATCGACCACTCTGCCGGCGTGGACCACGCGCTCTGCGAGCGCGTCACGAACCTGTTGCGCGGCTACCTCGACCGGTACACGGTCGACGTCTCGTCCCCCGGGATCGAGCGGCCGCTGCGCACCCCTGCACACTTCCGCAGCGCCGTCGGCCGGAAGGTCGCGATTCGGACCGAGAGTGCGATCGGTGGACGCAAGCGTTTCCGGGGCACGGTGGCCTCGGTCGACACCAACCAGTTAGCGCTCGCCGGCGCAGACGGCGCGCGCGTTTCGATCCCGTACGACGCGATCGTGCGGGGCAACCTCGTCGACGAAGGCGAACACACGGGAAGGGCGTGACTGAGATGAGTAGAGAGATCATCGAGGCGGTCAGGACGATCGAGAAGGAGAAGGGGATCGAGGAAGACACCCTGATCCACGCGCTCGAAGACGCGCTCCTGGCTGCGTACAAGAAGACTCCCGGATCGTCCCGGCACGCCAGCGTCGAGCTCGACCCCGACAGCGGCGACTTCCGTGTCTTCTCGATCGAGCTTCCGAAGGACATCGAGGAGCGCCTGATCGAAGAGGCGCGCGAGCGCGCGATCACCGAGCTCGAGGAGCAGGAGCTCGAGACCGGCGAGCACTCCCACGTACTCGTCTCCGACGACGATCTCCAGATCGACTGGTCGGACGTCGACCCGGCGCTCGTCCGACGCGCCGACGTCACTCCCGAGAACTTCGGCCGGATCGCCGCGCAGACCGCAAAGCAGGTGATCCTGCAGCGCATCCGCGAGGCGGAGCGCGAGATGATGTACGAGGAGTACATCGACCGCGTCGGCGAGGTGGTCACCGGCATCGTCCAGCAGGCGGGCGACCGCAACAACGTGCTCGTCGACCTCGGGAAGGTCGAGGCGCTGCTGCCGCGTTCCGAGCAGGTGGACGGAGAGCGCTACGAGCAGGGCAGCCGGATCAAGGCGGTGATCACCGAAGTGCGCTCCGGCACCAAAGGGCCGCAGGTGATCCTGTCCCGGCGCGATCCGGAGCTGATCCGGACGCTGTTCGAGCTCGAGGTACCCGAGATCGCCGACGGGTTGGTCGACATCAAGGGCGTCGCCCGCGAGCCGGGCTACCGCTCCAAGATCGCGGTCGAGTCGCACGCCCAGGGCGTCGATCCGGTAGGCGCCTGTGTCGGCCCGCGCGGATCCCGCGTCCGCATGGTCGTCTCCGAGCTCCGCGGCGAGAAGATCGACATCATCCCGTGGAACCCCGAGCCGGCCCGCTTCGTCGCCAAGGCGCTGTCGCCGGCCCGCGTCCGCGAGGTCTACATCGACGACGAGACCAAAGAGGCGACCGTCGTCGTCCCCGACGACCAGCTTGCGCTCGCAATCGGCAAGGAGGGCCTCAACGCCCGCCTGGCCGCACGCCTGACCGGCTGGAAGGTCGACATCCAGTCCGACACCGAGTTCGCCCAGGCCGAGGCGGAAGCCGCTTTCGCCGGCGCCGACGGCGACGACTTCACCGGCCGCTGCGTCGCGATCCTGTCGACGGGCAAGCGCTGCCCGAACGCTGCTCTCCCCGGCTCACGCTTCTGCGGCGTCCCCGCCCACCAGGAGCTGGCAAAGCGCGAGCAGGCCGGCGAGGAGCTGGGCGACCTGATCGTCCAGCCGGGCGCTCCCGAGCCGGAAGAAGGCGAGGACGTTGCCGCCGAAGCATCCGAAGAGGCGACCGAAGAGGCCACCGAACCAGTGGCGGTCACGCAGCAGGCGACTGAGCCGGCTGCTACCGACCAGGAGGCGCAGGCTGCACAACAAGATGCCTAGCCCGGTTCGTACCTGCGCAGGCTGTGGCCGGAAAGCGCCGCAGTCCGAGCTGATCCGCTTCGTTGCGAAGGGCGGAACGCTGACGCCCGGCCGCGGTGAGCCCGGTCGCGGCGTCTACACCTGCCGCCGGCTCGCGTGCTTCGAGCGCGCGGCCGTCCACCGCGCGTTCTCCCGCGTGTTGCGTCAGCCTGTGCGTGTCGAACCTGCGCTTGCGGCGCTCTACACTGCTGGGCACATGGCCGAGGAGGCTCATGGCTAACGGTCCGAAGCGACCGATCAGGCCGCGTCAGGGCGGCGGGGGCGGCGGACGCAGACGCCGGGTCGTGATCGACACCGGTGCCGCGCGGCCGCGCCCGGACGATCGCCGCGCGCGTGAACAGCGGGGAGCCGCTCCGCCCAAGCAGCCGCGCGAGGTCGTTCAGCCGACCGGCCCGATCAGCATCGAGTCGGGGATCACCGTCCGCGACGTCTCGCAGGCGCTCGGCGTCGGCATGCAGGACATCATCAAGATCCTGATGGGACTCGGCGCGCTGAAGACAGCGACCCAGTCCCTCACCGACGACGAGGTCGAGCTTCTTGCCACCGAGCTCAAGCGCGAGGTGACGATCAGGCACGCCGGCGACGAGGACGTCGAGCCCGAAGTCGTCGAGGACGACCCGCAAGACCTCGTGCCGCGTCCGCCCGTCGTGACGATCATGGGCCACGTCGACCACGGCAAGACGACCCTCCTCGACGCGATCCGGAACGCGAAGGTGGTCGAGACCGAGGCCGGTGGGATCACGCAGCACATCGGCGCCTATCAAGTGGCCGTCGACGGGCGCAAGGTGACCTTCCTGGACACGCCCGGCCACGAGGCGTTCACGGCGATGCGGGCGCGCGGAGCGAAGCTGACCGACATCGCCGTGCTCGTCGTTGCCGCCGACGACGGCGTCATGCCGCAGACGCGGGAGTCGATCTCGCATGCGCGCGCGGCCGAGGTGCCGATCGTCGTCGCGGTGAACAAGATCGACCTGGCCGCCGCCAATCCCGACCGCGTGCTCGGCGACCTCGCCGCGGAAGGACTCCAGCCCGAGGAGTGGGGGGGCGACACCCAGGTCGCCCGCGTGTCCGCCCGCGAGCAGACCGGCCTCGACGAGCTCCTGGAGAAGGTCCTGCTCGTCGCCGACGCGGAGCTCGAGCTCCGGGCGAATCCGAAGGCGGCCGCGTCGGGGCCGATCATCGAGTCGCGCCTCGACGTCGGCCGGGGTCCCGTCGCGACGATGCTCGTACAGCGCGGGACACTCAAGGTCGGGGACGCAGTCGTCGCCGGCGACGCATGGGGGAAGGTCCGCGCGCTTTACAACTACAAGGGCGAGAAGCTCAAGGAGGCAAAGCCGGGCGACCCGGTCGAGATCCTCGGCTTCGACAAGCCGCCACCGGCCGGCGAGCTCTGCCGCGTGGTCGAGAACGACCGCGACGCTCGCGACCTTGCGCAGAAGCGCGCCGAGCGGCTCCGCCGCGAGCAGTTCGCGACGCGTCGGTCCTCCAGCGTCTCGCTGGAGAACCTGTTCGAGCAGCTCCAGGCCGGCGAGGTGAAGGACCTCAACCTCGTGGTCAAGGGCGACGTGCAGGGGTCGATCGAGGCGATCGTCGGCGAGCTGACCAAGATCCAGCACCCGGAGGTCCGGGTCAACGTCATCCACCAGGGCGTCGGCGGGATCACCGAGAACGACGTCATGCTCGCCTCCGCCTCCGGCGGGATGATCATCGGCTTCAACGTCCGGCCGAACGCCGAGACGCGCGCGCTCGCCGAGCGCGAGGGTGTCGAGATCCGGACGTACAACGTGATCTACCAGCTCACCGAAGACATCCAGCAGGCGCTCGTCGGCATGCTCACTGCCGTCACGACGGAGGAGACGATCGGCGAGGCTGAGGTGCGCGAGACCTTCCGCGCCTCGCGCGTCGGGACGATCGCCGGCTGCATGGTCACGAGCGGCGTGATCCGCCGGGGCGCGAACGTGCGCGTCGTCAGAGACGGCACGGTCGTCTACACGACTACGATCGACTCCCTCAAGCGGTTCCAGGACGACGTCCGCGAGGTCCAGGAGGGCTTCGAGTGCGGCCTTCACCTCGCCAACTACGACGACGTCAAGATCGGCGACGTGCTGGAAGTGTTCGAGACGCGCGAGATCGAGCGGACGTCGCTCGACCAGCCCGCCTAGCGCCGCTCGACGGGTCTGACCCCGAAGGGGTCTGACCCAACCAAGTAACGCTCGACCACATTCCGTAGTGACGTTTCCCTGTCCGCTCGCGCGGTACATGCCCGAGGTGCCGTACGTCGCCCAGGCGGTGGCGATCGCCCGTAGCACCGATGGAGCAATCTGGTCTCGAAGGTCGTGACCGTCTTGCCCCGTGGCTAGAGTGCACGCCGCGATGCGCCGGAGAGAGGCACCGTTGTCGCGCCGCGGGAGCGGCGTGCTGCTGCACGTCACCTCGCTTCCCGGTGGGCGGCTTGGTCAGGAGGCGTACGAGTTCGTCGATTGGCTCGTTGAGGCCGGGCAATCGTGGTGGCAGGTGCTGCCGCTGAATCCGCCGGACGCCTTCGGGTCTCCCTACACCTCCTCGTCGGCGTTCGCCGGCTGGCGGGGGCTACTGGCCGAGCCTGATGCACAGGTGAGCGCGACAGAGGTCCGACGGTTCACGGCGCGGCATGCCTACTGGGCGGCCGACTGGGAGGGGTATGCCGGAGACGGCGCGATCGCCGACCAGGTGAGGTTCGAGCGAGAGTGGGGAGCGCTCCGGATGTACGCAGCCGAGCAGGGGATCCACCTGATCGGCGACCTCCCCATCTACGTCGCCGAGGACAGTGCCGAGACAGCGGCTCATCCGAGTCTTTTTTCCCGCGACCTCGTCGCCGGCGCGGCGCCGGACATCTCACATCCGGAGGGTCAATTGTGGGGGCAACCCGTCTACGACTGGCGGGCGATGCGTCCCGAGGGGTACCGCTGGTGGATCGAGCGCTTCCGCCGCACGCTCGAGCTCGTCGACGTCGCCCGGATCGACCACTTCCGCGGCTTCGTCGCCTACTGGGCGGTCCCGCGGGGCGCGACGAGCCCGCTCGAGGGGCGCTGGCATCGCGGCCCGGGCGCGGCGCTGTTCGAGGCTGTGGAGCGGGAGCTCGGCCATCTGCCCCTGATCGCCGAGGACCTCGGCTTGATCACTCCGGCCGTCGACCGGCTGCGTAAGCACCTCGGACTGCTCG
The DNA here is from genome assembly GCA_046733845.1 of Actinomycetota bacterium. Taxonomy (GTDB): domain Bacteria; phylum Actinomycetota; class Thermoleophilia; order Gaiellales; family Gaiellaceae; genus DATBLE01. The sequence continues at coordinate 10,207 of JBKPPY010000088.1, read as the reverse complement.
GCATGCGGATCGTCGGCCGCGGGTTCGTCAAACGGCACCGCCACCGCCACGCGGTCGCCGCGCACGTCGAGGACGCGGTCGTCTACACCGGCACCCACGACCACCCGACAATGGCCGGCTGGTGGACCTCGGCTTCCGCGGAGGACCGTGCACTCGCGGAGCGGGACCTGGCCGCCGCCGGGATCGAGGACGATGACCCGGTGCGGGCGCTCGTCCGGCTTGCCCTCTCGTCACGCGCTCGGATCGCGATCCTGCCGATGCAGGACATCCTCGGGCTCGGAAACGAGGCACGCATGAACTGGCCAGGCACGGTCGGGAACGGGAACTGGCAGTGGCGTCTCGAGCCCGGCCAGTTGACAGCAGAAGTCGCAGGACGACTCCGCGAGGCGACTGCTGCGAGCCGGCGGCTCGCCGGTGCCCCCCGGCGGACGCTCGTGTCGGTCTAAAGAACCGAGCCGTTCCCCCCGGATGGGGTGTCCCTGAGACGGCCGCTTGGAGCCCTACTCTGGTGGGCGTGCCCGGGTACGTCGGGATCCTGTCGGTCGAGCTCCACTTCCCGGAAGCCGGCTCGTTGAAGGGGAAGCGCAAGCACGTCCTTTCCGCCAAGTCGCAGCTCCAGAACCGCTTCGGCGCCTCTGTCGCCGAAGTCGACCACCACGAGCTCTGGCAGCGGTCGACGCTGGTGATGGCCTGCTCGGCGCGGAAGGTCGGGGATCTGCACGAGCTGTTGGACGGGGCGGAGCGCTGGCTCCACGGCCAGGACTGGGTGGTCGCGCGCGCCGACCGGCGGATTGTCTCGCTCGCCGACTAGGCCGCTCGGCCCGCCACGCGGGCCGACTCCGGCAAGGCTCTGACCCGCAGGGGCAGAGCCCTTCGTGTTGGGCAGTCCGGGCGGTCGCACGGGTACGGTGGTGAACCATGGCCGACCGCATGCGCAGGGTGAACGAGTCGGTCCGGCAGGTGCTGTCCGAGGCCGTTCCCGAGCTGAAGGACCCGCGGATCGGCTTCGTCACGGTCACCGGTGTCGACACGTCGCCGGACCTCCGGCACGCCCGCGTCTTCGTCAGCGTCCTCGGCTCGGAGCGGAAGCGGCAGGCAACGCTCGACGGCCTCGCCGCCGCCCACGGCGTGCTCCAGGCCCGGATTGCCCGCGAGCTCCGTCTGAAGCGGACCCCACAGCTGGCGTTCGAATACGATCGAACGGTGGAGGAGGGGGTTCGCATGAGCAAGCTGATCGACGAGCTCGCGCCGGATGGCGAATGACGTGACCGAGGTCGCGGACGCGATCCGCGCCCACGACCGGTTCCTGCTCGTCACCCACGAGAACCCCGACGGCGACGCGCTCGGGTCGATCCTGGCGATGAAGCTCGGCCTCGACGCGCTCGGCAAGGACGCTGTGATGTTCGTCGGCGGCGAGATGGTATTGCCACCCGACTACGACTTCATGGCACTGGACGGCCTGCGGCGTGCGCTTCCTGACGACGCCGCCGAGCGCGTGATCCTCGCGCTGGACAGCGCGACCGCAGCTCGGACGCAGCTCGACCCTGCGCTCCTCGAGGCCGCGCCGCTGACAATCGACGTCGATCACCACCACGACAACACGCGGTACGGCGACATCAACCTCGTCGTGCCCGAGGCGTCCTCGACGGGCGAGATCGTTCGTGATCTCCTCGCCGAGCTCGGCGTCGACCTCACACCGGAGATCGCCGAGGCCATCTACATCGCGATCGACACGGATACGGGCCGCTTCCAGTACACGAACACGACGCAGAAGGCGCATGCACTCGCGATCGAGCTGATGCAACACGGCGTCGTCCCGCAGCAGGTCTACCGGCAGATCTACGAATCGGTGCCGTTCGAGCGGCAGCAGCTGATCGGCAAGGCGCTCGTCCGCGCCCGCCGCTACGAGAACGGGCGGATGATCGCCAGTTACCTGCTCCGCAGCGATTTCGAAGAGCTCGGCGTCGGGGAGGAGTTCGCCGAGGGCGTGATCGACGAGCTGCGGAAGGTCAAGGGCGTCGAGCTGGCGATGACGGTCCGTGAGCCGCCCGGGCCTGACGGTGCGAAGCGGCGGATCTCGATGCGCTCCGCGACTGACGCTCTCGATGTCTCGGCAATCGCGCGCCAGCGCGGCGGCGGTGGACACATGCGCGCTGCCGGCTTCTCGACCGATGAGTCGATCGAGGAAGTGATCGAGTTCGTGCGCAGCGAGTTCGCAAATGCCGCCGCGCGGGCTTAGGCCGAGCGGTCTGATCCTGGTCGACAAGCCGGCCGGCCCGTCGTCGTTCCAGGTCATAGCGACGATCCGCCGCAGGACGGGGGCTCGGACCGGCCACGCGGGCACGCTCGACCCGTTCGCGAGTGGGCTCCTGCTCGTCCTCTCGGGCGCAGCGACCCGCCTCGCGCGCTGGCTCGTCGGCCTCGACAAGCGCTACGTCACCGACGTGGACCTCACTGCCCGAACCTCGACCGGCGATGTCGAGGGCGAGGTGGTGGACGAGACGGCGGCTCCGGGGCTCGACGAGCTCGATGCGCGCTTGGCTGGGCTTCGCGGGGAGGTCGAGCTGGCCGTCCCGGCCGCCTCGGCGGTGAAGATCGCGGGCGAGCGTGCCTACCGTCTGCACCGCCGTGGTGAGACGGTCGAGATGCCGGTGCGGCGCTCGCTGGTCTCGTCGCTCGAGCTGCTCGAGTACGTCGACGGCGTCGCCCGGCTCGACCTGCACGTGGGGTCGGGGACCTACGTCCGCTCGATTGCCGACGCGCTCGGCGGCCACTGTAGGACGCTGCGACGGCTCGAGGTCGGACCGTTTGTCGTGGACGACGCCGAGGAAGAACGGATCCTCCCGGCGGCCGAGGCGCTGCCGTTCCTGCCCCCGGTGGAGGTGGACGAGGACGAGGCGGCGGCGATCCGCTCCGGGCGGCGGCGGGCACAGGAAGGCGCCCGAACCATCTGCGACGGCGAACTGGTCGCCGTCGGCCGAGTGGTGATGCCCGCGTGAAGGTCTCGCGGGAAGTCTCCGAGGTCGAGCGGCTGCCTCGGGCGGTCGCGATCGGCACGTTCGACGGCGTCCATCTGGGGCACCGACGGGTGATCGAGGCGGCGCTCGGAGCCGGCCCGAAGCCGACGGTGGTGACGTTCGACCCACATCCGAGGCGGGTACTCGGCTACGCCGTCGAGCAGCTCGCCACCCTGGAGCGGCGGCTCGAGCTCTTGGCCCAGCTCGGCGTGGAGGAAACGCTCGTCGTCGAGTTCACGCTCGAGACGCAGCGAATCGAGCCGGACGACTTCGCCGAGCAGTACCTGCGGGCAATCGGGGCAGAAGTGATCGCCGCCGGCGAGGACTTCCGCTTCGGGCATCGCCGGGCAGGGGATCTGGCCCTGCTCACCGAGCTCGGCTTCGAGGTGCAGCCCGTTCCGCTGCTCGAAGGTGTCTCCTCGTCGGACATCCGGCACCTGCTTCACGAAGGCGACGTCGTCGCGGCGGCGCGTCTGCTCGGGCGTCCGCCCGAGGTCGAGGGGCTCGTGGTCGAGGGCGACGCCCGCGGCGGCACGCTCGGCTTCCCGACCGCGAACGTGGCCGCCGATCCCACGCTGCTCGTCCCCCTCCACGGGATCTACGCGGGGTTCGCGGGTGGGCACCGGGCCGCGATCTCGATCGGCACGAACCCGCACTACGGGGGCGACGAGCTCCGGATCGAGGCCTTCCTGCTCGGCTTCGCGGGCGATCTGTACGGCAGGCGCCTGATCGTCGAGCTCTGGGAGCGCCTGCGGGACGAGCAGGTCTTCGAGAGCGAGCAGGCGCTGGTCGACCAGATCGCCGTCGACGTCGATGCGACGGAACGGGCCGAGCGCCCCGCGTAGGAACTGTCGCCGCAGAAGGACTGTCCCTACAGAATCACCCCGCCGGATCTCCAAGGCTCGCCGCCGCGGCCACGAGGTGCGCGGCCCGTCCTTGCATGCGCTCATCGACGAGGCGCTGCGCCTCGCGGCGGCTTCGCGGGTCGGCAGCCACAGCGGCCAGGAAGCTCGCCTTGTCCAGTGCGTACAGCCGCGCAGGGGTCGCCGCGGTCACGGTGGCGGTCCGGGGTACGTCGCGAAGTAGGGCGATCTCGCCGAAGCCGTCCCCGCGCGTCAGTGTCGCCAGAGCCCCCGCGCCGCGAACGGAGACCTCGCACCGCCCGTCGGCGATCACGTAAAACCGATCGCCGGCGTCGCCCTCCGTGACGATCACCCCGCCGGCTTCGACGTCGAGTGGGACAAGGCTCCGCGCAAGGACCTCGAGCTCGGGTGGCCGGAGCGCCGCGAAGAGCGGCAGCGAGCGGAGCAGTGCGATCTCCACCACCGGCACGGTCGCTCGGGCGTCCACGTCGAGCAACCGGCGCCCGAGCAGGAGCAGGCACAACGGCAGGATCGCCCCGATGCAGGCAACCGCGCCACGCGCTCCCGCGGCAACGACGATGAGCGGGATCAGGATCGAGCCGACGGCAAGCGCGACCATCGTCACGCCTTCGAGCAGCCCGAAGACCCGTGACAGGAGCTCGGGGCTGCAGCTCCGCTGCAGAAGCGTCCGGCCGGCGACGTCCACGAGGCTCCTCCCAGCGCCGACGAGCGCCAGGAGCACGATCGCAGCCGCGACCGAGGGGGCGAGCGCAAGAACGACGAGGCCGAGGCCGGCCGCCGCCGCGCCGACCGCGAGCGGGCCTGCGAGACGCTTTCTGCCGACGAGGGTGACCGTGACGGCGATGCTCGCGACGCCGCCGGCCCCGAACGCGGCGTTCAGGTAGCCGGCGTCCGAACCGCCGATCCCGAGCACATCCGCGGCGAGGACGACGTAGAGGACGTCGAGCGCGCCGACGACGACGAACGCTGCGCCCAGCACGGCGATCAGGACTTGGGCATCGCGGTCGCGCGCAACGACCTCGAAGCCCTCGGCGACATCGGCGAACGGCGATCCCACGTCCGGCTCGTCGGGCTCCGCAACCAACGACCGGGGCGCCGGGACGAGCAACCCTGCGACGAGAACGAGGCCGGCCATGACCGCGAAGACCATGCCCGGACCGCTGGCGGCCAATAAGACGGAGGTGACCGCAGGCGCGACGAGCACGCTGACGCTCTCGATCCACCCGGTGATCACGTTGCTTCCGGTCAGCTCCTCCGGCGTGCGGGCAAGCGCCGGCAGCAGTGCCGCCTGGGCCGGCCGCGTGACTGTGATCGCGGCCGTGGTCAAGGCCGCGAGCGCGTATGCCACGGGAGGCGGCGCCGCCGAGAAAAGGACGGTGGCTGTGGCCGCCATCGCCGCCGCCTGGACCACGTATCCGGTCTTGAGCATTACCGCTGGGCCACGGCGATCCGCCGCAGCCGCTGCGAGCGGAGCCACGATCGCTGCCGGCACCAGCTGGACCACCGCCACGATCCCCGTCGCGGTCGCGCCGCCGTGCGCGTAGGCGTAGACGAGGATCGCGATCCACGTTCCCCACTCCGCGGCGGTGAAGGCGGCGAACGCGAGCTGGATCCGGCGGAGCTCGCGGTTGGCGAGCACGCTCTGCAGGAGAGGCCGTACCTGACTGCCGTATTGGCTGGCGCTGGTAACCGCCCGATGCTCGCATAGGCAACGGGGAATGAGAAGCGGCCGGGCTGGGTCGCGACGTCCTTAGAGGAGGCTGGCTGCGCCGCTGCGACGTGGGTCGGCCGCGGCGCCGTCGCGCGCGACGAGGCTGACCCCGCCGAAGTAGTGGTGGCGTGACGGCCAGCGCCTCACCGCCAAGCCACGGCGCTCCAGCGCGGCGAGCGCCTTCTCGTCCGCTCCGGGCTCGGCGTTCACGGTCGTGCCCGCCCAATGGATGCGCGCCCGTTCGACCGCCTCCTGCGGTGCCGTGCCGCCGTCGAGGATCGCTGCTGCGACGCCGACCAGCGCCGTCCGCAGCCGCGTCCCTCCGGCCGCGCCGATCGCGAGCGTGGGACTGTTGCCGTCGAAGGCAATGCTCGGTGCCATCATGCTCTGCATCCGGGTACCCGGCTCGAGGGCACCGACGAGCAGGTCAACCTCGCCGAGCATGCTGTTCAGGTGCAGGTCGAGGCCCGGCAGCCAGTCACCGGAGCCGAGGCCGAGACTCGTGGTCAGGACGCACGCGCTGCCCGTTCGGTCGACCGTCACCAGGTTGGTGGTGTGTCCGTTGACGTTGCCGCCGGCGAGGGCATCGAGCAGCGCCAGCGTGCGCTCGGTGTCGTCGAGTCCGGCGAAAGCAGGAAGGCGCTCGAACGCCGGCGCGATCCCGGCCAACCCGCCGCGCGTCAGGAAACGAGCCCCGGCATAGTCGACCTCGACCGGTTCGGTCCACACCGCGGTGTACTCCGCGAGATCGTCCCGCGTGACGACGCCCTCACGGTCGGCGACGAGCTCGACCAGCGAATCGGCGATCGAGCCGCCATAGACGCTCGCGGCGCCCTCAGCTGCGACGAGCTCGAGGGCCTGGACGAGCCCGGGCTGCTCGAGTCGGTCGCCCGGCCGCAGCAGCTGCCCCTCCGGTGCGTAGACCCGCGCGCCCTCGCGCATCGTCATCACCGGCTCGAGCATCTGGAGGCACGCGACATGGGCAGGCGGCATCGGCACACCGGCGCGGGCAAGCCTCAGCGCCGGCTCGCACAGCTCCGCCCACGGCAGGCGTCCGTACGCACGCCAGAGGGCGTCGAGCCCGGCGGGGACGCCCGGCACTGCGCAGGACGCCGCGCCGACCGCATAGTGGACGAGCTCCTCGCCGAACGGGACGTCCAGCTCCACTAGCGGCGCTCCGGTCCCGCTCGGCACCGCGCAGAAGCAGTCCAGGTTCCGGGCCGTTCCCGAGGCGGCGTCGTAGTAGATCGCGTGCCCGCCGCCGAGCAGCCCAGTCATCACTGTTTCGGCGACGCAGGACGCGAGGCAAGCGGCAACCGCGGCGTCGGCAGCCGTGCCGCCGGCGTCGAGAATCTCGATCCCGGCAGCGGTGGTGGCCGGATGGCCGGCGGCGACGGCTGCCGGAAGCATCGCTGCTACCCTACGGCCAGACCGCGACCTCGGCCGCTCGTCCGCTTCCGGCGGCGTGCTGGGATCGCGGAGACGTCTACCTGGAGGTCTCATTGACTCTGACCAAGGAAGCCAAGCTGGAGATCGTCGGCAAACACGGCCGGCACGGCACCGACACCGGTTCTCCGGAGGTGCAGGTCGCGCTCCTGACCACGCGGATCAACGAGCTCACCGAGCATCTGCGCACGCACGCGAAGGACCACTACTCGCGCCGCGGCCTGCTCAAGCTCGTCGGCCGTCGTCGCCGCCTGCTCGACTACCTCCAGCGCACGAATCTCGAGAGCTACCGCGCCCTGATCAAGGAGCTGGGCCTGAGGAGATAGCCGAACGCAGACCAAGCAGGAGAGTGGAAGTTTGAGCGAGCGCCGTCCCCACCGGAATGGGTGCTGACTCAAACTCCCACTCTCCACTAGCAGAGTGGAGGAAAACAGATGACAGTCGTAAGTGACGTCGAGGAGCGGGTGCAGCGTGCCTCCGCCGTCCTCGGCACCACCACGGTCTCGCTGACCGTCGGTGAGCAGGAGATCAGCTTCGAGACCGGCAAGCTGGCGAAGCAGGCCGATGGGGCCGTCGTCGTCCGTTCCGGCGAGACGATGGTGCTCGCGACCGCCCAGGGGCGGATGGAGACGCGCGAGGGCGCGGACTTCTTCCCGCTCACGGTCGACGTCGAGGAGCGGATGTACGCCGCCGGGAAGATCCCCGGCGGTTTCTTCAAGCGCGAGGGCCGTCCCACCGAGCGGGCGATCCTCACTGCACGGATGATCGACCGCCCGATCCGGCCGCTCTGGCCGAAGGGCTTCCGCAACGAGGTGCAGGTGATCTGCACCGTCCTATCGGCGGACCTCGTCACCCCGCACGACATCCTGTGCATCAACGGGGCGTCGGCGGCCCTGATGATCTCGCCGCTCCCGTTCATGGGGCCGGTCGGAGCCGTCCGGATGGGAATGATCGACGGCAAGCTCGCCGTCAATCCGACGCTCCAGGAGTCGGAGGAGGAGTCCTCTCTCGACCTGATCGTCGTCGGCACGCTCGACGGCCTGACGATGGTCGAGGCCGGGGCGGCAGAGATCCCCGAGGCGGAGCTGCTCGAGGCGCTCGAGCTTGCCCACCAGGAGATCAAGCGGATCTGCGAGGTGCAGCTCGACCTCGCGCGGCAGGTCGGCAAGCCGAAGTGGCTCGACACTTCGCTGACCGACGAGCTGAAGGGAACCCATGGCGACCGGATCCGCTCCGCAATCGCAGAGCACGGCCTGCGCGAGTCAGGGGCGGCCGTCGAGGCGATCTTCTCCGAGCTCTGCCCGGAGCTGACGATGGAGTCGACCGAGGAGGACATCACCCGGCAGCTGCAGGTTCGCCAGAGCCTGAGCACTCTGCTCGAGACCCTCCGTCTGCAGGCGGTCGAGGGCCCGGTCCGCGCCCAGTTCGAGCCGGAGCTCCGGGCGCTCACCGACGCTGAACAGGACTCCAAGGAGCTGAAGTCGGCGAAACGGAGCCTCCTCTTCGACCGGATCGTCGAGACCGTCGAGCTCCCGTTCCCGATCGCTCCGGCATCCGGCGAGGATGAGCCTGCCGTCAAGGACACGCTGACGAAGCAGTTCGTCAAGCGCGCCGCCGAGGCGATCTACAAGGACCTCGTCCGGAAGAAGATCGCGGTCGAGAAGCGGCGGCCCGACGGCCGCGGCACGGAGGAGATCCGCCCGATCGAGACCGAGGTGGGCGTCTCGCCGCGCACTCACGGCTCGGCGCTCTTCACCCGTGGTCAGACCCAGATCATGAGCCTGCTCACGCTCGGCACGGCGAAGGAGGGGCAGCGGATCGACGACCTCTCCCTCGAGACCGATCGCCGGTACATGCACCACTACAACTTCCCGCCCTACTCGGTCGGCGAGACCGGGTTCATGCGGGGCCCGAAGCGCCGCGATATCGGCCACGGCGCGCTCGCGCAGCGGGCGCTCGAGCCGATGATCCCCGGGCCTGAGGACTTCCCGTACACGATCCGGATCGTCTCCGAGACGCTGGAGTCGAACGGCTCGTCGTCGATGGGCTCGGTCTGCGGTTCCACCCTCGCCCTGATGGACGCCGGCGTGCCGATCAAGGCGCCGGTCAGCGGCATCGCGATGGGCCTCGTCAAGGAGGGCGACGACTACGTGATCCTGACTGACATCCAGGGCGCTGAGGACCACCTCGGCGACATGGACTTCAAGGTCGCCGGCACGCGTGACGGCGTGACTGCGCTTCAGATGGACATCAAGATCACCGGCGTCACGCAGGAGATCATGCGGCAGGCGCTCGCCCAGGCGAAGCAGGCCCGCGAGTTCATCCTCGGCCGGATGGCGGAGACGATCGCGGAGACCCGCACGGAGCTGGCCGAGAACGCGCCGCGGATCTCGTCCGTGAAGATTGACCCCGAGAAGATCGGCATGGTGATCGGCAAGGGCGGCGAGACGATCCGCGCGCTCGAGGCCGAGAACGACGTGCAGATCGATATCGAAGAGGACGGGACGATCCTGATCTACGCGACCGACGGCACGAAGGCGAACGCTGCGATCACCGCGATCGAGGCGATCACCAAGGAGCCCGAGGTCGGCGACACCTACACCGGCAAGGTCGTGAAGACGACCCAGTTCGGCGCGTTCGTCGAGCTGAAGAAGGGCACCGACGGACTGCTGCACGTGTCCAATGTCGGGCCCGGCCGGGTCGGCCACATCGAGGACGTGATCGCGCGCGGCGACGTGCTCGACGTCATCGTCCAGGAGGTCGACAAGGCCCGCGGCCGGATCGGGCTCAAGCTGGTCGCGAAGCACGAGAACGGCTCCCTCGTCCAGCCCGAGGAGCTGATCGAGCGGGCCAAGAACGCTCCGCCTCGCCCGCCCGAGGAGGATCGCCCGCGCGGCGACCGCCGCGGCGGCCGCGGCGGCGGACGGCGCGACCGGGGGTAATCCGCCGTGTCCGTCCGGGCCGAGGCGCCGACGCTGTCCCGCGCCTCGGTCCGGGCGATCGGTGTCGCCGCGATCCGGCTCGCGCTCGCGGCGCGGGCCGCCGCGGCCTCCGCGGCCACGGTCGCCGCGCGGGCGCTCCTCCTCGCGCGGGCGAGGCGGTGCGTTCTTGGCGCGCTCGATCAGCTCCTCCGGCTGGACGAGCGAGCC
>JBKPPY010000087.1:0-13657 GCA_046733845.1 Actinomycetota bacterium | reverse complement strand
GGGGCTGATGGGCGGGCAGTACCCGCCCGAGTACGTGAAGCACCACATCGACCGGCTGCACGCGCCGGGAGCGCTGCGGCTCCTCGACCTCGAGCTGTCCGGCCCGGACGAGATCTTCGAGGGGATCGTCTGCGAGGCGGCAGGCGGGCACACCGAGGGCTCGATGAACGTCTTGGTCGAGACCGCCGAGGGCACCGCGTGCATCTGCGGCGACGTGATCTACGACATCCAGAACCAGATCGTGGAGCCGTGGCATCAGGTGCTCGCCAACGAGCCGCAGACGACCGGCAACCATACGATGACGAAGCGCTCGGAGAAGGCGGCGATCAAGAAAGCCCTGAACCGCGACTTCGTCCTGCCGTTGCACGACTTCCCGGCGCGGGTCGAGGGCGGCCGCGTCGTCGCCCGGCTGAAGCACGAGGTGCCCGGCCCAGAGTACGACGTCGCCGAGTTCGCGGCCGAGGTCGCTCAGCCGGTCGCGGCTGTCTAAGACACGTTCGCGATCCGCCGACCCAGCTCGTGTAGCGTCAGCAACCACACCCGAAAGGAGCATGCGATGGAACTGCCCGAGAACGTCCGCAAGCGGGTCGAGGAACCCAACTTCTGGCACCTGGCAACGGTGAATCCGGACGGCTCGCCGCAATCGACCACCATCTGGGTCGACATGCGCGACGGAAAGATCCTCGTCAACAGCGCTCTGGGCCGCAAGAAGCCGCGGAACCTCGAGCACGAACCGCGCGTCGCTCTCTCGTGGCACGGGTCGTCGGACGCCGGCTACGAGAGCTACGGGATCCAGGGAAAGGTCGTCGATACCTATACAGGTGACCAGGCCGAGGCGGACATCGACTCGCTGGCTCAGAAGTACATCGGTCAGTCGCCGTATCCGTGGCGCAGCCCCGGCGAGCAGCGAATCAGCTTCCTGGTCGAGCCCACGAACGTGTTCGTGATGGGGGGCTGACTCGGGCAACGCGCTCGGCGCGCCCGTTCCGTTCACCGGCCGATACGCCTTGCAGGGCCAGTCGATGCGGGTCGGGCTCGAGCTCTGGGCCCGTGATGCTGGTCGAGAACTCGTCGCGCTGGACGACGAGAGCCTCGCGCGGGTCGCGACCAGGGTCCACGAGCAGCTCGTCGAGCAGGGCTGCAACCCGGTTCTCGGGCCATACGGGAGCGACACCACGCGGGCGGTCGCGCGCGCCCGCGGAGGCCGAATCGTCTGGAACCACGGCGCGGCCGCGGATGACGTCCAGCGCCTACCGGGTGTGGTCTCGGTCTCGACGCCGGCGAGCCGCTACCTCGTGGCGCTCGCAGAGGCGGCCGTCGGGCTCGGTGCGGCGCGCCTCGCCGTTCTGACAGCGCCCGGAGCCTTCGCAGCCCTGGCCCGGAAAGGTCTCGCAGGAGAGGCCGCCTCTCTCGGTACCGAGCTCGTCGGCGACGCAACCGGCGCCGACTGCGTGCTCCTGTGCGGGCCGGTCGAGTGGGAAGCGGAGCGCTTTCGCCGGCTGCACCGCAGCGGCCTGCTCGTCGGCGGCGTCTCGCCCGGTCTTCCGCACGCCCCACCGGTCTGGCCGGACGGCACGCTCGCCCCCGTTCAGTGGCATCCCGAGCTCGGAGGGCCGTCAGGGCTCGAGGACTACGTCGCCGCCCAGGCGTATGCGGCGGCGCTGATCGCCGAGCACTGCCTCGCGATCGACGCTGGGGATCCGCTCTCAGCCGCCCGCTCGCTCGTGACCGAGACCTTCTTCGGCCGGTTCCAGCTGGACGAAACCGGACTGCAGATCGGTCACCGCCTTTCAGTCGTCCGCTGGCGACACGGCCGCCAGACGCTCGTACCGGCCGGTTAGCCGGACAGCCGGTAGAACCGCCAGAAGTCGTTCTCGATCGGCAGCACCTCGAACCCGGCGAAGCCGGCCAGCTGGGCGTACGACCGCACGGTGCTCTCGCGCATCACCGTGCCCGTGCCGGCCGGATCCTCCCCGACCATGCCCACCGGCAGGCAGTGCAGGACGCTGAAGCCGTAGTAGAGGCGCTCGACCGGCCCGGCGTCCGGCGAAAAGCGCTCGGCGGTCCGCTCGTCGCCGACGACCACCGATCCGCCTTCGGCGAGCAGTCCGCGCAGCGCCCTGAGCACCTCGACCGGGTACGACATGTCGTGCAGCGCCTCGAAGATGGTCACGAGGTCGTATCGCTCGGAGAAGCCCGGATCGGCCGCGTTGGCATGGTGGAAGGTGACTCGGTCCTCGACGCCGCTTCCCGGAAGCAGCTCACGGGCGCGCGCGATCGACGCTTCGTCCAGGTCGATCCCGTCGACGGTCACCTTGGGGTATCCCCGTGCGATCGCGATTGACGACCGCCCCAGCCCGCAGGCGACGTCGGCGACCCGCGCGGGCGGATCCGCCTGAAGCCGCTCGTGGACATCGGGGACGGCGGGCAACCACGCCGTCGTGAGCAGACCCTCGAACATCGGCCGCGTGAAGCGCGCCTGGCCCTCGTGGAGGTCGACGCCGTACTCGGCGTAGGGAACGCCGTCACCGGAGCGGAACGCATCCAGCAGCGCGTCGAGCGGCCGCACGCACGCGACGAACGCCTGCGCCATCGGGGCGATGTAGTTGAGGCTGCTCTCGCTCAGCAGGGGCTCCTGGTGCCCCTCCGGAAGCGTGTACCGCCGGTCAGCGGCCTCGGCGTCCGGATCGTCGACCTCGAGGATCCCGCTCATCGCCTGCTGCTCGAGCCACTCGCGGGCGTACCGCTCGTGGATGCCGGCCGCCCTGGCGAGCTCGTCCGGGGTGCTCGGACCGTGCTCGGCAAGCACGCGGTACAGGCCGAGCCGGTCGCCGAGGTAGATCGTGACGAGGTCGAACGCGCCGAGCGTCGCCTCGAACAACCTCTCGACGAGCGCATCGCGGCGCTCCTCGGTCGTCGCCAGAGCGGGCATACCTGCCTCCTTCGACTCGGATTTCGCCGCGCGCAGCGTACGACGGTTCATTGTTTGACAGCAAGGCCGGTATGACTGGAGAATCGGAACCGGTGGGCCTGAGCGACGTTTCGGTGCTGGTCCCGGCCTCGTCCGACGAGGCCGTTGCGGCGTTCGGGGATGGAGCGGACATCACCGTTGTCGCCGGGGGAACGATTGTCATGCCCGAGCTCGCCGCCGGCCGGCTCCGGCCGAAGAGCGCGCTCCTGCTCGGACGCGCCGGCCTCGCCGGGATCACCCGCACGAACGGAACCGTGACGATCGGCGCCGCGACGCCCGTCTCGGAGCTGACGGACGTCGACGCGCCGCTTGCACAGGCCGCCCGCCATCTCGGCGACATCGAGGTCAGGTCGCAGGCAACCGTCGGCGGCAACGTGTGCGCGATGTCGTCCGAGGACACGCCGCGCGGCGACCTCCAGGCGGCGCTGCTCGCGCTGGGTGCAACCGTGCGCTCGGCCGGCAAAGGAGGCCAGCGGAGCGAGCCGCTCGAAGACTTCCTCGCCGAAGGCGGCAGCAGGCTTGTGCTCGACGTCTCCTACGCCGACGTCGCGCGCCAGGCCGGCTACGCGGCCGTCTGGCGCCCGCACTCGCATCACTACACGATCCTCGCAGTCGCTGCCGCCCGCCGTGACGACGAGCTCCGAGTCGCGGCGACCGGCGTCGCGCCGCGGGCGATCCTGCTGAACCCGGAAGATCCCCTCGCCGGTCTCGAGCCGCGCGACGACGCACTGGCGTCGACCTGGTACCGCACTCAGCTGCTACCCCGCCTGGTCGAGCGCGCCCTTGCCCAACTGGAGGAGGCCGGATGAACCTGACCGTCAACGGCATCGGCTACGAGGTCGAGAGCCATGGCCTTCGTCCGCTGCTCCATGTTCTCCGCGAGCAGCTCGGGATCACCAGCCCGAAGGTGGGTTGCCAGCAGGGCGGGTGCGGGACGTGCACGGTACTGGTCGACGGCGAGCCGCGCCGGTCCTGCCTGCTCCCCGTCGCCGCGGTCGACGGAGCGGCGATCACGACCGTGGAAGGGCTCGGAACCCCCGAGCATCTGGCTCCGGTACAGGCGGCGTTCCACGAGCACTACGGCTCGCAGTGCGGCTTCTGCTCGCCGGGGCTGCTTCTGGCCACGCACGCGCTGATCGAACGCTCGCCGCGGGCGGGTCGCGAGCAGATCGAGGAAGCGCTCGCCGGGCACATCTGCCGCTGCACCGGCTACGTCAAGATCATCGAGGCGGTCGAGGCCGCGGTCGGGAGCGCGTCGTGAAGGCGGTCGGCGCACGGCTCCCGCGCTACGACGGGGTCGCGCACGTCACCGGCCGGACCGAGTTCGTCGACGACGTCCGCGTCCCGAACATGCTGTGGGCGAAGGCGCTCCGCTCCCCCGTCCACCACGCGGCGATCACGAAGCTGGACACGAGGAAGGCCGAGGCGATGCGCGGCGTACACGCGATCGTCACGTGGGAGGACGTGCCCCGCCTGGTGTACGGCCACCTCGAGGCGCTGGGCATTCCCGGCGACGAGCCGCTGCTCGCCAAGGACGAGGTTCGGTACAAGGGCCAGCCGATCGCCCTCGTCGCGGCTGAGGACGAGGAGACCGCGCAGCTCGCGACCGAGGCGATCGAGATCGACTTCGAGGAGCGTCCCGCGCAATTCGACGTCCGCACGGCAGCCGACCCGGATGCCCCGCAGATCCACCACTGGGGGAACTGGTACCCGCACTTCGAGGCGGAGATGGACGTGCGCCAGATCCGGAAGGGGAACATCGACGAGGCGTTCGACAAAGCGGACGTGATCGTCTCGGGTGTCTACCGCCCCGCCGCGATCGAGCAGGTGCCGCTGGAGACGCAGATCGCGCTCGCGGTGCCCGAGCCGAGCGGCCGCCTGACCATCTACTCGTGCACCCAGGCGCTCTATTTCTCGATGGGCGTCGTCGCAGCGCACCTCGAGTGGCCGCTGAACAAGCTCAAGTTCGTCGGCGGAACCGTCGGTGGCGGCTTTGGCGGCAAGGTCGACACGGCGGCAGAGACGGTCTCTGCCCTGGCCGCGCTGAAGGCCGGCCGCCCGGTGAAGTGGCGCTGGACCCGCGAGGAGGAGTTCCTTTGCTCGTCGACCCGCGCACCGTGGCACATGGAAATCGCCGACGCGGTCACGAAGGACGGGTGGATCCTCGGCCGGAAGATGCTGACGCTCCACGATTCCGGCGCGTACGCCCGCTTCTCGCCGTACGGCGTGACGAAGCACAGCTTCCACCACACCGGCGCGTACACCATCCCGAACCTCCACTTCGACGGCTACGTCGTCTTCACCAACCGTGTTCCGACGACGGCGATGCGCGGCTTCGGGGTGACGTCGGTCTCGTTCGCGACCGAGACGCACGTCAGCCGCGTGGCTGACGTGCTCGGGATGGACCCGTTCGAGCTCCGGCTGAAGAATGCGAACCGCATCGCCGATACGTCGCCGAACGGGATTGCCTACACCGACCCGTCGACCGTGCCGACGATCCAGGCGATCGCCGAGGCTATCGGCCACGAGCTGCCGGGCGACTTCCGGTCGATGACGCGCGACTCGCGGGCGGGCGACATGCTTCCCGAGCACCTCGTCGCCCAAGTCGGGGAGGTGACGCACTGATGGCGAAGCACACGGGCAGAGGGATCTCCGCGATCGAGTACCCGACCGGGATGAACCAGAACGGCGACCCGTCGCAGGCCTGGATCAAGATCAAGCCGGACGGCCGGGTGGACGTCTTCTCCGGGACCTCCGACATCGGCAACGGCTCGAAGACGATCCAGAGCCAGATCGTCGCCGAGACGCTCGGAGTCCCCTACGACTGGATCACCTACGACAACTCGAACACCGACTCGTCGCCGGTCTGCACCGGCACGTTCGCGTCGCGGGCGACGTTCGTCGCCGGCAAGGCGGTCGAGAAGGCGGCGCTGAGCGCGAAGAAGAAACTCCTCGAGATCGCCGCCAAAGAGCTCGAGATCGCACCGGACGACCTCGAGGTGGTCGACGGCGAGGTGATCGCGAAGGGCGCACCGCAGAAGAAGATCGGCGTCCCCGATGTTGCCGCCGCGGCGACCTGGACACACGGCGAGCTGATCACCGGCACGGGCGCGCACCTGAACCCGTACGCCGCGATCGTCGAGCCCGAGACGGGCAAGGTCGACAGCCCGCCGCATGCGGCGATCTCGTACGCGGCCTGCGCCGCCGAGGTGGAGGTCGACGACGAGACCGGCGAGGTTCGCGTCGAGCACCTGTGGCAATGCTTCGATGTCGGCCGGGCGATCAACCCGACGCTCGTCGAGGGGCAGATCCAGGGCGGCGCGCTGATGGGCCTCGGCCTGGGCGTGCTCGAGGAGTGCTACCCCTACTACCCGAGCGCCGAGCACCGCGGCGGCGAGTTCGGCTCGTACCTCGCCCCCGGGATCAAAGGGCTGCCGAAGATCGACACGATCATCCTCGAGAACCCGTCCGAAGCCGGCCCCTACGGCGCGAAGGGGATCAGCGAGATGGCGAACAACCCGCAGCCGCCGGCGATCGCGGCCGCGGTCTACGACGCGATCGGCGTGTGGGTGACCGAGCTGCCGGTCACGCCGGAGCGGGTGCTCAGGGCGCTGGAGAAGAAGGACCAGGGTCCTCGCCGGGACGGCAAGTGGGTCATCTTCGACGAGGACATCTCCGTCAATACGGTTGCCGCCGAGGGGTCGCGCTTCCGCTTCCCCGTCGGCGCCGGTGGCTGAGTCCAGCTTCGGCAGCTGGAACGAAGTCGAGCTCTTCGAGTTCGCAACCGGCGTACGCATTCATGCGGCCGGCGGCGAGCAGGTGCTGATGTGCCGAGTCAACTACGAGCCGGGCTTCGGCGTCGGCATGCACGCCCACCAGCACACCGAGCAGGTGATGGTCGTCACCCACGGCGAGCTCGAGCTCACCGTCGACGGGGAGACCCGAATGCTACGGGCCGGCGACTGGGCTGTGATCAACCGCGGAGTCGAGCATGCCGTCCGCACCGAGAACGGCGCGCAGTTCTTCGAGGCCCTCTCGCCCGTTCCGCTCGACCATGTCCCGGACCGCGCGCGCGACCTCGTGCTCGGCCCCGACGACGGCTCGCAGCACGTCGACAGCTGATCCGAACCGTCGCTCCACCATACGCTGGTGGAATGATGGTTCGATGCTGAAATTCCGTCGCCGCAGCGACAGCTCGTCCGGTCCCGCCCCGGCGCCAGTCGGCCCGACGCAGGTCGACGTCGTCTGCCATTGCCTCCAGGTCCCGTACAGCAAGGTGCAGCGGGCGATCACCGGCGGCGCTACCAGCATCGCCGACATCCAGCGGAAGACGAAGGCGTGCACGCGTTGCTTCGGGTGCCGTTTCGAGCTGGAGGCCCTGCTCAGGGAGCAGCTCGGCGACTCCTTCCACCACGAAGCACGCGTCGTGCCACCGAAGGGCGACGACCGCACGCGGGTTCCTCAGCCGATGTACATGCCCGTGCTCGCCGGTTACCGGGGCTACGACGTCGATACCCGCCTGATCGTGTTCAACTGGGAGGGACCACCGCAGCCGGCCGGGTTCCGGCTCGACCTGCTCCTCCCGAGCGCGGCGCGGGTCGGAGCGTGGCGCGAGGAAGCGCCCAGCGGCCGCTCTGCAGTGATCGACCTCTCGCGCGCGCGGGTCGGTGACCTCCTGCCGGAGGGTCTCGGCCTCGCGAAGATCGTGCTCGACCGCCCCGACGTCGGCTCGCTTCGTCCGTATTTCCACCTGCAGACGCCCACCTCTGTCACGACGACGCACGAGAAGAAGGGCCCGAAGAACCCGAGCCGCTACGGGGCACGCAGCTACCACTGGCTGTACCCGATCGGCCGCTCGAGAGGGCCGGAAGAGATCTACTTCCACTTCGTCAACACGCAGCTCGAGCCGATGCGAGACCAGCGCTTGCTCTGGCAGAGCACCGACGGCGAGACGGCGTCGATTCCGCTCCCGCCGGCCGAGTTCGAGCAGACCGTGATCGTGCCGCTGCACGAGCACGTGCCGAGCCTCGCCGCGGGCGTGAAGGCGGGCACGGTCCGGCTCGATCCGCCCCTGTTCAAGGTCGCGGGCTTCATGCTCCGTCACGACCCGGAGGCACAGCTGTGGCGCGTTCAGCATCTCTAGCCACCTCGCGCTGGCTGCCGTCGTACGCGTGGTGGCCACCGGCCGACGAGTACGCGCTGACGGTCGTGCTCTCGCCGTACCACGTGACGACGGAGCCCGAAGCCGAGTTCGAGGCGACGATCAGAGGCTTCGCCGGCGCGGATGAGCCGCTCTTCGAGCACCGCACAGGCGTCTACCAGTTCGGGGACGAGGTGGCCGTGGAGCTCGACGAGCTCGACCTCCCCGGGCCTCCGAGCCCGCACGGCGGCGTCGTCGAGATCCACCCGATCCGGCTCGATCGTCAGCCCAGCCGCACCATCGACTTCCTCGGCCAGTGGGTGCACGCCGAAGGCCGGAACGGCGGCGGCTACATCATCCCGACGATCCCCGTCCGCGGGCAGGAGAAGCACGTCGACCGGGACGACCTCCAAGTCATACCGGGCGTGATGTCCTCGCCGGAGGTCGAGACAGAGATCGTCCTGCTCAATCCGATCGACGTGCCCGTCGAGGCGAGGATCACCGTGTCGTCGGCGAGCGGTATGGTCGTCGAGGGCGACTGGTTCACGATCGAGCCGTGGACGGCGTGGCGCTCATCGCTCTCGGACGCGCTCCCGCGCGTGCGGCGCATGCTCGCCGAGGACGGCGGGGTCGGCAGCGCGGCGGTCTACTCGTCGCACAAGGTGCTGCCGTACTTCGGCCTTCGCGGGAGCGGGATGCCGCTCAGCTGCATGGATCACGCCGCGCCGATCTTCGCCTAGAGTCGCGGTCAAGCCACCTCCAACAAAGGAGAACGAGATGCCCTGGATCGACGTCAAGCTGTTCGATACCCGCGTCACCGAGGAGTCGGTGCCGAAGATGATCGAGGCGCTGACGAAGGCGCTCGCCGAGACGAGCGGAGCCTCGCCCGACCACATCCATGTCCTCATCCAGGGCGTTCCCCCGAAGAACTGGGGCACGGCCGGGAAGCAGCTTGTCTGACGGAGAGGGCCGTGTCTTCCTGATCACGGGCGCGTCGAGCGGGATCGGCGAGGCGACGGCCCGGCGGGCGGCCGAGGCCGGCTACCGAGTCGTCCTGGCGGCGCGCTCGACCGAAATGCTCGAGCGGCTGGCCGACGAGCTCGACGGCTTCGCGGTCACCTGCGACGTCACCGAGTGGGACCAGCAAGAGGCGATGGTCGAGCGGACCCTGGCCGAGTACGGCAGGATCGATGTCGCCTTCGCGAACGCCGGTTTCGGGCTCGGCCGGAGCTTCAAGAGCGAGACGCCCGAGCGCTGGCGTGAGCTGGTGCTTACCAACGTCTACGGCGTCGCCCTGACCATCCGCGCGTGCATGGACGCGCTCATCGAGACGAAGGGCCACCTGCTGCTGACGAGCTCGCTGGCCGGACGCAGGCCCGTCTACGGATCGCTCTACTCGGCGACGAAGTGGGCGGTGACGGCGATGGGAGAAGGCGCGCGGCTGGAATTGAACGGCACGGGGGTACGCGTCACGCTGATCGAGCCGGGCATGGTCGACACGCCGTTCTTCGACGAACGGCCGGTCGGCATGCTCGAAGCGGATGACGTCGCGCGCGCCGTGATGTTCGCCGTCTCCCAGCCGCCGCACGTGGACGTGAACGAGATTCTCGTCCGCCCCACTGCACAGGACACCTAGCTACTAGCCGGAGCGCTCGAGCGCGAGGCCTCGCAGCGAGCGCTCGAGCTCGGGGACACGTTCGCGGATGCGCTCGAAGTCCCGACCGAGGAGCTGGAGGAGCCGCATCGGCGTGCGGGCGACGACGGTGGCCGTCCGCTGACCCGTCACAAGAAGCGCGATCTCACCGCACGTGTCGCCGGGGCCGAGAGACTCGCTGGTGCCGTCGGCGAACCGAACTTCGGCCTCTCCCTGTTCGATGAAATAGACCGCGGTTCCGTAGACATCGATCGTGATGAACTCCCAGCCCGCCTCGATCTCGACCTCGTTCATCGCGCCCGAGAGCTGGTCGAGCTCCGCCGCAGGAAGAGCGGCGAGTACCGGAACCGACGCGAACCGACTCGTGTCCACGAATCCGGATCCTAGCCTGACGCGTCGTACAGCCGGCCACGGTCGACCTCCTCCAGCGTCACGAAGACGTTTCGCGGCTCCAACCCGAGCTCGCGCACGAGCGTGTCGCCGACGGCCCGCAGCATCACTTCGACGACGTCCGGAGGCCGAGCGCCCGCAAGGATCGTCGCGACCGGCGGATGCGTGTCCGCCGGCTGGACGGAAGGCGCGACGGCTCCTTCTGCGTAGGCGTCGACCGTCTCCCAGGTCACCCACGTACCCCGCGGATCTTCGCCGAGTGCCGCCGCCAGCGTGTTCGCGACGGCGATCGCGACCGCCCGCACGTCGGCGTGCGGTTGCGGCAACGCGCGGATCCGGACGACCGGCACCGGCTCATTCTCTACGCTCGCCCCGTGCGCGAGCGCGCGTTCGAGGTCGGGCCCCTGCACGGGCACCGCGGAGGGTCGGGGCCGCCTGCGCTCCTGCTCCACGGCGGCGCTGCCGTTCCGGACTACCTCGCCGACCTCGCCGAGGAGCTCGCGGACACGTTCACGACCTACCGGTACACCCAGCGGGGCACGCCGCCGTCCGGCGGAGAGCCGCCCTACACGATCGAGGCGCACATGGCGGATGCGTTGACCGTCCTGGACGCGTTCGGCGTCGACCGAGCCTGGGCGGTGGGACACTCGTGGGGCGGCCACCTCGCGCTCCATCTGCTGGTCGCACACCCAGACCGGCTGCTCGGCGTTGTCGCGGTCGACCCCCTCGGCGCCTTTCTGGAGGCGTTCGCGGAGCAGGACGCTGCGCGCCT
The DNA here is from genome assembly GCA_046733845.1 of Actinomycetota bacterium. Lineage (GTDB taxonomy): Bacteria > Actinomycetota > Thermoleophilia > Gaiellales > Gaiellaceae > DATBLE01. The sequence continues at coordinate 2,730 of JBKPPY010000087.1, read as the reverse complement.
GAGGGCGCTCTCGCCGGGACAGACGGCCAGGCTCGACGAGATCGAGGCGCGCCGGAGAGCGGGAAAGGTGACGGAGGCCGAGCTGGTCGAGCGCTTCGCGATTGCCTGGCCCACGTACTTCGCCGACCGGAAGAAGGCGATCGCACCGCCGACGCACGTCGGTGCCCAGGCGTCGATCGACGTGAACCGCTCGCTCGTCGACCACTTCGAGCGGCGGACACTCATTCGAGGCTTGCCGGCCGCCGCTCTCCCGGTTCTGTTCGTACACGGCGAGCTGAGCGTGATCCCGGTCTGGTCGACGACAGAGACCGCGGGACTGGTCCCCGGCGCGGAGGTTGTTGTCGTCGGGAATTCCGGCCACTTCCCGTGGGTCGAGCAGCCCGGGTCCGTGCGCGACGCGGTCGAACGATTTCTCGCCGGGCTCGAGTAGGCTCGCGTCGTGACCGCCCCGGGCCGCTTCAACTTCACGCGCGACGTGGTCGAGCGGCACGAGGCCGAGGGGCTCGCGATCCGGTTCTGCGAGCGGGACGGAGGCGTCCGCGACCTGACCTTCGGGGAGGTGAGCGAGCGGACGGCGCGCTGGGCGGGGCTGCTCCGCTCGCGCGGCGCCTCCTCCGGCGATCGCGTCCTCGTCCTGGTCGGCAAGACGCCGGAGTGGCACGCCGTGATGCTCGCCGCGCTGAAGGTCGGCGCAGTCGCGATTCCGTGCTCGGAGATGCTGCGCGCGAAGGATCTCGACTTCCGCGTACGCCATTCCGGCGCCGGCCTCCTGGTCGCCGACGCCGGCTGCCGAGGCGAGGTCGAGGCAATGAGCGAGGCGCCGGAGGTCCTCTACGTCGGCGAGACAGAGCTCGGCGATCCGGATCCCGTGACGGCGGACACGGCCGCGGAGGATCCGGCGTTCATCCTCTACACCTCGGGAACGACGAAGGATCCGAAAGGCGTGGTCCACGCCCATCGCTACACGTGGGCGAAGCGCGCCCAGGCGGGACGCTGGCTCGACGCGAGACCCGGCGACCTCGTCTGGTGCACAGCCGGCACCGGGTGGGCGAAGTCGATCTGGAACGTCCTGCTCGGCCCATGGAGCTGCGGCGCCGGGGTGGTGCTGCACGAGGGCGGCTTCGACCCGGACGAGCGCCTCCGGCTGATCGAGTCCCTCGGCCCGACCGTGCTGTGCCAGGCCCCGACCGAGTACCGCCTGATGGCGAAGCTCGAGCGCCTCGACAGGTACGACGTGGCCCGCGTGCGGCACATGGTGTCCGCGGGCGAGCCGTTGAATCCCGAGGTGATCCGTGCCTTCGAGGCGGCGTTCGGGCGGACGATTCACGACGGGTATGGCCAGACCGAGAACACTCTCCTCGTCGGCAACTTCCCCGGGGCGGAGATCCGGCCGGGCTCGATGGGCCTGCCCGCGCCGGGCTACGACGTCCGGGTGATCGACGACGAGGGCACTGAAGCCCCGGCCGGCGAGGAGGGCGATATTGCGCTGCGTGGTGACGCGCCGGCGCTGTTCGCGGGCTACTGGAACGCACCGGACGAGACGGCTGCTGTCTACCGCGGCGAGTGGTACGTGACCGGCGACCGAGCCGTTCGTGACGACGACGGCTACCTCTGGTTCACGGGCCGGGCCGACGACGTGATCCTGTCCGCGGCCTACCGGATCGGCCCGTTCGAGGTCGAGAGCGCCCTGCTCGAGCACCCGGCGGTAGCGGAGAGCGCCGTGGTCGGAAAGCCCGATCCGGACCGCGGACAGATCGTCAAGGCATTCGTGGTGCTCCGCCCCGGGCGCGACGACGACTCGGCGCTGGTCGCGGAGCTCCAGGAGCACTGCAAGCGGGTGACCGCGCCGTACAAGTACCCGCGCGAGATCGAGTTCGTCGCCGAGCTGCCGAAGACTCGCAGCGGGAAGATCAGACGAGTGGAGCTGCGCAGGCTGGAGGAGGAGCGGGCCGGGAGCCCGTAGGGACAGGCTTCAGCCTGTCCCCTGCGTTTCGGCGGGCGACCTCGTGGGCGGAATCGTTACCTTCAGCGCCATTCCTCCAGAACCGCCTGCGCCTCGTCGAGCGAGGTGACGATCGACCCGGCCGCCTCGATGCAGCCGACGACGAACAAGTTCAGCCCTCTCACCTCGCCCTCACGGTTCGACTCGCGACTCGCGCGGAGATCCGTGACGAGGCCGACGATGCCCTTCTTCGCCGGGTCGGTCTGCATCAGCGCGTAGAACATCCCGATCTCACAGGCAGTGCCGTCGTCGACCAGTGGCCCGTCCAGCAGGGCCAGCACCGCGTCCGCCTCCGAGAGGCCGACCCAGTCCTTGGCGAAGATCCGCTCCGCAGTCACCGAGTCGGTGAGCGCGAGCTCGTGCTCGTGCGGTACGAACACGTCGAACCCGGCCGCACGAAGTTGCGCGGCGCACTCGTCGATGAAGCCGCGCTCGTACGGCGTGAAGAGCGGTCCGGCGAAGTAGATCTTCACGCCGGCTCGAGCTCGAGCTCGACCGGCTCGGCGCCTGGAACGACCGCAGCCGTTTCGCGTGCGTGGAGCAGCGTCGTCCGGACGATCAGCTTCGCGCGGGCGAAGTTGTCGAGCTCGGTCGGCACCGGTCCGACCGCCTCCCCACGCGCGTATGCGGCCGCATTCCTGCCGATCGCTCGGTAGGAGTCGAGCGAGTAGCTGTCTCTTATACACATCTGACGCTGCCGACGATGTTAGCACAGTGTAGTTCTCGGT
>JBKPPY010000086.1:0-16319 GCA_046733845.1 Actinomycetota bacterium | reverse complement strand
GTCGAGCATGGCGATCGTCACCTTCTTGCCCTTCGTCGCCGCGCGCGCGTACTTCCCGATTAGCACGCCCGCGTTGAAGTTGTTCGTCGCGAAGAGTGCGTCGGTGGCGGTCTTTGGCACCGTCGGCGTGTCCAACGCGATTACCAGCACGCCTGCCTTCCGCGCCTTCGCGATCGCCGGGTTCTCCGCCTTCCCGTCGGCGACGGTGATCAGGATTCCTTTGACTCCTGCCGTCGTCATGTTCTCGATCGCCGCGATCTGGCTGGCATTGTCCGAGCTGTTCTTGCCCGCGGCGTAGATCAGCTGCGCGCCGAGTTTCTTCGCCGAGGCCGTTGCTCCCGCCTTCATCTTCACGAAGAACGGGTTCGTCACGTCCTTGGTGATCAGCCCGACCTTGATGGTCGCGGCGTCGCCCGACGTTTTGGCGGACGCGACCGTGGTGACGGTTGCTGTCGCCGCGACGACGAGCAGGGCGGTCGCGACGAGCCCGAGTCGGCTGCTCGCACTCCTTGCAGTCGGCATCTCCACCTCCTGATCCGGATTGCGGGATCGGAGCTGCTCGCTCGCGATCCGTGGGGTGGGCGGGATGATACGACCTCGCAAGCGCTTGCGCAACCGCTTGCTACAAACGGGAGGGATTGTTCCTTCTGCCGGCAACGGAAACGGCTCTACTGCGGGAATTTTGGCTCGCAAGCGCTTGACGCAACCGCTTGCGAGAGTACTATTCGGACGCATGCCGGCCCGGGCTCGACCGATGATCACGATGGCCGACGTCGCCCGGGTCGCCGGTGTCTCAACATCGACCGTCTCCCACGTCGTCAACGGCACGCGCAAGGTCAGCGCGGCGACGGAGCGGGCCGTTCGCGACGCGATCCAGTCCACCGGCTACACACACGACCGCATCGCCCGCTCGCTCGCAACCGGGCGGACGCGGACGATCGGCCTCGCCATGTCCGCGATCTCGAACCCGTACTTCGCCGAGCTCGCGCACGCGATCGAGCAGGAGGCCGCCCGCACCGGATACTCGCTCCTCCTCGCCGACACCCACGATGACGCGGAACGCGAGCTCCGTGCGACGAGGGATTTGCTCGGTCGGCGAGTCGACGGCGTGATCCTCGCGCCCTCTGCGCAGCCGGCGGCGGCACTCGAACTGCTGCGCAAGCGCGCCGTGCCGACGGTCCTGATCGACCGGTTCATGCCGGTCGAGCTCGATCAGATCGCGAGCGAGAACACCGCGCCCACGGCACAGCTCGTCGAACACCTCGCCGAACTCGGCCACGAGCGCATCGGAATCATCGCCGGGCTCGAGGGCCTGGCGACGAGTGAAGAGCGAATCGAGGGTTATCGGCGCGGGCTCGCGTCCGCGACCCTCGACTTCGACCCGGACCTGGTCGCCCGCGGCGACTCGGACATCGAGCATGCGCGTGCCGCCGTCCATCGCCTGCTAGCCCTCGAGCGGCGACCCACGGCGTTGGTGGTGACGAATAACCGGATGACGATCGGCGTCATGCAGGCGCTGCGAGATGCATCGCTCACGGTTCCGAACGACATCGCGCTGGTCGCCTTCGACGATTTCGAATGGGCCGACCTGTTCCATCCGCGGCTGACCACGATCGCGCAGGCGAACACGCAGATCGGAGAGCAGGCGGTCGCGATGCTCCTTTCGCGCCTCGCGAACCCCGATCTCGCCATCCGAAAGGTTCAGCTGGAGCCCAAGTTCGTTCACCGCGAGTCATGCGGCTGTCCCGCCCAGCCCGACCAGCCGACCGGCGAGGACGGCCGGCTCGCGGCCCGGCTGGAACCCGTGGCAGAGGCGTAGAAACCTTGCTTGGCGGCATCGAGACCGGCGGCTCGAAGTGGGAGTGCGCCGTAGGGACGGGCCCAGACGAGGTGAAGGCGACCGAGACCATCCCCACCACCACTCCGGCGGAGACAATCGGACGCGCAGTGGCCTTCTTCGAGCGAACAGGCCCTGTCGACGCAATCGGAATCGGCTCGTTCGGACCGATCGACGGGAAGCCCTCGTCGCCGAGCTGGGGGCACATCACGACCACGCCCAAACCAGGCTGGGCACACACCGACGTCGGGCAGGAAGTTCATCGCCGCCTTTCCGTGCCGGTCGCATTCGACACCGACGTCAATGCGGCCGCCCTCGGCGAGCACCGCTGGGGCGCGGCACAGGGCTTCGACACCTTCTGCTACATCACGATCGGCACCGGGATCGGCGGCGGCGGAATGGCGCGCGGGCGGCTGCTCCACGGCTTGCTCCACCCGGAGTTCGGGCACATCCGTATCCCCCGTGACGTCCGGGCCGACCCCTTCCCCGGCGCCTGCCCCTACCACGGCGACTGTTGGGAGGGACTAGCGTCCGGCCGCGCGATCGAGGCCCGTTGGGGTCGCGCCGCGCACGAACTCGCAGGCCGTGACGACGTCTGGGAGCTCGAAGCTCACTACGTCGCGCTCGGGCTCGTCTGCGTCATCTGCGTGCTCTCGCCGCAGCGGATCATCCTCGGAGGCGGCGTCGGCACCGCCCGGGAACTGCTCCCGCGCGTCCGCCCTCGCGTCGTCGAGCTATTGAACGGATACCTGGCCGCACCGGCCGTAACCGAGCAGATCGACCACTACCTCGTGCCGCCGACTCTAGGAAAGCGTTCGGGTGTGCTCGGCGCGATCGCGCTGGCAGAGGCTCTGCCCGTCTAGGCGGTCAGTTCGACACACGCGGCCCGGTGACCCCGCCGGTATATCTGCTGTCGTTCTGAACTGGGGGGCGCCAGATTGCTCAAGTAAACGCGCTCTGAGACGAGCTGGCGAGGGCCTCTTCAAGAACGCACGATGGGCGCGCGGCTAATCAGCCGCTGCGCGTATTCGGCGTTTGCGGCCGCCTCGTCCTCGGTGGCAAAGGTCTTCATCGATCGGGCTGCCGTCGTGGCGTGTGGGTTGATCAGCTCCCAGTGGAATCGATCGTCACGCTGACGGACGATCTTAAAGTGCGGGCGTACGGCTAAGTCATCATTCTCGATCAATGAGCTCTTCCTCCTATCTCTTACAAGTGTGCTCCTTGGCGACTGTCCACCACCAATCCGTGGCGCATGGCACACGACTGATCACGGGCGCTGGGCAAGAAGTTCTGTCAGGAATTCGCCAAGGACCTCCACTCCTCGAGACGTCGCTCAATGAGCGCTGCCCGCTCGTCGGCGTCGTTGCCGTCCAGGATCGTCGCGTCACCTGAGTCGGCACGGAAGTAAATCCCGGAAGTCCGCGCGTGCAACGCGTCGGCGTCGTCTGAGCGAGTCGTCCAGTATCCGTTGGCGCGATCGACGCTCTCGAGCATGATCTCACCGGTTCCCTCGAGCTGGGGAGCGTCCGGATGACGGGGACGTTCGCCGTTCCAGTAGTAGAAGATCGCGGGCGGATCGGCCCGTTCCTTCGACGCCACACTCCAGTAGCGTGAAGACAGCGTGCCGTCGGCCTGCCACCCTCGTCCCGCGACCTCGAGCGCGCCGGCTCGGTCACGACTGATCGTCAGGAGCGAGATCGCAGACGGCTCGAACTCCGATCTGGCGGTGAGCGACAGTTGCCACCAGTCCCCCTCCAGGCGGGTGATCCGGCCCTGCGCGTCGATCGCGTTCCGCAGCTTCTGATTGATCTGGCGCACGATGGCCGGGGTGGTGTCCGGGTCGTAGCGGATCGAGCTCAGACCGAGTAGGTCGCTGGGGAGTTTGGCGCCGTTCGCGTGGAGGATGAACGTGCGGCGGATTCCGAGCGCACCCCCGAACAGTCCTGCTTCGAAGACGACGTTGTCGCGAGGTGAGGCCTGTCCGGAGGCTGCGTCAGGCGACGCTCCCTTCGTCGTCCAGTCGTCCTGGGCGAAGACGAACGCAGCGAAATCGACCTCGCGGGTGAGCTCGACGAGCCGGTCGAGGGTCGAGACGCCCGGGTTGAAGACCGTCGTCCACGGCTCGACGTCGGCGATGTCCCGGAGCCCCCGTGTGAGTGCCTGCAGCAGTTTCTCCTGCTGCGCAGACGATCCGAGGAAGATTCGCGCCTTCATCAGTCGATCAGGCTACTGCTCCATGGAGCCAAGGGGAATCAATTCCTAAAACCGCGGCTTGCTGCGGCAACCGACCACCGGCTACCAAGCGGAGAGGCCGTTTCTACTTTGGCAGCTGGAAAGGCCGGGTAGAAGAGCGGCAGGCTCCACCTGTCCGGATTCCCCGTTCCGACTCAATCACTTCGATAGGGTCGGGTTGACTTTCACTCGACCGAAGAGGAGGTCGGCATGGCAGGCACGGCGTCAATCTCCGAGCGGGAGAACCGGGAGATCGAGGCGGCCAACGCCTCTGGCAGCACCCCGGTCGTCTTCATACACGGGCTCTGGCTCCTGCCGAGCAGCTGGGCCAGCTGGGCGGACTTCTTCACGCAGGCCGGCTACGCGCCGCTGACACCGGACTGGCCCGACGATCCGGAAACGGTCGAAGAGGCCAGGGCACGGCCGGACGTCTTCGCCAAGAAGACCTTGAAGCAGGTCGCCGATCACACGACCGATGTCATCAATGCCCTGGACCAGAAACCGGTGGTGATGGGGCACTCGACGGGGGGCTTGCTGGCGCAGATGCTCGCCGGCCAGGGCCTTTCGGCGGCCACGGTGGCGATCGACCCCGGGGTCTTCCGCGGCGTTCTGCCTCTGCCGGCCTCGGTGCTCAAGGGGGTGGGGCCGTTCCTGGTCGACCCGCGCACGCGCGGCCGCGCGATCACGCTCACCTTCGACCAGTTCAAGTACGGGTGGACGAACGCGCTGGACGAGAAGGAGTCGAAGGAGCTCTACGACACCTACCACGTCGCCTGTTCCGGGATTGCTCTGGTGCAGATGGGCAACGCGAACCTCAACCCGAAGACGGAGGCGAAGGTCGACACGAAGAACCCCGACCGAGGTCCGCTGCTGATCATCGACGGCGAGAAAGACCATACGGTGCCGTGGGCGATCGCGAACGCCGCGTATAAGAAGCAGAAGCGCAACGACGGCGTGACCGAGATCGTGAAGATCCCCAACCGCGGCCACTCGCTGACCATCGACCACGGCTGGCAGGAGGTCGCGCAGACCGCGCTCAACTTCGTCACACGATTCGCCCCAAGCGGTCACGACCGATGACCGAGACGACCGGCAGTGTGGCGACCGCCGGTCGCGGCCGTGTGGCGGAGGTGATCGCACTACGCGGTGGCAAGGCGGCAGCAGAGGCGCCGTTCGTGATCGAGCACCGCGAAGCGCTCATCTACATGCTCTATGAGGCCGCGGAGCTCGAGCACGGGATCATGTGCCAGTACGCCGTGAGCCGCTTCGCCGCCCGCGAACCCGCCAAGGAGAGCACAGCGGCCCCGGAGGCCGTGATAGATCGGAAGGAGCAAATGGGAGACCAAGTCACATACGAACAGAAGATCCGCCCGCTGTTTCGCGACCGCGACATCCAGTCGATGTCGTTCGCGTTCGATCTCTCGTCGTACGACGACGTGCGCGCGAACGCCGAGGCGATCTATCAAAAGCTCGCCGACGGCAGCATGCCCTGCGACGGCTCCTGGCCAGCGGATGATGTCGAGCGCTTCCGCACCTGGATCGACAACGGCTCGCCGCCCTAGCCTGCGGCCGAGCTCGACTTGTAGCCAGAAGCAGCGAATCGGAGTCAGATGGCGACCGTCGTGATCACGCAGTGCCTGCAACGTGACTTCGTCGACCCGATCGGCCCACACGATCCGTTGCCGAATCTGCTGCACGTTGGCTACTCGGAGGCGGCCCGCCTGCTCGGACCGGAGCCGGCCGCAGGGCCGCTGGCCCAGCTCGTCCAGTGGGCGCGCGGCTTGCCTTCGGATGCGATCGACCTCGTCCACATCCGCGACTGGCACGACGCGGACGATCCGGCACAGCATGAGCACCTAGTGCGCTTCGGCGCGCACTGCATCAAGGGCACGGTTGGCGCCCGTCTCGTGCTGGAGATGGACGAGTGGGCCGAGGCTGCGCCCAACGCGTGCATCGTCGACTCGATCACGCTGAACGACTTCGAGGGTACGGACCTCGAAGCGCAGCTCGACCGGATCCGGCGCGCTCACGGCGGCGAGCCGCTGCGCGTCGGTGTCGTCGGAGTCTGGACTGAGGCGAAGGTGAGCTTCCTGCTGTACGAGCTGAGTACGCGGCTCGGCATCGACGAGCTCGCGACGTGCTCGGCGCTCACGGCCAGCGCGTCGCGGACGCAGCACTTCAACGCGCTCTCGCAGCTGGACAAGATCCTCGGCGTCAGCTGCTTCGACTCCCTTGCGGACTTCGTCGACTGGTTGCGGCCGGGCGCCGAGCTCGACCTGCCTCGGCACGCGCTGGGGTTCGAGCCTCGGATCGGTGGCGCTGAGGCAGCCGGGCTGCAAGAGGGTGACCGAAGCATCGTCGCTCACCTCTTCCGCGACAGCACGGAGGTGGATCTCGAACCCTTGCACGGCGGCTACTCCGAGGCCACCGTGTGGCGGGCCGTCAGTCGGGACGCCCTCGGCCAGCACCATGCACCGGCGGTGGTCAAGCTCGGCCCGAACAGGACGATCGCCCAGGAGCGGGTGGCGTTTGAGCAGGTCGAGGACGTACTAGGCAACAACGCCCCGCGTGTGCGGGGCTTCGTCGACTTGGCCGACCGCGCCGGCCTCAAGTACTCCTACGCGGCCATGGGCCAGGGTGACGTGCGGACGCTGCAGTCGATGTTCGCCGCAGATCTCCCGACCCCGCAGCTCGCGTCGGTCGTGCAGACCGCTTTCGACGAGATCCTCGGGCCGCTGTACGCGGCGGCCCGCTACGAGCGACTGCCACTCTTCTCCCACTACGAGTTCTCCGCCGACAAGGCCCCGCGCGTGCGGGCCGCCATCGCTGCCCTGGTACCGGACGCCACCCGGACGACGCTTGAGTTCCCCGGCGGACTCGAGCTGCCGAACGTCTGCGGCTTCTACGACGAGTTCCTCACACGCACCCCTCTCCCGACGCAGGATTACCACTACGTGTCGTACGTGCACGGCGACCTCAACGCCGCCAACATCCTGGTCGACGCGCACGACAACGTGTGGGTCATCGACTTCTTCCACGCCGGTCGCGGGCACGTCCTCAAAGATCTGGCGAAGTTCGAGAACGATCTGCTCTATCTGCTCACGCCCATCGATGACGACGCCCAACTGAGAGAGGCGATCGCGATCACCCTTGCCCTCCGGGCGGTCGCCGATCTGCAGGCCCCGCTTGGCGAGCTTCCCCGTGACGTGCGGTCGCCGCGCCTCGTCCGAGCGTGGGAGATTCTCCGTGTGCTGCGGAGCACAATCAGTCAGGTTTGCCACGACGATCGCAATCCGCTGCAGTACCAGGTGGCCGGCCTGCGCTACGCCGTTCACACGCTGGGCTTTCCGGAGCCTTCGCGGCTGCAGAAGCAGTCGGCGCTCGTCGCCGCGTGCTCGCTCGCCGACCAGATCGCAACTACCGTGGAGGCCAACCTGGTGCTGCGGGTCGACTGGGTCGACTCACCGGACATCAGGCCCGGCCGCCTCGGGATGACGATCTGCCCCGGGCGTCGGGACCGCGATCGGAACCTCGAAGCGGACCTTGCCCGACTGCGCGCGGAGGACGTGGATCGTCTGTTGTGCCTGTCCACCGAGGCCGAGCTCGACTGGGCCGGGGTTTCCGATCTCGGCAACAGAGCCGAGGCGTTCGGGTTCAACTACCGCTGGCTTCCCGTGCCCGACCAGGGCACGTGCTCACTGAGCGAGGCCATCGACCTCGTCCGGTGGTGTCGCGACGGGCTCGAGCGAGACGAGTCGGTCGTTGTGACGTGCATGGGTGGGCTCGGCCGGAGCGGAATGATTGCCGCCTGCACACTGGTCGACCTCGGCTTCTCGCCAACAGCCGCGATCGCGTCGGTCCGTGCGGCGCGGGGGCCGCGCGCCCTCGAGACGTCTGGGCAGGAGGAGCTCGTCAGCCGGTTCGCCGGCAGCTGAGCGCGCCGCGTCCGCCAATGTCGTTGCGTGCAGAGCGCCACGTCGCCCTGGGAAACGGAGCGATCTGGCTCGACAAGCCCAGGCCACGAGTCTCGACCCGTTGTGCAGACGGCGATGCTGCGCGATACTCGCGTCGGGCGGGCGCTCTCCCGGGGCGGGCTGGGTTCTGCCTCTCCCACCAAGCTTGTCCCAATGCGGGCGTGCCCGCCCCTCGGCAGGCACCCCCGCGCCAGGCCAGGTTTGCCGCATGCCACCAGACCGGCTTGGCCGCCACTCTCCCTTGGCGGCCTCAATCGGTTTATCCCTCGCTGCAGGCTAGAAACGGCTTCTAACCGGATGCTTACAGAACGCCTCAAGCGGCCTCGTGAACTGCCCTCCCGTGCGACCCCCCAGGGTTCCCGTTCCCGCCGCACCGGCGGTTCCTGAAACCCGTCGTGCGAAACCGTGGCGCTGCGATCCAGTCCGCGCTCCCCTGTGGGGCCGCGTTCGCCGAGGCGTTGCGAAGTGTTGTTGCCGCGCATCCTCGACGTCCGGAACGCGCCGTCATGATCGACTCGCGACCTATGAAGAACTGGGCGGGCAACACGACGTATTCCACGGATCGTGTCGTCGCGCCGCGGACAATCGCCGAGGCGCAGGAGATGGTTGCGCAGGCGGAACGTCTCAGACCACTGGGGGCGCGTCACTCGTTCAGTCGCGTCGGCGACACAACTGGAACGCTGATTTCCACGGAGCATCTCGATCGGGTCGTCAAGATCGGCCGCCGAACCGTCACCGTCGAAGCGGGCATCCGTTACGGCCATCTCGGGAGGACGCTAGCCCAGCACGGGCTGGCGGTGCCCAACCACGCTTCGCTGCCCCACATTTCCGTCGGCGGAGCAATCGCGACCGCGACGCACGGTTCGGGCGCCAGGAACCAGTCTCTGGCCGCATCGGTCGCTGCCCTGGACCTCGTGTGCGCGGACGGCTCGCTCGTGCATTTCGGTCGAAAGGACGAGGATTTCGACGGAGCCATCGTCGCGCTTGGCGCACTAGGACTCGTTGTGCGCGTGTCCCTCGATGTCGTACCTGAGTTCGAGCTGCGACAGTACGTGTTCGAACGCTTGCCCTGGGCGACCGTCGAGGCACAACTCGAGGAGATGCTCGCCTTCGGCTACAGCACGAGCCTCTTCACGCTCTGGACCGAAGCCGGCGTCGACCAGGCTTGGGTGAAGTCCACCGAACCTGTCGACACGTTCTTCGGGGCGACCTCGGCGGACGGGCCGCGCCACCCGATCGCCGGAGCCGACACGGCGAACACCACCGAACAGCTCGGCGCACCGGGTCCGTCGTCGGAGCGGCTGCCGCACTTCCGCCTCGGCTTCACGCCGAGCGGCGGCAATGAGCTCCAGTCGGAGTACGCGATCGCGCGCGAGCACGCGGTCGAGGCGCTGCGGGCCCTGCGGCCACTCGGCCCGATCCTCACCCCGCTCCTCCTCATCTCGGAGATCCGGGCGGTCGCGGCCGACTCGCTCTGGTTAAGCCCCTTCCACGAGCGCGACAGCCTTTGCGTCCACTTCACCTGGAAGCCGCGAGGCGCTGAGGTTCGTGCAGTGCTGGCGCAGATCGAGGCGGCGCTCGCCCCGTTCGAGCCCCGCCCGCACTGGGGAAAGCTGTTCGCCCGGTCGCCCGCCTCGCGCTACGGGCGCCTGCCCGCCTTCCGGGCGCTACGCGCCCGCCTCGACCCCGGCCGCGTCGTCGCCAACGCGTTCGATGCTCAGCTCGGGACGTAGGCGAACGTGTCAGGGTGCGGGCCGCTGCGTCCGGCCTCGCCCCGGTCGAGTCCGTCAATCGTCTCGAGGTCGGCGCGCTCGAGCTCGACGTCGAAAATCGCGAAGTTCTGCCGGATCCGCTCCGGCGTCACCGACTTCGGAAAGACGACGTTGCCGTGCTGAATGTGCCAGCGGAGAACAACCTGCGCGACCGACTTGCCGTAGCGCTCGGCGATCTCGACCAGCGCCGGATCGTCCAGAACGCCCCCCTGCGCGATCGGCGCCCATGCCTCAGTGACGACCCCATGCTCGCGTCCGTAGGCAACGACTTGGCGGTTCTGGAAGTACGGATGGAGCTCGATCTGGTTCACCGCCGGCACGACTACCGACTCGGCTGCCAACCGCTCGAGATGCGCAATCTCGAAGTTGGACACACCAATCGAGCGCGCACGACCGTCTTTCTTGAACTCCTCGAGCCTCTGCCACGTCGAAACGAAGTCGCCGTCGTACAGCGTCGGCAGCGGCCAGTGAATAAGGAACAGGTCGACGTAGTCCGAACCGAGCGCCTCGAGCGTGCCCTCAAACGCGCGCCGGGCGTCCTCGGGACGGTGGAAGGCGTTGCTTAGCTTGCTCGTGATGTAGACCTCGCTGCGATCAAGGCCCGAGGCGCGAACGGCCTCGCCGACAGCCAGCTCATTGCCGTACATCTCCGCCGTGTCGATGTGCCGATAGCCGACCTCGAGCGCATCCATGACGGCGCGCCGCGTCTCGTGCGGCGGGATCTGGAAGACGCCGAAACCCAGCTGCGGGATTGCCTTGGCGTCATTCAGCGTGATCGACGGCGCTACCAAGTCGACATCCTGCCAGAGGCCGTATCGAGGCCGTCTCGAAGAGAGTAAGACCCGCCCGCCCCGCCGCGGAAATGGCGCCCTGCCTAGTGGAGGACGCCGCTATAGGTCGTATCCGTAAAGGTGAACCTCCCTTCCAAGCCCGCGAAGCCGCCGGATCCCTTCACAGCGACTGAGTTGATGTCCAGGTTGAACGGAATGAACACGTCGGGAGCGAAGCTGCAATCGACATGCGATGAAAACTGATCGATCCAACTGAGCGTCCCGGAGCCGACTCCACCGAGCGAGCCGGTGAAGGTCTCCGTGCCGTGCCCGGTCTCCCGATCTGTCTTGCAGTTGATCAGACTGGTGAAATCAGCGACAGCCGTGCCGGTGAGATCGCCGCTGTACTGACTGACCAGTCCGGTGGTGTCGCAGCGGAACTTGAAGCCTGAAGCTCCGACTGACACGCAGGTCGTGGTGCCGAAGTCGGAAACGACGTACGTGCCGGAGACGGGACTCGGTGATCCAGCAGCGGCTTGGCTCGCGGCCGCGATCGTAACCGCGATGAGAGCCAACGCGACCGCGACAAGACGAGATCGGCCTTTCATGGTGATGCCTCCTCTCCCCCAGTGGGAAAAGATCGTGGCATATATCACCAGCGACTTCAATGTCGCTACCCACCGACGCTCCGCGGAAAGGAGCGACGAAAGCCCGTCGCAGAGGAAGTGACGCGGTCGAGGTCGAAGGCTCGAGGATCTCGGCCGAGGCCGAGGCGCGGCTCGCCGCGGCCTTCGCCCGGGACTGAGCCGACGGCTCAATAGGCCAGGTGGTGCAGCGTCGCCGCCAGCACGCGAATGGCGGCGACCGCATCCTCCACGGACGTGAACTCCTCGGGCGTGTGGCTGCGCCCGTCCTTGCTACGGGCGAACACCATCGCCGTCTTCGCGATTTTCGCGATGTTCTGGGTGTCATGCCCGGCGCCGCTGTGCATCCGCCGGAACGGGATGCCTTGCTCCGTCGCCGCATGCTCCAGCGCGGCGACCACGCTTGGATCGGACGGAGAGGCAGGCAGGTCGATCGGCTTCGTCCAGGAGATCTCCAGGCCTCGCCGCTGCGCGATCTCCCGCATCAGTTGCTCCTGCCGCGCGTGCTGGACATCCACCGTCCGCTGGTCCGGGTGGCGCGAGTCCAGCGTGAACGTGACCGCGTCGGGCACCGCCGACGCCAGGTTGGGCTCCACCTCGACCCGCCCGACTGTCGTCACCGCGGGAGGGCCGCTCTCCAGCGCCACGCCGATCACCGCGGTGACGATCTCCGCGAAACCCGCCATCGGATCGAGCCGTCCCCGCATCGGTCGGGCACCGGCGTGGTCGGACCGACCGCGGAGCTCGACCACGTAATGGCGGATGGCTGTGATCGCGTCGACCACGCCCACCTGCAGTCCTTCCTCTTCGAGGATCGGCCCTTGCTCGATGTGGAGCTCGATCCAGACGTCGAGGTCGTCTCGCCTCGCCTCGGGGATCCGTTGCGGATCGAGGCCGACGCTGCGCATCGCCTCGCCGATCGACGTGCCGTCCCGGTCGCGGATCAGATCCGGCTCGTCCGGCGAGATCGTGCCGATAATCGCCCGCGAGCCCCAGAAACCGGTGGCGTGGAATCGGCTCGCCTCCTCCTCGCACAGCGACACCGCCTCGAGCGTGCGGCGAGGCGTACCGAACTGCTCGCGGAGGGTCCGCAGCGCAACCAGTCCTGCAATCACCCCGAGCGCGCCGTCGTAGCGGCCGCCCGGTGTCTGCGAGTCGATATGCGACCCCGTGGCGATCGAAGGGCCGTCCTCGCTGCCGGCGAGCCTTCCCCAGACGCTGCCGACCGCGTCTCGCCGCACCTCGAGTCCCGCGTCGGCGAGCCAGGCGGAGACCTGGTCCTGAGCCGCGACCCACTCGGCCGTGTAGACGGTTCGCCAGACTCCGGTCTCTCCGTAGGCGCCGTGGCGGGCGAGCTCGAGCACGAGCCGCTCGACGAGGTCGGCGTCGACGTCGATCACCATCTCGGCGGAATCTACGCGACAGGCTGACTCGATCGTACGAGCCGGGTCTCGCCAATCACCGCGTGCGTGCGCGGTAGTGAAGGTGAACGACGCCGACGTCGAACCGATGCTCGTCGACCAGCTCGAGCGGGAGCCGCACCTCGTCGGGCAGCGCACGTTTGCCGCCGCCGACGATTATCGGGTTCACGAACAGGTGCACCTCGTCGACCAGTCCGGCTTCGAACGCGTGCGCGGCGAGGCCGGGACCGCCGACGGTGAGGTCTCGCTCGGCAGCCGCCTTCAACTCCCGGATGGCGTTCGGGTCGAAGTCGCGCTCGATGTGCGTTCTTGCGCTGGACACCGCGTCCAGTGTCTTGGAGTACACGACCTTGTCAGCAGCACGCCAGATCTCGGCAAAGTCCCGGATGGACGCCGGTTGGCCCGCGAGAGGAACGGTCTCCCAGGAGACCATCGTTTCGTACATCCGGCGCCCGTAGACCTGCGTGCCGGTGGGCCGCAGGAGCTCGTTGACGAAGGCGTGCACCTGCTCGTCGGGCGCCGCCCAATTGAATCTCCCGCTCTCGTCCTCGATGTAACCGTCCAGCGAGGCGATCGCGGTGTAGAACAGCTTGGCCATCGCCGCGCCCTACTTGACGACGCGGTACTTGACGTGCGTGACGCCGGGCGCTTCGACCGCCCGCACCTGCTCGAGCTCCACCTCGGGGCCGACGCCGTCGAAGAGGCGAGCGCCGCCGCCGAGCAGCCGGGGGGCGATGTGAAGCTCGAGCTCGTCGACGAGTCCAGCGGAGAGGTACTGGTTGATCACGTCGGCGCCGCCGCTGATCTGGACGTCCAGACCGGCTGCCGCTTCCCGGGCCTGCGCGAGCGCTGCTTCGATCCCTCCGGTCACGAATGTGAAGGTCGTGTCCGCGAGCGTCAGCGGCTCGCGCTCGTGGTGCGTGATGACGAACACGGGCCTGTGGAAAGGTGGGTTTTCGCCCCACCAGCCGGGCCAGGGATCGTCGCCCCAGGGTCCCGGCCCGCCGCCGAACATGCCGCGGCCCATGATCTCGGCGCCGAGTCCCACCAGTGATTCCTCGACCACCGGCGTGCTGGCGTTCACCTCGCCGCCCTCCATGCCGTGACGCTCGCGCCAGGCCTTCAGCGCAACCACCCAGTCGTGCAGGTTCTCCCCACCTTCACCGAGCGGGTTCTCGAGGCTCTGGTTCGGGCCCGCGACGTAGCCATCGGCAGAAACGCTTATGTGTGCTCTGACGTTGGTCATGTCTGTAGAGACGCTCGAGAGCGCCTGAACTCATCGTGAGCACGATCATGCGAGTCTTCGGAACGGTGGAGGGCGACGCCGAGCATGACGAGCGCGATCCCGGCAAGGTCGACCGCGCTCGGTAGCTGGTGCAGGACGACGATTCCGATCGCCGTGGCCGTGGCGGGGAGCAACGCGACGAACAGGGCGTACGTCGCGCGCGGCAACCTGGCCATCGCGAGCTGGTCGAACACGTAGGGGATCACCGAAGACGACAGCCCGACGCCGACGCCGGCGGCGAGCGCAATCGGATCCGTGAACGCCGGGACAGCCTCACCGAGCCCGACCGGGAAGACGAACACGAAGGCGAGCAGCATCGCGGCCCCGAGCCCTTGGACCCCACCCAGCCCCGGGCGCCGTGAGAGCCGGTGGGCGAGGACGATGTAGGCGGTGAAGAGCACCGCGTTCGCGAACGCGAACGCCACCCCGACCGGCTCGCCCGCGAGGCGGACGTGCGTGAGCAGGTAGACGCCGCCCGCAGCGGCTGCGACCGCGACGAGGTTGCGCGGCACCCGCACACCCAGGAGGGCGAGTCCGACCGGCCCGAGAAACTCGATCGCGGCGACCATCGCGAGCGGCAGCCGGTCGATCGCGACGTAGAAGCAGGCGTTCATCGCCGCGAAGACCACCCCAAGCCCGCCGATCAGCAACCAGCCGCGGCGATCGAGCCGCCTAAGCGACCGCCACGGCCGCCGCCAGACTGCGAACACCGCTGCCGCGGTCGCGATCCGCAGCCACGCGACTCCAAGCGGCTCGACCCGCGCGAACAGCAGCACCGCGAAGGATGGGCCGAGGTAGTGGAAGACGGCGCTGCCGACGAAGTACGCCTGCGGCGGGATCGGCGTTGCGCGCGACCGGATCTGCATCGACGGAATTGTTCCCGCATGCACGCCGCTTG
This sequence comes from Actinomycetota bacterium, assembly GCA_046733845.1. GTDB lineage: Bacteria > Actinomycetota > Thermoleophilia > Gaiellales > Gaiellaceae > DATBLE01. Next base: position 1,486 of record JBKPPY010000086.1, on the reverse strand, counting down.
GACATGCCGAAACAACGGCGTTATGCTTGTCGGGGCTCGCGAAGAACGGAGTAGTGCTGTCTTCAGCTGCGAACGTACCAGAGGTCGACCGCACCGACCGTCGAATCATCGGCGAGTTGCTCGAAGACGGCCGAATCTCGCTCGCTGAGCTCGGCCGGCGCGTGAATCTCTCCCCGCCGGCCGTTGCCGAGCGGGTCAAGCGACTCGAGCAAGCCGGGATCGTCACCGGCTACCGCGCCGAGATCGACCTGCGCAAGCTCGGCTACGCGCTGACCGCAATCGTCCGGGTCAAACCGTCGCCGGGACAGCTGCCCAGAATCCCGGAGCTCGCCGAGCAGATCCCGGAGGTCGCGGAATGCAACCGCATCACCGGCGAGGACTGCTTCTACCTCAAGATCCACCTCCGCTCGATCGACGAGCTCAGCGGCCTGCTCGACCGCTTTCTCGTCCACGGCCAGACCACCACGTCGATCGTCAACGGCACGCCCATCACCGGCCGGACCCCACCTATCGACTGACGGGGCCGCTTCGCAAAATGGGTTGCCGGCGACGGCCAACATAGGTGCCTCGCCCGATGTGGCGTAGTGCCACCGAGACCTACTGTCGAGGCAGTTCAAACGACAGGAGGTCTCACCGTGACACGTCTCGTTTTCACCATCGTCGCCCTGGCCATGGCCGCGGTCGTCTTGTCGACGGAGGCAGTAGCAGCCAGGAAGCAGCCGCCGACGACCGCCTCGCTCATGCCCGCCTACGTACAGGCGGCGAAGTACTGGCAGTCGCGTCCGCTCTCAGCGCGGCACGAGCTCAGGCGCCATGCGTGAGGCTCACGCGTCCGGTCTGCGGGTGACCTTCCAGGCGGTCGGGAGCAGCGCGGCGGCGAGGTAGAGCTTGAGGATGTCCCCGGGGACGAAGTAGTAGAGCCCGTACTCGAGCGTCTTCTCCAGGTTCGTGTTCAGGACGACGGCGAGCCAGGGCAGCCCAACGGCGTAGATGATCACGTTGCCGGTGAGCATCAGGCTGATCGACGAGGAGAAGCGGCGGTCCCACCGGTGTTCCGCGAGGAACCCGGTGACGGCCGCCGCGACCACGAAGCCGACCAGGTAACCCCCGCTCGCCGAGGTGACCTGCGACCAGCCGTGGGCATGGTGCGCGTAGATCGGCGCGCCGGCGATGCCGACCAGGAGGTAGAGCAGGAGGCTGGCGCAGCCACGAACCGTGCCGAGCGAGGCGCCTACCAGGAGGACCGCAAAGGTCTGGCCGGTGATCGGAACCGGCGTGGACGCCAGCGTGATCGAGATCTGGGCGGCCCCGGCGACGAGCGCCGCCCCGGCGACCACGAACAGCACGTCGGTGAGGGCGTCGAAGTGCGGGACGAGCGTGGCGGCGGGACGCCCTCTCGTCCTGACGGCTGTGACCATCTCGGTCATCCCGCCGACCCTAGCGACTCGACTTCAATGAGTAAAGCGGCCTAGAGGGCCTCTTATAC
>JBKPPY010000085.1:0-9647 GCA_046733845.1 Actinomycetota bacterium | reverse complement strand
CGCGATCTACACCGGTGACACCTCGTCGGCAGCGTCAGATGTGTATAAGAGACAGCCGCGTGCCCACTCGATGGAGCCGAGCGTCGCCAGGACGCGCGCCTCCGCCTTGCGAAATCCGAGCCGGCGCTGGATCGCGAGCGCCTCCGCGCACAGCGCCGAGGCGAGGTCGAGCTGGCCGACGCGCTGTGCCTCGATCGCCAGACGTGGCAGCACCATCGACACGCCGCGCTCGTCGCCGACCTCACGGTAGAGCGCGAGCGACTCCTCGTGCAGCGTCCGCCCCTCCTCGTAGTCGCTGACGATGAAGGCTGCTCCGGCGAGACACCGGAGGGCCGGCGCCCGCAGCTCCGCAATCGGTCTGGGCTCGCGCCTGAGCAGTACCTCCAGCCACCGCCTCAGCTCGAAGGGGCTCGCCGAGTACCACCAGTACTCCACGGAGACGGCGAGCCGGATGCCGAGCAGCGGGTCGGCATCGACGCACCACCCGAGCGCCGCGCGGATGTTGGCCTCCTCCGGACGAACGAGGTCGTACCGTTCCTCCGCCTCCGACTCGTAGGCGAGGCCGGAGGCCTGGCCGAGCTCGAGGTAGTGCTCGGCGTGGCGCCGACGAAGCGTCTCGGTCTGGTCCGACGCGTCCAGACACTCCATTGCGTACTCCCGGATCGTCTCCAGCATCCAGAAGCGGTTGTCGGTGTGACGGAGCAGGCTCTTCTCGACAAGCGCCTGGAGGATGTCCAGGTCGGCGCCGCATACCCGAACGGCTCCTTCGAGCGTGCAGCCGCCGGCGAAGACGGCGAGGCTCGCGAACAGGACCTTTTCGTCTGGCGTCAGTAGGTCGTGGCTCCACTCGATCGTTGCTCGGAGCGTCTGCTGTCGCCGCTCCGCGTCGCGTCTGCCCTCGAAGAGATCGAGCCGCTGCGAGAGCCGTTCGAGGATCTGCTCCGGCGAAAGCACCTTCGTTCGCGCTGCGGCGAGCTCGACCGCGAGCGGCATGTCATCGAGCCTACGGCAGAGCTCTTCAATCGCATCGCTCGCGGGCAGGCCGGAGCGAAGGCAGAAAAGCTCGACCGAGTCCGAGCTTTCGAGTGGCTGCACCTCGTACTCGACCTCACCGCGCACCTTTAGGAGCTCGCGTGAGGTCACCAACACGGTCAGATTCGGAGACGCCTCGACGAGTTCGGCGAGGGCGGGCGCTGCCTCGACCACCTGCTCGAGGTTGTCGATCAGCAGAAGCATCTCTCGCTCGCCGATGTGCGCCGACAGATCGTCACCCGTGCCGAGCGCCTCACCCACGGACGGGAGCACAAGCGCAGGGTCGCGCAGCATCGCCAGCGGAACCCAGAAGACCCCCGCGTTGAACTCACCGACCAGCTCGGCCGCAGCCTCGATTGCCAGCCGGGTCTTGCCCGTCCCGCCCGGCCCGGTGAGCGTCACGAGCCGTGCATCGCCGCCCACGAGATCGACCAGATCCGCCACCTCCCGCACGCGCCCCACGAAGCTCGACGCCGGCCGCGGCAGGTTCGTGTTCGAGATCGTTTTCAGCGGCGGAAAGGCTCCGTCACCCAGCTGGAAGAGCGACACCGCCCCCTCGATGTCCTTCAGCCGGTGCTCGCCCAGTTCGAGCGCGTCGACCCCAGCCAGGTCACGGGTGGCCTGCGAGAGCAGCACCTGGCCGCCGTGCCCCGCTGCCATCACCCGCGCAGCGAGATGCACGTCCATGCCGACGTACTTGGGCGGATCCAGCCCGGGCTCGCCGGTGTGTATCCCGATCCGGACCCGGATCGGGCCGTCCGCCATCCTGCGTGTCGCCTCACTCACGGCGTCGACTGCCTTCCGCGCCGACGCGAAGGCGAAGAAGAACGCGTCGCCCTCGTAGTCCACTTCATATCCGTCGTAGTGTCCGAACGCCTCGCGCACGACCCGCCGGTGTTCGCCGAGCACTTCGCGGTACGCGTCCTGCCCGAGTTCGTGAAGCATCCGCGTCGACCCTTCGATGTCGGTGAACACCAGGGTCACGGTGCCTGTCGGTTGCGCCGCCACACGGAAACTATCCCGGCCCCGGGGGCGCTCGACAAACGGCGCCAGACCGCCCGCCTCCTAGACGCGTCCCGGGGGCCAATCTCGGCCTCCCGGTAGCGGAGCAGCTTCATGCCCTCCAGTCACCGTGGAGTTCGGCCCACCTTATGGTCCGAGTGGCTGCGCGGGAGGTCTACGCTGACGCGGTGACCTTCCCGCCGAAAATCCTCGATGCGGTTCTCGCCCGATCGACTGCGCACGCATCAGCGCTGCACGGGATTTCGCACTGGCGGCGCGTGCTTGATCACGGCGTCGACATTGCGGCGGAGACGGATGGCGCCGATGCCGAGGTCGTGCTGTTCTTCGCGCTCTTCCATGACTCGATGCGCATGAACGACGGGCACGACCCCGACCATGGCAGGCGCGGGAGCGCGCTCGCGCGCGAGCTGGCCGGCGTTCTTTTGCTCGAGCGATCACAGTTCGACCAGCTGACCGCTGCTTGTGACGGTCACACCGACGGGTTGGTTAGCGACGATCCGACCGTCGGTGCTTGTTGGGATGCCGATCGGCTCGACCTTCTTCGAGCTGGGATCCCGCCCGACGCACGATTTCTCTCGACAGCCGCTGCAAGGGCGCGGGCTGCTGTCTGATGCGGAGCTCGCCTTGAAGCTGAACACAGACCGTTTCGCGTACGCGCTCGACTACGCGACGCGCGCGCACGAGGAGCAGATGCGTAAGGGCTCCGAGATCCCGTATGTCTCGCACCTGCTCGCGGTCGCGGCGCTGGTGTTGGAGGACGGGGGAGATGAAGACGAGGCGATTGCCGCCTTACTTCACGATGTGGTCGAGGACCAGGGCGGGGAGGAGCGGCTGGCTGCGGTGGAGCGTGAGTTCGGGCCTCGGGTCGCTGCGATCGTCGAGTCCTGCAGCGACACGCTAGTCATGCCGAAGCCTCCGTGGCGTGAGCGGAAGGCCGCGTACGTCGCACATCTCGAGGAGGCTGACCCATCGGCCGTCCGGGTTTCGCTCGCCGACAAGGTGCACAACGTCCGGACGATCGTCATCGACTACCGACGAGTCGGCGAGTTGCTGTGGGAGCGCTTCGATCCTGGCGCAGAGATCCTGGTTGGTACTACCGGTCACTCGCTGATGTGTTCGCGCGACGCAGCTCGAGTCCACTGGTGGCCGAACTCGAGCGCGAGGTGTCCGAACTCGAGGCGTTGACGGAGTCGTCTCGGGGGCAGCAGTAACCGCGGCCGTGCATCTCCTTCTCGCCGGGAGGCGACCTCCTTGCGTGACCCGGAGAGCCTCCGCCGTGACCGTTTTCCGGTCCTAGCGGCAGCCCTCTGCGGTTGATGTCCTTCCAACCTTCTTAGGAATAGCAACTAGGCCGCGCCGAGCGTCAAGAAGGGCCGAGCGGCCCATTGTTTCAAGGGTCGGGGCGGGCTATCAGTGGAAGTAGGGGTCTGTCACCCTCGGGCGTTGGCATCCGTTCTAGGACGCCTGCTTCCAGTTTCCGAACCAGCCAACTCGGTGACCTGCTTCTGGCTCACACCGCGTCGGGCCGGGGGCGGCGAAACGGCGATGAGCCGTGAAGGAGGTCAGTGTCATCTTGAGTCCACGCTCGGAGACCGATGCCGATGCCAGGAGGGCGATGGACGAGAGTCCGTCGGCAGACCCTGCACCTCTGCCGCCGAAGCTCGAGCTCGTGCCGGTGCTTGACGAGCCCGAGGAGATGGAAGGTGGGCGCCGCGATCCGCTCGACGAGGCGGGCCCGACCGAGGACCCGCTGAAGCTGTACGTCCGCCAGATCGGCAACGCGCGACTGCTGACGGCTGGGGAGGAGCGGGCTCTAGCCCAGCGCAAGGACGAGGGCGACGAAGAGGCCAAGAAGCGGCTGATCGAGGCCAACCTGCGCCTCGTGATTTGGATCACCCGGAGCTACACGAAGGCCGGCGTCCCGCTGCTCGATCTGATCCAGGAGGGAAACCTCGGGCTGATCCGGGCCGTCGAGAAGTTCGACTGGCGAATGGGGTACAAGCTGTCCACGTACGCGACCTGGTGGATCCGGCAGGCGGTGACGCGCGCCCTTGCCGACCAGGGCCGTACGATCAGGCTGCCCGTCCACGTGGCCGATCAGGTGCGCCGCGTGACGCGCGCCCGCCGCGTGCTGTCGCAAAAGCTGAAGCGGGAGCCGGTGCTCGCGGAGATCGCCAAGGAGAGCGGCTTTCCCGAGACGAAGGTCCGGGACCTGCTGGCGCTGATCGAGGATCCGATCAGCCTCGAGGCGCCCGTCGGGGACGGGGAGAGCGTCTGCGCCGATCTGATCGAGGACGACAACGCCGAGCTCCCGGACGAGACGACGGCGTTGGGCATGCGCTCGACCGAGCTGGTGAACGCTCTCGTTCGGATAGATCCGAGGATGCGGTTCGTGATCAACCGCCGCTTCGGTCTCGACGGACAACCCGCACAGACGCTCGAGCAGGTGGGCAAGGAGCTCGGGATCAGCCGCGAACGAGTGCGGCAACTGGAGGCGACAGCGCTCCAAAAGCTACGCTCGCACGCCCCGGAGTTGTGCCTGTACCTGCGCAGTGCGTGATCCGCATCAGAGTTCCGGATCTACACGTTGTAGAGGCGCGGCAGGCCCTGGTTCAGCGTGCCAATCCAGGTCTCACGCCCGAGGTCGCAGCTCGTGCCAGTACTAGGAGGCACGCCCCACAGCAGGATTGAGAGTGCCCGCGCCCGAATGCGATGGCCAGGTCCGCGAATGAGCCGGTTCGTACTGTGTCTCGCACTAGGCATTTGCCTGGCGCTGCCCGCGGCAGCTTCGGCTGATGGCGCACCTCCTGGTGCGACCGCCAGGTGCCGTGACGGCACGTACAGGTTCTCGCAACACCACCAGGGAAGCTGCTCTCACCACGGCGGAGTTTCCGTGTGGCTTGACGGCAGCACCGCGACTTCTTCGCCGACGGACAGGTCGGGACCGAAGGTGTCAACGCCTGGAAAGGCAGTCGGTCGGACGATTCTGCTTTCCCCCCGTATCAAGAGCGCGGGTTGCGCGCTCGGCCCGAATCCGGATCGGCGCTGCTCACCGGGAGCGATCTACAGCAAGCTGACGAAGGCCGTCATCTGCTCACCCGGCTTCCGCACAAGCGCGATCCGTAATGTGCCCGAGTCCGTGAAATTCGCGGTCGAGCGCGAATACGGAATAAAGTCTGGCCATTACGGCAGCGCGTTGGAGATCGATCACATCGTCTCGCTGGAGCTGGGCGGGTCGAACGACATCGCGAACCTTTTCCCGGAGAAGCTCAATGCCCGTCCGGGCTACCGCGTGAAGGACAGGCTCGAGAACCGGCTGCACGGGATGGTGTGCGCCGGATCGATCGGGCTGCGCACGGCTCAGCGCGCGATCGCAGCGAACTGGGAAAGCTTGTACGAGCGTGTCTTCGGCTTAGCGCCGATTTAGTCCGCGCTCGAGGTGCCGCCGAGGTCGGGCGACCTCCTGGTCTGCCCCCAGGAGGATCATCTACCACTCGGCTGGAGCGATCTGGTCTCCAGCTCGCTCCGTTGTCCGGAACTCGGCGGCGCTTGACCTCAGGGACTCGTACGCTCCCGTCGGCCTTGCTCCGACCGGCCGGCGACGTGGACTCCCACGTCGTGCGTAGGGTTGATCCAGGCGACCGAGGAGGGGAGCAGAGAGATGGGGAAAAGTAGGTTGACTGAGCGCAGGGTCGGGGTGCTGGGAAGCGGCGAGGTGGGGCGGCGCCTGGCAGCCGGGTTTGCGAGTCGGGGGCATGAGGTGATGATCGGCTCGCGCGATCCCGAAAAGCCGGAGCTGCGCGACTGGCTGGTCGCCGACGGGGCCGATATCGAAGCAGGAACGTTCGCTGAGACGGCCGGGTACGGGGAGCTGCTCGTGCTGGCGGTGTTGGGGGCGGCGGCTGAAGAGGCGATCGCCGAGGCCGGCCCTGGCAACTTCAACGCCAAGGTCGTGATCGATGCCACCAACCCGCTCGACTTCTCAGGCGGCTTCCCGCCGAAGTTGGCGATCAGCGGCGACGACTCGCTTGGCGAGCGCGTTCAGCGTGCGCTGCCCGAGGCGAAGGTCGTGAAGGCGTTCAACACGATCGGCAGTGCGTACTTCGTCGACCCGAGCTTTGCCGAGGGCGAGCCGACGATGCTGATTGCCGGCGACGATGAGGACGCCAAGCGCATCGTTGGCGACGTGCTGGCCGATTTCGGCTGGCCCGATCCGGTCGATCTCGGCGGCATCGAAGGCGCGCGCGAGCTAGAGGCTATCTGCATCGCCTGGGTGAAGATCGGCGGTGGACGTGGCGCCTGGGACCACGGCTTCAAGCTGCTGGTCGGCTAGACAATCGACCACACAGTGAGGGATCTCGCGGCCTCGACCGCAGCCGCGGATCGACTGAGAGGATCGTGGTCGCGGCTCGGTTGGTCTCGCCTCCCGACCTACTGGTTTCAACCCAGAAACGGCCTCCTGGCATGTGCGCCGGGAGGTCGCGGATTAGTCCGGGCGGCGGCCCCACGCCTGCCACATGGCGAAGGCGGTTGTGGTTTCAGGGTTATCGAGATGAGCGTTGAGTGCTGCGAACAGGCTGTCGATCGTGGCCGCGTCATAGACGCCTGTCTCGACGATGAGGGGTCGAGCGGCGTCCGCAACGCCTAGGAGCAGCTTTTGGTACACGTCGCCTGCGCGGGTCTTGAAGACGTGGGCATGGGTATTGACGTCCTGGAGCGCGGACTGGTCCAGCAGGCGGCCAAGGCGACGACCGATTGCGAAGTCCCGACCCTGCAAGCGGTAGGCCGTTTGAAACGCAGCGAGTACTCGGTCCCACGCGGGATGTGGTGGATCGCACACCCAGTAGGTGGTGTCCGGCTCCTCCACAGCGACCGTGCCTCCGGGCCGGGCGATGTGTCTCATCCCGATGATGATTTCTTCGGGATTGACAATGTTGATCAGAAGGGTTCGGGCATGCACGAGGTCGAAGGACCCTTCAGGCAGTGGCGCGGATGCCGCGTCGCCCTCGACCAGATTGAGCGCCAATCCTCGCTCCGCGGCTACTTCTCGGGCCATCGTGATCATTCGCGGTTCGCGGTCGAGGCCGAATACCTCACCCGACGGGCCGACCCGCTCGGCGAGCAAATGCATGATCCCGAGCGGTCCACAGGCGACGTCGATCACGCGCGCGCCTACACCTACGCTGATCTGGTCGAGGAGCCAGTCGGCCATCGGTGCCCAGACTTCAGCCTGGACGATCAGCCGGTTCCGTTCGGGCTCCTCGGCACCCAGCGTGTACGCGACCGTCTTGTCTGCCACCGTGTTCCAACCAGGCAGCTCCTGGGTGAGGCGCAGCCGCTCGCTCAGAGTGCGAAGCATCTTCCACGCCACCGTGCCAGCTCCGATCACATCGGCGAGGCTGCGGGGATCGATGAGCAGCAACGCCACCGATGCGGAGGCTGTAACCGTGGCCGTCCGCACGCCGCTGTCGAGCGCGGCCATCTCCCCAAACAGATCGCCCGGTCCTAGGCTTGCCAGCTGCTCACCGTGGCTCGTGACGAGCGCCTCTCCCTCGAGCAGGACAAACACATCGGTACCAGGGTCGCCCTCGGCGATCAGTACCTCGCCCGCATCTCGGTGCAAGACGGCGCTGCGCGCCATCACCCCGGCAAACTCCTCGTCGCTGCAATCCGAGAAAATCGGCAGCCGACGCACCTGTGCCCAGTCCAACGCCGACGCTTCTACAGAAGCCACGACCTCCCCAGTCCTTGAGGGGACAACGCTGCAGGCATCGTATTCACTGTTGAATCTGGCTGCTCGCCGCGTAAGGACTGGAGTCGCAGAAGGGCGCCGTCCTACCGCCGACCTCCCGTCGTGACCGGTGCTTCGACCTCCTGGTCATGTACAAGAAGCGACAGGCTAAGGTCGCGTCCTGGAGGGTCGACGCGGCTCAGCTCGCGACGGCGCAGAGTGAGATGCCCGGGAGCTCGTAGCCCCCGTCGACGGCGAACGGTGCAAACGCCTCGCGTAGCTCGTCCTTCATCCGCTCTTGCTCCTCCTCGCGCGCCTGCGCCCAAGCCCTCGAGAACCTGCCACCCATGTCGCTCGACTGGCGAACGTACTCGTCCACGCTCGGGTAGCTGCTGTGCACCGCCACGTCCTCGATCCGCAGGTTCGCGAACCCGGCGTTCTCGACCAGCCGGCGGAGCAGTTCCTCGTCGCCGAGCACGAACATTCCCGGTTCGCCCGGCTCCTGAGGTGGCATGTATCCGTGCGCGACGAGGATACGAGCGGCGAGGGAGATCCAGGGGTTTCTTTCGCCACTCGACCAGACCGAGAAAGCAAGCCGTCCGCCGGAGCGCAGCACTCGCCTCGTCTCGGCGAGCGCTGCTGCCGGATCCGGCATGAGCATGTAACCCCAGCGGCAGAGGACGCCGTCGACCGAATCGTCCGCCAGCTCGATCTGCTCGGCGTCGAGGATGCGGTGCTCGACGTTCGTCAGACCGAGCTCGGCACCTCGACGGCGGGCGATTTCGGCCATCGCCGGGCTGAAGTCGCTTGAGATCAGGCGACCGCTCTCGCCAAGGGCTGCTGCAATCTCGAATCCGACTTCGCCCTGGCCGGCCGCCAGCTCGAGCACCGTGTCGCCGGGCTTCGGCGCGAGCTCGCGGACGAGCCATTCGGTTACCGGCGCCGCAGTCTTCTCCCGTTCCGTCCGCGCGAGCTCCCAGCCCCTGGCCATCGCAGCCCAGTTCTCGAGGCTAGCGTCGCGTTGCTCGCCGCGGTCCACGGCGCGATCGTAGACGCACCCCACCACGGGCACATAGGCTCCGACGGAGGCGCACGATGGCTCGATTTCGATGCCGTGCTCGCGCTCGACCTAAACCCCGCGACCGTAGCCGCCGCCGAGTGGTCCCTCAGGTTTCCCGAAGGGTCGCCCTGGGCTGTCCGGGAGGGCAGGCCACGGTCGCCGCGCCGCTAGCCGTTGCCAACCTCGAGCACGACTTTGCCGCGCTTCCCGCGGGCCGCAACCCGCTCGAACGCCGCCCGGGCCTCGGTGAGCCGGAAGACCGAGTCGACTTCCGGGCGAAGCTCGCCTGCGTCCACTAACGCGCCCAACTCCAGCAGTTGCTCATGGTCGGGTTCGACAATGAAGTAGGTCGCGCCCGGGGCCTCCTCTGCGATCGTGACCACGCGCTCGCCAGCGGGTATCTCGCCGCCACGAGTATCGAAGACCAGGTCGGCCGGCCCGCTCTCCACGACCTCTGCGCCGACGTGTCGCGCTAGCTGGACGGCGATATGCCCCACTCCGCCCGACGCGCCCGTGACTAGCACCCGCTCGCCGCGGGCGAGCCGACCGTGCACGAACAACGCTTGCCAGGCGGTCAGCCCGCCCATCGGCAGCGCGGCCGCCTCAACGTGGCTCAGTCGCGCCGGCTTCGGCGCGAGCACCCCCGCCGGGACAAGGGCGTACTCGGCGGCCACGCCGTCGCGATCGGACGGCGTCAGCGCATACACCTCATCACCGCCGTCGACGAGGACGCCCGAAAGCTCGTAAGACGGAATCGCCGGCAGTCGATCGACCGGCCACTCCAACTCGCCACGCGTAATC
>JBKPPY010000084.1:0-9605 GCA_046733845.1 Actinomycetota bacterium | reverse complement strand
GGAAGAGGCGACTTCTCGAGCGGCTCCACCGCGCCGAGCTCGCCGGTCGCCGCGCCGTGCTGCTCGAACTTCCGCGCGGTGACGAGCAGCCGTCTTTCGAGCGAGCCGGTTGCCTGGTTGTAGGCGCCGACTGCGGTGTCGAGTGCCCGGCCGACCTTCGAGAAGTGGGAGGCGAAGACGCCGAGCCGCTCGTACAGCTCCCGTCCGAGGGATGCGATCTCCCGCGCGTCCTCGGCGATCGTCTCCTGCTGCCAGGCGTAGGCGAAGACCTTCAGCAACCCGATCAGGGTGGTCGGCGAGGACGGCAGCACGCCCGACTCCGGGCCGAGTTCCAGTAGGCCCGAGTCTGCTTCGCACGCGGCACGGAAGTACGTCTCGTCGGGCAGGAACATGATCACGAACTCGGGCGCAGGCTCGAACTGCTGCCAGTACCGCTTCGCGCCGAGCTTCGCGATGTGCTCGCGAACGTGGCGTGCGTGCACCTGGAGGTGGGCCTTCCGCGATGTCTCGTCCTCGGCCTCGAGCGCGTCCAGGTACCCCGCGAGAGGAGCCTTGGCGTCGACGACCATGTGCTTTCCACCGGGAAGGTTGACGACGAGATCCGGGATCAACAGCGCGCCGTCGCCGTCCCTGGTCGCCGCCTGTTCCTGGAAGTCGCTGTGCGCGAGCATCCCGGCGAGCTCGACCACCCGGCGCAGCTGGATCTCGCCCCAGCGGCCGCGGACGTGGGGGGCGCGGAGGGCGGTCCGGAGGTTCCCGGTCTCGGCGCGCAACCGCTCCTGACCTTCGGCGAGCGAGCGCACCTGTTGGATCAGCGACCCGTATGCGCGCTGACGCTCCTGGTCGAGGGCGATCGTCTTCTCGTCGAAGGTCTTGAGGGTCGAGGCGATCGGCGCGAGCTGGGACTGGGCGAGACGGAGGAATGAATCGGAGTTCTGTTGCAGCGCCTCGGCCGACATCGAGCGGAAGGTGGCGGAGACCTCGTCGGCCGCGCGGCGATGTGCCGCGATGCGCTCGCGCAGGATGAGCCAGGCGGCCAGGCCACCGAGCAACGCACCGACGACGAAGGCTCCGATCAGCATCGGGCCGACAAACGTAGCGCCGCCGTCGGACGGCAAGCGAAGCCGAAAGGAACTGGCCCGACGGGCCTGTCCCCGATTCCCTATTTCTCAGTGATCGTGGTCGTGCGGCTCGTCTGGACCGTGCTCGTGCGGAGCCTCTTCCGCCGGCGGAGAAGCCGGAGGCGTTGTCGGCGCGTCGGCCGGAGGCGGCGTGGACGCCTCTTCCTTCTTGCGCCCGAAGAGCTTGTCGAGGAAGCCCATGTGCGTCTCCTGACGTCTGGTTGACGGAGTTTATCTCCGTTCTGGGCCTAAAAAACGCCAGATCCGGCGAGCCCGAGGGCTTACCGGATCTGACGGGACGAATCTACAGGGGTCTCGGCAGGCGTGTCAAGCGCGAAAAAGTCGCACGTTGCGATCTTTTTGCCCAGCCCCGCCCGAACATGTGTTCCTCCGGCCGCAGTGCTCCGTACGCTGTCCGCCGTGGATGCATTCTTCGGGCCCGGCGGGCGCCTCGAGCAGGTCCTCCGCGGGTACGAGCCCCGACCGGAGCAGGCTGCCCTCGCCCGCGAGGTCGAGCTCGCTCTTGCGTCCGGCGAGCACCTCCTCGCCGAGGCGGGGACCGGCACCGGGAAAAGCCTTGCGTACCTGATCCCTGCGCTCGATTCTGGCCTGAGGGTCGTCGTCTCGACGGCGACGAAGGCGCTCCAGCAGCAGTTGCTGACGAACGACATCCCGACTGCGGCGGCGGCGCTCGGCCGCGACGTCGAGGTTGCAGTGCTCAAAGGGCGGCAGAACTACCTCTGCCGGCAGGCCCTGCATGGTTTCGAGCTGCTCGGCGGACAGCTCTTCCCGCGGGCCGAGGACGCGGCCGCCTTTGAGGCGATTCGGGATTGGATCGGTTCGACCGAGACGGGCGACCGAGCCGAGCTCGAGGTCGAGCCTCCTGATGCAGTGTGGTCGGAGATCGCCGTCGGGGCCGACCGCTGCCTCGGCCGGCGCTGCGTCTTCTCGTCCCTGTGCTTCTCCGAGGCGGCGCGTGAGCGCGCCTCGCACGCCGAGCTGATCATCGTCAATCACGCGCTGTACTTCGCCGACCTGGGCCTCCGCAGCCGGACGGACGCGCCGGCGGTGCTGCCCGAGCACGACGCGGTCGTCTTCGACGAGGCGCACCGCCTGGAGGAGTGTGCGGCAGCGTGGCTCGGCGCGCGGATCAGCGGCCCGGTCCTCCACCGGCTCCTTCGGGACGCCGACCGCGCCTGCCGGGAGGCGTCGATCCCCGCTCCGGCACGGGCGCTCGACCGGGTCGAAGGCGCGGGCCGGAGGCTGCTGGCGGCCGTCTCGCCTCCGGCCGGCCGCCGGCGGTTGCGAGAGGTGTCGCCCGAGACCATCGGCGTGCTCGAGTCGAGCCTGATCGATCTCGCCGCTGCGCTCGACGGAGGTCGCGACGAACTGGACGCGGTCGCCGCCCGGGCGCTCAGGCTTGCAGCCGACGCAGCCGCCTGCCTGGAGCCGGATGACAACCGCGTCGTCTGGGCGGAGCCCGACCTCCTGGCCTGGGCGCCGATCGACGTGGGCGCATCGCTCGAGGAGCTGCTCTGGGACGACGGGCCGACGGCCGTGCTCGTCTCGGCCACGCTGACTGCCGGCGACGACTTCGGCTTCGTCCGCGAGCGGATCGGGCTCCGGCGCAACGTCAAGGAGGTCGCAGTCGGGTCGCCGTACGACTTCCGCTCTCAGACGTTGCTCTACCTGCCACGACAACTCCCGGATCCACGCGCCGACGGAGCGCTCGACCGCATCGTCGAGGAGGTCACGGCACTCTGCCGGATCTCCGCCGGCAGGGCGCTCGTCCTGACCAGCTCGTACCGGGCGCTCGCGGCGGTCGCCGACGGGATCCGCGGCCGGATCCCATACGACATCCTCGTCCAGGGGGAGGCCCCGCGCGAGCGGCTGCTCGAGCGGTTCCGGGACGAGGTCGCCTCGGTGCTCGTCGCCACCTCGACCTTCTGGCAAGGCGTTGACGTCCCCGGCGAATCGCTCTCCCTGCTCGTGATCGACAAGCTCCCCTTCGCAGCCCCGGGCGACCCGCTGGTCGAGGCGCGGTGCGAGCGGATTTCCGAGCAGGGCGGCGACTGGTTCCGCGAGTACGCCTTGCCGTCCGCGGTCCTCCAGCTGCGGCAGGGATTCGGCCGGTTGATCCGGTCGCATGCCGACCGAGGCGTGGTCGCGATCCTCGATCCGCGGCTCTCGTCCCGGCCCTACGGACGCGCGTTCCTCGAGGCGCTCCCCGCATGCCCGGTCGTCACCGATCGGGCCGCAGTTGCCGATTTCTTCGCTCAGGAAGCTCTCATGAGTGCCTGATACCCTGGCGCGGCCGTGGCCAAGAAGCCCCGCACTCCGCCACCTCCGCGCAAGGTCCAGGCGCCGAAGCAGCGCCATGCGCAGCGTCAGGGCCTCGATGCTGCGCGGAAGCGCCAGCTCCTGTACGGCGCGGGTGGGGCGGTCGTCGTGGGTGTGGTGATCGCGCTCGTCGCGGTCCTCGCCTCCGGGAAGAGCAGCAACGCCGACTCGGGAAGCGACAAGAAGGTCGCGTCCGCGATGGCCGCCGCCGGGTGCACGGTCGTCTCCAAGCCGGTTCTGCCGCCTGTGCACAAGGTGGCGAGCGGCTACCACGTCGACGTCCCGACGCTGAGCTCGAAGGTCAAGTGGAGCACCTTCCCGCCCTCCGGCGGCTCGCACTACCAGCTTTGGGCGGTTTGGGGCTTCTACACGCAGCCCGTCAACCCGCGGCAGGTCGTCCACAACGAAGAGCACGGCGGCGTGATCATGTGGTGGGGGCCGAAGGTCTCCCAGGAGACGATCGCTCAGCTTCGGCAGTTCTACGACGAGAGTCCGAACGGCATGTTCGGCACGCCGATTGCGGGACTGGGAAACAAGATCGCCCTCACCGCCTGGACCGGTGACCCGACTCGCTACTACCAGGACGGGTACTACGGCGTCGGCCACCTCGCGACGTGCACGAAGTTCGACCAGAAGGCGTTCGAGACCTTCCGCGACGCCTACCGCGGCCACGGCCCGGAGGGTGTCCCGCTCTCGTCGGACCAGCAGGGCAGCGGGCCGGGCTAGAGCTCGAACGATTCAAGCCGACACCGCCGGTTGCCGATCCGAGCACCGTGCGGAAGATCTCGATCGTGGTGACGCTCGCGGCGCTTGCCGTGGCGGGCGGCGCGCATGCAGCCGATCCGACAGCCTTGAGCCTTGCTGCGCACAACGTCCTCGACGCCCGACCGGCGGCCGAGGTCTACGGGGTCACGCACCACAAGAGCTACGCGGGCATGACCACCGCGAAGCTGGCAACGATCGGCGGCGGATACGGCGGCCCGATCCGGGCACGGGTGGCCTGGGCGACGAGGACGAACTACTGCCTCCAGA
This sequence comes from Actinomycetota bacterium, assembly GCA_046733845.1. Taxonomy (GTDB): domain Bacteria; phylum Actinomycetota; class Thermoleophilia; order Gaiellales; family Gaiellaceae; genus DATBLE01. Next base: position 5,112 of record JBKPPY010000084.1, on the reverse strand, counting down.
GCACGGTGCGTGGAGCGACCGCACACGCATTCTCGGTTGTTGTGAGCAGGTACGCCCTGTACGGCCCCTGTCCACGACTTCCCTAAGCACTGTGCTCACGGCAGGCGGTTGTGTGCCGCGCCCGCACAGGTCGGTCGCGGCGACCGGGGTATCCTGCTCCGGCCGGGGTGGCGAAACTGGTGAGACGCGCCTGGCTTAAAACCAGGTGTCCCCAAGGGGGCGTACGGGTTCGAATCCCGTCCCCGGCACCTCGAACGTCCGGCTAGGCCGCAGTTGACGCGAACGGGTCAGGCATCCAGCAGGCAGACTGCCCCGGCGGGCACTCTTGCCCCCTGGTCGGGTTGAACGCCTCTCCCCGACTTGGCGAGGCGGCGAAGGGTGCCCGCAACTCCCTTCGATCGTTTGACGATTCGTCGCTGATGTCGCACACTCGCGGTGGGGGGTGCCCCGGGAGCGGCGGGACCATCGAGAGGGGCCTTTGGTCTGACGGCAAGTGGGGGCACCCCGTTCGGGTGCGGGCTACGCCCTCGGTGCCAGCAGCGAGCGCGAGAGCTGTGGGTACGTCGCGCGATAGCCGCGGCGGCGGGCGATCGGGGCGAGGGCGCCGAAGACCACCCGCTGCACTGCCGCCGGTGGCTGTCGAAACTGGATCACGTCGCTGAACTCGCGCGATGTCAGCGCGAGCTGCAGGACGTGCGGCATGCCCTTCGCATCGGTGTATCCGAGCCGGGCAAGGCCGAAGATGGTCTCGATCATGTGTCCGAAGCGCTCGCCCGGAGTGACCTCCACCTGGACCCGCGTGGGGTAGTCGGTCGCGTTCCACCAGTCGTGCCAGACGTTCTGCTCGACGACCGCCGTCTCCGCCCGTCGAAGGGTGCTCGTCTGCCCGTCGAGCTTCAAGGTCAACTCGCCCTCGAGCACGGTGAGGCGCTCGACAACTGTGGGATGGCGGTGCTCGCCGGGAAGGCGAGTTCCGAACGGGGCGGTCAGTTCTGCCGTCGCGCGGCCTTCGGGGTTGGTGAACGGGAGCTCGAGGATCGTGGCGCGCTCACCTGTGACGGGGTTCTCCCAGACCTCACCGAACCGGATCGGGGTGAGATCGGGCGGGCCGTGCGGGTCCGGGTGAGACACCGGCTTGCGTCAGACCGCCGGTTTCACGGCATGTACGGCGTGAGGCGGTAGCCCTGGTGCGCGTCGACGATGTAGTTGGCGGTCGTGACGGGCCGGAAGCGCTCCACGAAGCCGAACCAGCGCTGGTACCAGTCCGCAACGAAGCCGTTGTCCTGATACTCCGATTCCAGCCCCCGGAGTTGTTGCAGCCTCCGGCGTTTGTTCGTCTTCCGCTCGTAGGCGGTGATTCGCCGATCGAGCTGTGCCGCGAGACGCTCGGGCGTGGTCCTGAGCGTCAAGAACACGATTGACTCGGCATGGCTGAGCGTCGTCGTCGCGGGATCGGCAACATGCGAACGAAGTCCCTTGTGGTGCGGCTTGAGGATGTCGTAGTGAAGGATCAGCTCATTGATCGGACCGGACGAGCTGAGTCGCAGCAACTCTTTTGGGGTCACTGCAGGTGCCTTTGGCACTCGGAGACGCTGACGGAGCAGCTCGTCCGTGGCCGCCAGTTGCAGAAGCCTCGTCTTTCCAACCGCCGTCGGTCCGGCCACGACGGTGAGACACCGGATCGTCCGGCCGGTGATCGTGTCCGCGTCGGACATCGGCCGTTCGTGGTCGGAGGGAGTGTTTACCGAAATGGCCACGGCGTCCCAGCTTAGAACGATGTCCGGCTGAAGCAAAGCGAGAAAGAGGAACCTCGGCGGCCTCAGTAGGCTGTACCCCGTGCCAACCGAGAACGTTGACTGCGGCTCGCCGGTCTCCTACCTCGCGCTCGGTCCGGGGACAGATGTGTACGACGCGGGTCGGGAGCGGATCGGGACCGTCGAGAGTGTTCGCTACGTCGAGTCAGAGGACGTCTTCGACGGGATCGTGGTTCAGACCCAGGACGGGCTTCGCTTCGTCGACGCCGACCAGGTCGACCGGATCTACGAGCGCTGTGTGATCACGACGCTCACGCCCGAGCAGGCGCGACAGTTGCCCGAGCCCGCAGGTGGGCCGCCGGTCTTCCGGGTCGATCCGGCTGAAGAGACTGGGCGGTCGTTCCGTGACCGGCTGCGTCGCCTGTTTGGAAAGGGCGGCTGGAAGAAGAGCCCGAGCTAGGGCTTACCCGTCGTCTACGTCGAAGAGACTTAGCGGCGCCAGAGGAGCGCCGCCGCGCCGCTCACGTAGGCGACGAGCGTGACGAATGCGCTCAGCTTGAGAGACCTGGTCATCTGGGGGGAACCTTTCGTTCGACAGGCAGTTGATCGGCTCCTGCGCCTGCTTCCTTGAGCTCTGAGACGGTGTTGGGGACAGGATGAATCCAGTCCCCAACGCTTACACTCGGCTGCGTGTCGCGCGTCGATGAGGTGACCGAGGAGCACGCTCCGCTCGAGTGGGAGACGCCGCTCTTTCATCAGGCGATCTCGCAGTTCGAGCAAGCAGTGCCGTACGCGGAGGTCAGCGACGCAATCGTGGAACGGCTCAGCCTTCCCGAGCGCTCGCTGATCGTGTCCGTCCCGATCAAGCTCGACGACGGCCGCCGCACAGTATTCCCGGGCTACCGGGTGCAGCATTCCAGCGTCCTGGGGCCGACCAAGGGAGGCGTCCGTTACGACCGGCACGTCTCGCTCGGAGAGTGCGCCGCCCTGTCGATGTGGATGACCTGGAAGTGCGCACTCCTCCGGCTCCCCTACGGCGGCGCGAAGGGCGGGATCCGCTGCGATCCGCGCGCGCTGTCGCTACGCGAGCTGCAGGCGATCACCCGGCGCTTCACCGCCGAGCTCCTCCCGGTGATCGGTCCTCAGGAGGACATCCCGGCGCCGGACATGGCGACGGACGAGCAGACGATGGCCTGGATGATGGACACGTACTCGATGCAGGTCGGCCATGCGGTTCCGGAGATCGTCACCGGCAAGCCGATCTCCATCGGGGGCTCCGTCTTCCGCGCGGAGGCCACCGGCGCGGGCGTGGTCATGGTCGTCGAGCGGGCCTGCAGCCGACTCGGCTGGGACTTGGCCGGCCAGCGTTGCGTCGTCCAGGGCTTCGGCAAGGTCGGTGGAGTCGCCGCCACCGAGCTGTACGACCGCGGGGCGCGGGTGACCGCCGTCTCCGACGTGTCGGGCGGGCTCTACGACGAGGCCGGGCTCGACATTCCCTCTCTCTTTGCCCACGCGCTCGACCGGGGTCATGCGTCGCTTGCCGACCACGCGGGCGAGCACGTGACGAACGAGGAGCTGCTCGAGCTGCCTTGCGACATCCTCGTCCTCGCCGCGCTGGAGGAGCAGGTGACCGGCGAGAACGCGCCGCGCGTCAAGGCGCGGATGATCGCCGAGGGGGCAAACGGCCCGACCACGTTGGAGGCGGACGCGATCTTCGCCGAGCGCGGCGTGCCCGTGTTGCCGGACATCCTCACGAACGCCGGCGGCGTCACCGTCTCGTACTTCGAGTGGGTCCAGGACCTCGGACGGCTGTTCTGGGACAGGGACGACATCCGTGCCCGGCTCGCGGACAAGATGGGCGATGCGTTCGACCGCGTCTGGGAGCTCGCCACCGCCCGCGGGATCACGCTCCGGCAGGCGGCGCTCGTCACCGGCATTCGCGAGGTTGCAGCAGCCCTGAACGACCGCGGTCTCTACCCGTGAGCCTCGTCCGCGACGGCATGCTCTCGGATCCAGCGGCGCTCGCGTCCTCCGCGACAGTGCAGGACGCCGCTCAGCATCTGACGCGCCCGGACGTCCGAGCGGTGCTCGTCGTCGACGGCGAAGGGGGGCTGCTGGGACTCGTCACTCCCGATTCGCTCGTCGAGCACGTCCTCGCCGCAGGCCTCGATCCTCGCTCGACCCCGGTCTCGGCGGCTGTCATCCCGCCGCCGCTCGTCCTCGACGCCGACCAGCTCCTTGACGACGGCTACCGGCTGCTCGAGGAGGCCGAGCTGGAGCGCGCGCCCGTGGTGGAGCAGGGCCGGCTCGTCGGAGTCCTCTCGCGGTCGGTCGTGCAGCGGCGCCTGGCCGAGGACGAGCCGCCGCTCGCGGACCCCGACTACTCGTAGACGTACACGCGCTCGCCCACCGGGGACTGCTGATACAGCCAGTCCGCGAGCCAGATCGGCACCCGCACGCATCCGTGACTTGCCGGGTAGGTCGGAACCGACGGGAAGCCGTGGATCGCGTAGTGGGTGTGGAAGGTCATCGTCCGGTAGAGGATCGCCGGGCCGAGCCAGGTGGTCGTCGCGAGGGCCTTCCAGAGGATCCGGTAGTTGCCGGCCGGCGTGATCCCGCCCGCGCCGGACGACACCGGCAGGTACCAGACCGTCACGCCGTCGCGGACGATCATCAGAATCTGGCGGCTCTTGGAGACCTCGATATGCGTACCCGGGCCGCGGTAGCGAGGCGTCGGAACGACGTCCTGGGACAGCGCCTGCCAGGTTGCGTCGTCGACGGTGCCGGTTCGTTCGAGGCCTCGCGCCTTCTGGAACGCGACGACGCTGTCGTAGAGCTCCGAGCCGAACGTCGTCGACGGGGCGGGCACGTGGACGTGGAGCTCCGCAAGCCGGCTGCGCAGTGCCGCGACGTCCGGACCGGCAGATCCGACCGAGAGCGTCCGGCTCGCCGCGGTGACGCGCGCACGGGCAACGGATCGGCCGAGCTGGGCGCGGACGGCGAAGAGGCCTGTCCCGGCCGTCGGTATCACGACCCGGCGCCCGATCGGTACCTGCAGCTCGGCAACCGGTCGGCCGAGACGGAAGACCAGGAGCGCCACCCGGCCGGACGTTCGGGGCTTGGCTCGGACGACGATCGGAGCTCCGACGAAGGCGGTCGCCGTCGATGCATCGATGCGGAGCTGCGGCGAGACCTCGATCCGGACCTGTCCGGACCACGTGTTCGCGCCGGCCAGCCGGGCCCGCCAGACTCCACTCCGCGCGGGCCGAATCCAGACGACGTACCGCCCGCGCGAGTCCGTCCGCGCCCGGGCGAGGACCTTGCCCTGACGCATGAGGAGCACGCGCGCGCCCGCGGC
>JBKPPY010000083.1:0-9287 GCA_046733845.1 Actinomycetota bacterium | reverse complement strand
CGCCAAGTGGCTGGCACGCAAGCCGCGGCTGCTGATCGTCGACGAGCCGACGCGCGGCATCGATGTCGGAACGAAGGCAGAGGTGCACCGACTCCTCTCCGAGCTCGCTGCACAGGGGGTCGCGGTGTTGATGATCTCCTCGGAGCTCCCAGAGGTGCTCGGGATGGCCGATCGCGTGATCGTGCTCTTCGAGGGCCGCGTCACGCGCGAGTTCACACGTGCAGAGGCGACCGAGGACTCGATCATGCATGCGGCGACCGGGATCGCCGAGGAGGCGGCCGCGTGAGCGCCGTCGCCGAAGAGCGTCGGGCGATCGAGCAGCCGGCGACCTCGCACGGCCTTGCGGAACTGCTCTTTCGCTTCCGCGAGCTCGGCATCGTGCTCGCGCTCGTGATCGTCGTCGGCGCCGCGACGATCGACAATCACCGGTTCCTCAGCACCACGAACGTGCAGCAGATCGTCTCCGGCGCGGCGATCATCGCGCTGCTCGCGATCGGCGAGACGATCGTCGTGATCACGCGCAACGTCGACCTGTCGATCGGGTCCGTGCTGGGCATCTCCGCGTACGCGGCCGGGACGCTCTACCGGCACCACCCGCACGTCTCGATCGTCCTCGTCTTCCTGCTCACCCTGGCGATCGGTGCCGGGTTCGGGGCGATCAACGGTCTGATCGTGACCGTCGCCCGGGTGCCGAGCCTGGTCGTCACCCTCGGGACGCTCTACATCATCCGCGGGATCGACGGCGCCTGGGCAGGCGGGAACCAGGTCAACGCCTCGATGCTCCCCCACTCCTTCAACAAGATCGGCTACGGCACGGTGGCGGGAATCCCCTACCTCGCGATCATCGCAATCGTCGCCGTCGCAATCGCGACCTATGCGATGCGCAGCTTCCGTACGGCACGCGACTTCTACGCGATCGGCTCCGACCCCGACGCCGCCCGGCTCGCCGGCATCTCGGTCGGCTCCCGGGTCTTTCTCGCCTTCGTCATCAGCGGCGCGATCGCCGGGATCACCGGCGCGCTTTGGCTTTCCTACTACGGATCCGTCGACGCGATCGCGGGGGTCGGCTACGAGTTCCAGGTGATCGCGGCGGTCGTCGTCGGCGGTGTGGCGATCTTCGGCGGCAGCGGCACCGTCCTCGGGGCAACACTCGGCGCACTTCTGCTCGCCACGATCTACAGCGCGCTCGTGGTCGTGAACGTGTCGTCATTCTGGAGCGCGGCGATCTCCGGTGGGCTGCTGATCGCGGCGATCGCCTTCGACCGGCTGATCGCGATTCGCGTCGCTCCTGCCTTCCGCACCCGGAGGAGAGCTCGTGGCTGAGCTCGAGGATTACAAGCCCGGCGACGAAGTCCCCGGCGGGCCGCCGCCGCGAGTCGTCCGGCGGCACCTCGGGGTCGTCGTCCGCTGGGAAGCGCTGCTGGTCGTCCTGCTCGGCGCGACCATCGCCTACGGCGCGCACGTCTCGCCGTACTTCCTGCACTCGACCAACCTCTTCTTCATCTGCCTGAACGTCGGCGAGGTCGCGATCATGGCCCTTCCGCTCACGCTGATCGTGATCACGGGAGAGATCGACCTCTCGGTCGCCTCGATGCTCGGTCTCTGCGGCGTTGGCATGGCCGAGCTCTTCAAGCACGGCTGGCCGATCTGGCCGGCGATGCTCATGGCCGTTCTACTCGGCGCGTTCCTCGGCGCGTTCAACGGCTTCTTGATCACGCGGCTCGGGCTGCCGTCACTGGCAGTGACGATCGGCACGCTCACGCTCTATCGAGGCATCGCCCAGGGGATCCTGCCGACAGACACGATCGGCGGATTCCCCGCCAACCTGTCGAACATCGGCGTCGTCCCGATCCCGCACACGCACATTCCCTACTCGATCGCATTCTTCCTCGCACTCGCGGTCGTCTTCGCGATCGTCCTGCACGCGACGCCGCTCGGCCGCGCGATCTTCGCAATCGGTGCCGGCCAGGAGGCGGCGTTCTTCGCCGGGATCCGAGTCAAGCGGATCAAGTTCTGGCTGTTCGTCCTCTCGGGCGTCCTGAGCGGATTCGCCGGCGTGCTCTGGACGCTGCGCTTCGCGTCGGCCCGCTACGACTCCGCGATCGGAACGGAGCTCTTTGTCGTCACGATCGTGCTGCTCGGCGGCGTCTCGATCTTCGGAGGCCGCGGGACGATCGCCGGGGTCGTCCTCGCCGTGGCCGTGCTCGGCTGCCTGCAGACGGCGCTGACCGCCGATCTGATTCCCGCCCAGGACCAGAACATCGTCGTCGGCGGTCTCCTCCTCGCGAGCGTGATCATCCCGAACGCCGGCGAGATGTACCGGCGCGCACGGGAGCGCCTGCGCAGCGCCGCAGCCCGTCGGCACGCAGCGCACGCGGAGGCCCGTTGAGCCGGGACGCTGCACCGCGGATCGGCGTCTTCGCCATCGGCCTCGCCGCCTACTGGCCTCAGTTCGAGGGGCTGCGCGAGCGGCTCGAGGGCTATCAGCGGCGCGTGGAGGAGCGGCTCGCGGAGCTGGGCGCGAAGGTCGTCTCCGCCGGTCTCGTCGACACCCCCGCGGCTGCCCGGACGGCAGGAGAGACGTTCGCCGCCGGTCGCGTCGAGCTCGTGCTCGTCTACGCGGCCACGTACGCGACCTCGTCGCAGGTGTTACCGGCAGTTCAGGCGGCGAAGGCACCGGTCGTGATCCTCAACCTGCAGCCAACCCGGACGCTCGACTACGAGCGGATGACCACGGGCGAGTGGCTCGCCAGCTGCTCCGCCTGCTGCGTCCCGGAGCTTGCAGGCGCCTTCACCCGCGCGCGGATCCCGTACAGCACCGTCACCGGGAGCCTCGAGGATGGCGATCCGGCCTGGGACGGGATCGCCGAGTGGATCGACTCCGCCCGCGCCGTGCAGGGCCTGCGGTCGGCTCGGTTCGGATTCCTCGGGCACACGTACCCGGGCATGCTCGACATGTACTCAGACTTCACCCAGGTCCAGGCACAGACCGGCGCCCACGTTGAGGTGCTCGAGATGGACGAGTTGGTCGCCCGGGTCGAGTCGGCCGATCTCGCCGCAGTCGAGCGCAAGGGCGAGGAGATCCGAGCGACCTTCGACCTCGCCGAACCTGGCGGGGACCCGATCGCCGACGAGATCTCGCCTGAGGTGTTCGACTGGTCGGCCCGCGTGGCCGTCGGGCTCGACCGGCTCGTCGAGGATTTCGCGCTCGACGGGCTGACGTACTACTACCGCGGCGCCGACGGCAACGTGAACGAGCGCGTCGGGGCCGGCCTGATCGTCGGCAACTCGCTGCTCACCGCGAACGGCGTACCGACTGCGGGAGAGGGCGATCTGAAGACGAACCTCGCCATGTTCCTGCTCGACCGGCTCGGCGCCGGTGGCTCTTACAGCGAGTTCTACGCACTCGACTTCGACGAAGGGTTCGTCCTCATGGGGCACGACGGGCCCGGTCACCTGGCGATCGCCGAGGGACGCCCCATTGCCCGGGCACTGAGCCTCTACCACGGCAAGTCCGGCGCGGGCCTGTCGATCGAGATGAAGGTGAGGCTCGGGCCGATCACGATCCTCGGCCTGACGCAGACCGCCGACGGCCGCCTCAAGCTGATCGCCGCCGAGGGGGAGTCGATTGCCGGCCCGACCTTCCGGATCGGGAATACGAACTCGCGCCTGCGATTCGCAATGAGCCCAGCGGCGTTCATGGACGCCTGGTGCGCCGAGGGGCCGACCCACCACGTCGCGCTCGGAATCGGCCACCAGCACTCGCGGCTCCAGAAGGTCCCCGCGCTGCTCGGACTCGAGCTCGCGGTCGTCAATTAGCACGGACCGACCACCTTCGGAGGCCGATTGCCGGTCATACTTTGCCCGTGGATGCAGGACAAATTGACGAGCTCCGCCGCTGGGGGCGGCAGCTCGCGGACGACGAGTCGCACCCCGAGCTTCAGCCCGCGGGCCGCGCGATCCTGCTCCTGATCGGCGAGATCGAACGCCTGCGGACGGAGACACCTACCGACGAACCGCCCTCAGGCGACGGCGACCGCGCAGACTCGGAGGACACTCCCCGACCGCCGCGCCGCCGGGAGCGGCGCAGCATCTTCCGCCGCTACCACCGCCTGGCCATCGCCGTCGCCGTGGTCGGCGCGCTCGTCTTTGCCACCTTCGCGCTCGGTGCCAAGCTGTCCGCCCCCGGCCTCGACCCGGAGGGCCCGGCCGCAAGCGCTATCGGCCCCGCCAAGCTCCCGTCGCTGCGGTTCTCGGTCGGCGCCGACCCGTCCGTCCTCGACCGCGTGCGCTGGAAGCTCGACGGCGCCGACGTCACCGGCCGGGCGTACCTGAAGGACGGCCGCTTCGTCTTCGACGGCAACCACCTCCGGGACGGGTCGCACCGAGTCCAGGCGACCGCTCCCGGCGGGTTCCCCGGCTCGCGCACGACGAAGACGTGGAAGATCCGGGTCGACACGGTCGGCCCGACGATCGCCTTCGATCCGCCGGGCGTGATGATTCCCTGGGGGCGCCCCCTCGCGGTCGCCGGGACGCTCGAGCCCGGCGCGACGCTGACCGCCGACGGGCGCCCGATCCTCGTCTCGAACGGGCGGTTCCGGCTCTCCTGGAAACACCGCCCGACGGGCGCGATCACCCTCGTCGCCACCGACACGCTGCGGAACGCAACCACCAAACGGGTCTGGATCTCGATGCAGCCGCGGCGGCCGGCCCACCCCGTGCGCGCCGTGCACGTCACGTTCGACGCCTGGGCCGATCCCACCCTCCGCAAGGGCGTGCTCGAACTGATCGACCAAGGCCGAATCAACGCCGTGGAGCTCGACCTGAAGGACGAGTCCGGGACGGTCGGCTGGAACGCGCCGGTGCCGCTCGCGCACCGCATCGGAGCGGTCAAGCCGATCGTCGACCTCCCGCAGGCGATCGCGTCCCTGCATCGCAAGGGCGTGCGCGTGATCGGCCGCCTCGTGTGCTTCCGCGACCCGATCCTGGCGGATGCCGCCTGGCAGGCAGGCCGTCACGACGAGGTGATCCAGACGCCGGACGGCCAGAAATACGGCGGGTACGGCGGCTTCACCAACTTTGCGAACCCAGCGGTGCGGCAGTACCAGATCGCGATCGCGGCGGCGGCCGCAAAGGCCGGGATCGACGACGTCCTCTACGACTACGTCCGCCGGCCCGACGGGCCGCTGTCGACGATGATCTTCCCGGGCCTGAAGGGCACGCCGGAGGAGGCGATCGCGTCCTTCCTCGCCGAGACCCGCGCGGCGGTGAAGCCCTACGGCACCTATCTCGGCGCGTCCGTCTTCGGCGTGGCAGCGACGCGGCCGACCGAGGTCGCCCAGAACATCCCGATGATGGCGTCGCACGTCGACTACATCTCGGCGATGGTCTATCCGTCGCACTGGGGGCCCGGCGAGTACGGCGTCCCGGATCCGAACGGCCAGCCCTACGAGATCGTCCAGCGCTCGCTCGAGGACTTCCAGCGGGACGTTCGCGGCACCGGAGCGCGCCTCGTTCCGTGGCTCCAGGACTTCACGCTCGGCAGCCCCAGCTACGGACCCAAGCAGGTGCAGGACGAGATCCGGGGGGCGCGCGACGCCGGCGTCGACGAGTACCTGCTCTGGGATCCGGCGGTCACCTACACGGCCGCGGCGCTCCCCACCGACGCGCTGACCGCCGTCTTTCCGAAGCGGAAGACGCCGGCCCAGCTGGCCAAGTCGCTGAAACCGAACGAGCTCGGCGTCGTCCCCGTGCTGATGCACCACCAGATCCGGCCGGACGGGAGCGCGTACGACCTGACCGCCGGCCAGTTCCGCGCCGAGCTCGCGCGACTCTGGAGCGACGGCTTCTACCCGGTGCGCGCGTCGGACCTCGTATCCGGGCGGCTCGACGTGCCAAAGGGCCGGTCCCCGGTCGTGCTGACGTTCGACGACGCAACCAACAACCAGATCGCGTTCAAGCCCGACGGCCGGCTCGACCCGGCCTCGGCGGTCGGGATCCTCGAGGACTTCGCCGCCTCGCACCCGGGCTTCCCGGCGACCGGGACGTTCTACGTCCCGCGGAACGCCTTCGACGGAAACGGCCGGACCGCCCAGCAGACCTTCCGTTGGCTCCTTGCACACGGATTCGAACTCGGCAACCACACAAAGGACCACCTCCCTCTGAACACGCTGAACGCCGCCGCCGCGCAGCGGCAGCTCGTCCTCGGCGACCGCCTGCTCGCCGACCGCATTCCCGGCTTCCGGCCCGAGACGATGGCGCTGCCGCTGGGGGTCCTGCCACACCCCGCAGCGCTTGCGCTCAGGGGCACCTGGGACGGCGAGTCGTACCGGTTCGCCGGCGTGTTCCTCTCCGGCGCCGAGCCTGCGCCCTCGCCGTTCTCGACCAAGTGGAACCCCGGCGCGATTCCGCGCATACTGACCAACCCCCACTGGCACGGCGCCCGCGATTTCACCTGGGGCATGTGGCTCGACCTGCTCGAACGACACCCCGACCTGCGCTACGTCTCAGACGGCAATGCCGAGACGATCAGCTTCCCGCGGGCAAAGGATTCCGAACTCGCAACGCGGTACAGCACAAGCGCACGTCCCTACTGACGAGCCTGATGACGATCGTTCCTATTCGTCCGCAGCAGCGTTAGACTCGGGCCCTTCACGACCGAGGGAGGGACCCATGGCACAGGCTGCAGGTGCTGAGCTGGCCGGCGTGGTGAAGGGGCGCGTGGTTGCGGCAGGGGACGCGGAGTACGACGACGCGTGCGCACTCTTCAACGCCATGATCGAGAAGCGCCCGTCTGCGATCGTCTACTGCACCGACGAGCAGGACGTCGTCTCCGCGATCGACTACGCGCGGCGCGAAGGGCTGCGCATCGCCATCCGCGGCGGTGGACACAACGGCGGCGGGCTCGGCAGCGTCGACGACGGGCTCGTCATCGACCTGTCGCAGATGAACAAGATCGACGTCGATCCTGCGGCGAGAACCGTGCGGGTCGGAGGCGGCGCGAAATTGAGCGAGCTCGACGCAGCGACGCACGAGCACGGGCTCGCGGTCCCGATCGGGATCATCGGCACGACGGGAGTCGGCGGTCTGACGCTGCTCGGCGGCACGGGCCACCTCACGCGCGCCGCAGGCCTCACAATCGACCATCTCCTGGCGGCGACCGTCGTGCTGGCAGACGGAACGATTATCGACACCGACGCCGAGCGAGAGCCGGACCTCTTCTGGGCGATCCGCGGCGGCGGCGGTAACTTCGGCGTCGTCACGTCGTTCTCGTTCAGCTGCGTCCCGGTCGCGAACGTGGTCGCAGGGCCGATGTTCTGGCCGATCGAGCGAACCGAGGAGATCCTCGACTGGTACCGCGGCTTCATCGGCGAGCAGCCACCTGAGGTGGGAGGGTTCTTCAACTTCCACAGCGTCCCGCCGGTCGACATGTTCCCGGCCGAATACCACCTGCACAAGGTGTGCGGCGTTGTCTGGTGCTGCACCGACCTCGAGCGGGCGAACGATCTGCTTGCACCGGCGCGGGCACTCGAGCCGATCATCGACGGCGTCGGCGAGCTGCCGCTACCGGCGCTCAACACGGCCTTCGACGGCCTCTACTCACCCGGCGACCAGTGGTACTGGCGCTCGGCGGCGATCCAGACAGTCCCGGACGAGGCGATCGCTGTCAATGCCGAGTGGGGCCGGAAGATGCCGACGTGGAAGTCGGGCATGCACATGTACCCGGTGAACGGGGCCGCGGCCGAGGTCGGGGACGACGAGACCGCGTGGTCGCTCCGCGACGCGAACTGGGTCCAGGTGATCGTCGGTGTCGATCCGGAACCCGCGAACGCCGGGGCAATCCGCGACTGGGCGATCGGCTACTCGGAGGCGCTCGAGCCGTACACGATGCACGGCACCTACTTGAACATGATCATGGACGAGGGGCAGGAGCGCGTCCGAGCCAGCTACCGGCACAACTATCCGCGGCTGGCGGAGCTCAAGGCTCGATACGACCCCGAGAACGTCTTCAACATCAACCAGAACATCGTCCCCGCGGCCTAGCCGAGGCGGACGTAGGCCCGGACGCGGGCAGCCAGATCCGGCGGGTGCTCCTCCTCGAGCACCCGCCGTACCCCGTCGCGGCCGGTCGCGTGCAGGATGCGGCCGTCGCCGAGCCAGAACGCGATGTGGTCGCCGTAGCAGACGAGGTCGCCGCGGCGCAGGCCGCTCGGCTGCAGCGGCTCGCCCGCCGCCTCCTGCTGGTCGGCGTCGCGGGGAACGAGCCGGCCGAGCCGCCGGAAGGCCATATGCACCAGCCCGGAGCAGTCGATCCCGCGCTCGGTCAACCCGCCCCACTCGTACGGCGCGCCGAGGTAGGACCGCGCCTCGTCAACGGGATCCCCGGCGCGTGCGACCAGCCAGCTCGCGTCGAGCACGCCGTCCAACGCCTCGGCACGGATCCAGCCGGGGTAGTCGTACGCAGTCCGGATCCGCACCCAGCCCTCGCGCTCCTCCTCGAGTGAGAGGGGCTCGCCGGGCAGCGCCTGGCTCACCTGCTCGGCGGCGTCGTTCGGCTCGGCACGAACCGCGGCGAGCTCGGCCACCGCCCGGATCCCCTCGTCAGCCGTAGAGATGGCACTCGACCTCGACTGGCCCCGACGGCACGAGCCGTGGCTCACGCCACTCGTTCCACTCGATCTCCACCCCGTCGGCGTCCGGCGTGATCGTCTTGACGCCCTTCCAGAACGGCTCGTCCGGATCCGCCGTCCGCACGCGCTCCAGGATCGCGTGCAGATCGCCTCCGGTCGCGCCGCCGTGCGCGGGGATGCGAACGCGGGAGTCGGCGCCGGCGCCCGCGAGTGCATCGAGGTCGCCGAACAGCGGGCGCTCGGCCTCGTACTCCGCGGCGCCTGCTCGGGCCCAGTGCGCCTCGAGCAGGTCGCGCAGATCGCGGGTCTCCCACCCGCAGATCTCGAACGCGCGCGGACAGCGTGGGTGGAACGAGCAGCCCTGCGGCGGACGAGCGGCGTCCGGCACCTCGCCCCGCGGCAGATCGCGTGCGACCGTCCGGCGCGGATCCGGCTCGGGAATCGCCCGCAGGAGCGCCTGGGTGTAGGGATGCTTCGGGTCCTCGTAGATCGCCTCGGACGGGCCGATCTCGACGATACGGCCGAGGTACATGATCGCGATCCGGTCGCAGAAGAACTTGGCCGTCGCGAGGTCATGGGTGATATACAGGTAGGTCAGGTCGAATTCCTGCTTGAGCGCCAGCATCAGCTCCAGGATCTTTGCCCGGACGCTCATGT